>NZ_JAUNSF010000039.1 GCF_030539355.1 Sutterella sp.
CGCTGCGCCTCAGGCGCCTGCCGCCGCCCCCGCTGCGCCTGCGGCTTCCGCGACTCCCGCTCCTGCCGCGCCCGCCGCCGCGCCGGCCGCTCCCGCCGCTTCCGCTGCCGCCCCTGCGGCACCGGTGAAGGCCGCCGAGCCCGCGAAGGCCCCGGACCAGGCCCAGGTGACGCCCGTCTCGGACCCGGCCGAGGTGAAGCCGATCGATGCGAACGCTCCGGTCGCTGAAACGGCCGCGGCTCCCGCCGCCGAGGCCCCTGCCGCCGCGGAGAAGGCGCCCGAGGCTGCTGAGAAGTCTGCCGCACCCGAGGAGTCCGCTCCGAAGGAAGAGGAGAAGGCCGCCGAACCCGCATCCGCTCCCGCTGAGGAAGGCAAGACCATCGCCGGCATTCCCGTCTCCTGGGCAATCGGCGCCGCAGCCGCCGTGGTCGCGCTCCTCGCACTGCTTTTCTTCCGCCGCCGCAAGTCCGAGGATGAGACTCCGATCGATCAGCCGCCCGCCCAGGGCACCGTGACGCTGCAGCGTGACGTGCCCCCGACGACGGACGCGCAGTTGAAGGCCGTTGACGCCACGATTGACGAGGCCGTGAAGAACGGCACCACCGCGGGCGCCATGGGCGCCGGTGCGATGGCGTTCACGCAGGCCCAGATGGAGGCCGACCGCGCCGAGGCAGCCGAGACCGCAGCGGCCGAGGAGGAGGCTCCCGAGCAGCAGCCCGAGGCCGAGCCCGAAGCCGCTCCCGCCCCGGTCGTCGAGCAGCCCGTCTTCGCCGAGCCCGTCGCCCCGCTCGCCGCGGAGCCCGTGCCCGCGCCCGAACCCGAGCCCCAGCCCCAGACCGCCGAGGAGGAGGAGCCCGCCTTCAAGCCCGCTCCGGTTCCCGAGGATCAGCCGTGGCTCTCGCCTGACGACGAGGAGCTCCCGCCCCTTGAGGCGGGCGAGCTCGACCGCAAGTCCCCCGTGAAGAAGTTCCCCGAGGAGATCGAGAACCTCTCGCTCGAGCTCGGCACGATCTCGCCGGAGAGCACCGCTTCGATCATGCAGGCGACGAGCTCCACCTACGTGCCGCCGCTCACCGCCGAGCCGCTCGGCGCGGCAGCCGCCGCGGCCGCCGGAGCCGCCGGTGCCGAGGCCAATCCCTTCGCGCCGCGCCTCACCGAGAAGCAGCGTGCCCAGCACGAGGCCTATGCCGCGAAGCTCTCGCTTGCCAACTCCTTCATCGGACTCGGCGCGAGGAACGAGGCGAAGGAACTTCTCCTCGAGGTGAGAAAGAGCGGCAGCGAGGAGCAGCGCGCGCAGGCCGAGCAGCTCCTTGAGCGTCTCGGAGGCGCCGTATGACGGATTCCCGGACGCTTGCGCTCGGGATCGAATACTGCGGAACGGCCTTCAACGGGTGGCAGGTCCAGCCTGACCGCCCGAGCGTCCAGTCGGCGCTTGAGGAGGCCCTTTCGCGCTTCGCGGACCACCCCGTGAAGGTGCTCTGCGCCGGCCGCACCGACGCGGGCGTGCACGCGACGCACCAGGTCGTGAGCTTCACGACGAGCGCCTCGCGCGCGCCCGACGGCTGGATCCGCGGCGTCAACGCGTTCCTCCCGCGCACGGTGGCCGTGCGCTGGGTGAGGGCGGTGCCGGACGACTTCCACGCGCGGTTCTCCGCGCGTTCGCGCACCTACGAGTACTGGATCTGGAACGATCCGGTGCGCTCTCCCATCCACGAGAACGCCACGGGCTGGGTCTTCCGGCCCCTCGCCGTCGAGCGGATGCGCGAGGGCGCTCAGGCGCTCGTGGGCGAGCACGACTTCACGAGCTTCCGCGCCGCGGAGTGCCAGGCGAAGAGCCCCGTGAGGACCGTGACCGAGCTCTCGCTCATCCGTCAGGGGGACCTGGTCGGCGTGCGCATCTCCGCCAACGCCTTCCTGCAGCACATGGTGCGCAACATCGTGGGCGCGCTCATCTACGTGGGCACGGGACGCGAGGCGCCCGGCTGGATTGCCGAGGTGCTGGCCGCCCGTCGCCGCGACGTCGCGGCCCCCACGTTCTCCCCCTCCGGGCTCTACCTCACGGGCGTGGGGTATCCGGAGAATCCGGAGCTTCCGCAGCGCGGCCGCAGTCCCTTCGGCGGCGTCTTCTGAGCGGTCCGCGGCGCATCGGCCGAAAGCTCTAGCCGTTCCTTGGGCTTAACCCCAAGTTTTCGCCCATGGGACGGGGCCCCGGCGGACCGTATAATTTTTGAGTTTCTCTTTTGTTTCCCCCCACAGGCCCGATATGAGCTGGATCAATCACATTCTCCCGAAGATCAAGCGCGAAGAGGACGGCAGCGCGAAGAAGACGAGCGTCGTCCCCGAAGGCGTCTGGACGAAGTGCCCCGGCTGCGAGCAGGTGCTCTACACCGAGGAGCTCGACCGCAGCCTGCGCGTCTGCCCCAAGTGCGGGTACCACTTCCGCATCGGCGCGCGCTCGCGTCTGCTCGCCTTCCTTGATCCCGGCACGGCCGAGGAGATCGGCGCCGAGGTCCGCGCGCAGGATCCGCTCGGGTTCGTGGACGGCAAGCCCTATCCGAAGCGCCACGAGGCCGCGGAGACCGCGACCGGCGAGACGGACGCGTTCGTCGTGATGGCCGGTCAGCTCCGCCGCGAGCCGATCGTGGCCGCCGCGTTTGAGTTCCGCTTCATGGGCGGCTCGATGGGCAGCGTCGTCGGCGAGCGCTTCGCGCGCGGCGCCGAGGAGGCGGTCCGCCGCCACACGCCCTACGTGGTCTTCTGCGCCTCGGGCGGCGCCCGCATGCAGGAAGGCCTCGTCTCGCTCTACCAGATGACGAAGACCGCCGCGATCGCCCGCACGCTCGCCGACGCGGGCCTGCCCTTCATCACGGTGCTCACCGATCCGACGATGGGCGGCGTCTCGGCGTCCTTCGCCTTCATCGGCGACCTCGTGCTCGCCGAGCCCCAGGCGCTGATCGGCTTCGCCGGTCCCCGCGTGATCGAGCAGACCGTGCGCGAGAAGCTCCCCGAGGGCTTCCAGCGCTCGGAGTTCCTCCTGAAGAAGGGCCAGATCGACCAGATCGTCGACCGCCGCGAACTTCGCGCCCGCATTTCCGTCATCACGCAGCTCCTCATGAAGAAGCAGCCCGTGAACGGCATCTGAGAAGCGCCTAAAATCCACCCTTCCCGCACGGAGAAAGGGTGACCGAGAAGCCCGCCAGCTCCCGTCGCGGATCGGCGGGCTTTTTCCTGTCCCGCCCATGCACATTTCTGATCACCCGAAGAGGAAAAGCGATGCCCCGCACCCTTGGTGACTGGCTCACCTACATTGAAAAGCTCCACGAGAAGCCGATCGACCTCGGTCTCGAGCGCATGCGCGAGATGGTCTCCCGCATGGGGATCCGCTTCGACGCGCCCGTCGTCACGGTGGCGGGCACGAACGGCAAGGGCTCGACCTGCGCCTTCGTCGAGTCGGTCTTCCGCGCCGCCGGGTACCGCACGGCGATGCACACCTCGCCCCATCTGCTGCGCTTCAACGAGCGCGCGCTCCTTGACGGAAAGGAGGTCAGCGACGACGCGCTCATCGCCGCCTTCGAGGAGGTCGAGCAGGCGCGTGACGGGCTCTCGCTCTCCTACTTCGAGTACACGGGTCTCGCGATCCTGAGGCTCTTCCAGAAGGCCCGTCCCGACGTCGTGATCCTCGAGATCGGCCTGGGCGGCAGGCTCGACGCCATGAACACGATCGACCCGGACGTCTCCGTCGTCGCCGCGGTGGGCGTCGACCACACGGCCTTCCTCGGTCCCACCCGCGAGGTGATCGCGGTCGAGAAGGCGCACATCTACCGTCCGGGCCGCCCCGCGATCTGCTCGGATCCCGAGCCCCCGGCGACGCTCGTCGCGCATGCGGAGAGAATCGGCGCGGATCTGCGTCTCATCAACCGCGACTTCTCCGCGGTCCCCGATGCGGACGGAAGCTTCGTCTTCCGCGCGGGGGATCTCGTCTGGCACCTCCCGCAGCCCGGTCTCGCCGGCGAGAACCAGTACCGCAACGCCGCGGGCGCGCTCGCGGCCGTCGCCGCCCTTTCCGCGCGCCTTCCCGTCACGGAGGAGGCGGTCGCCCGCGGCATCGCCGCCACGCGCATCACCGCGCGCTTTGAACTCATCACCGAGTCGCCGTGCCCGATCATCATCGACGTCGGCCACAATCCGCAGGCCGCGGAGGTGCTCGCCCGGAACCTCGCCCGCGGACGCGAGGCCGGGCACTTCGACGAGATCTGGGCCGTCTTCGGCATGCTCACCGACAAGGACCGCACGAAGGTGATCTCGACCGTACGCCCCGAGATCGACCGCTGGTTCTACGCGGGTCTTCCCGGCCCCCGCGGCGGGTCCGCGGAGGACCTCGGCAGCCATCTCGCCGCCGCGGGCGTCGGGGAGGGGAAGCGCGCCGCCTTCGCCACGGTGCGCGAGGCCTTGAACGCCGCGCGCGAGGCCGTGAGGAACGAGGGCCGGGGCCGCCGCATCCGGATCATCGTCTTCGGGTCCTTCGTCACCGTGGGCGAGGCGCTCGAGGTCTTCGCCGAAGAGGGTATCCGCCGCTGAAGGCGGTTTCCCAAAAGCGTATCGAATTGCTTCGGCCCGCCGAAAGCGGGCCGGGGCGGCCGGAAGCGCACTGATAAAATTCATTTTTCTCCTCTCAGAACGAAGAACGCAGGAGGCGCCCTAAATGTCCTTCTTCAATCCCTTCCGGAAAAACACGCGCCCGGAGGGCGTGAAGCTCACGGAACTTTCCGCCGAGGCCGCGGAAGACGGGTCCGCGCAGTCGGACGGCCGCCGCGAGCCGAGTCTGGCGGCCGCCGAGCCCGCCGCTCCTCAGGCTCCCGCGGCGCAGCCTGCCTCGTCCGCTTCATCTGCTTCGTCCGCCTCCCCCGATTCCGCGCCCCCGGCCTTCGCGTTCGCCGATCCCGCGCCTGAGGAACCCGCTGCCGCTCCGACAGTTGCGGCGGCTCCGGCTGCTGCGCCTGCAGCCGCGCCCGCGGCAGCTTCTCCGGCGCCCGCGCCGAAGAAGCCCGCGCCCTGGGATCCCTACGGCATCAACCAGTCCGCCGCCGCCGCCGAGGAGAAGCCCGCGGAGGAGGAGAAGGCCGCCGAGCCTCCCGCTCCCGAGCCCGTTCCCGAGGAGAAGTCCGGGAAGACGGTGAAGGAGGAGAAGAAGGAGCAGGAGGAGAAGGCCGGGGCAGCGGCCGAGAAGAACGCCGGCGCCGCGCCGATCATCTTCGCCGACCCGGTCACGCAGGAGCCCGAGGGGCCGCGCGAGCCCGCGCCGATCCGCGAGCCCGTGCCCCGCGCCCAGGCCGCGACCCAGCAGCGTCCGCCCGTCGCGGAGAAGCGGAGCAGCGTCCCGACCGACGCCGAACTCCTCGCGCGCCGCCGCACGAAGCACCGCCTGGTCGGCGCCGCGGCGATCCTGATGGCCGTCGTCGTCATTGCGCCCTTCGTGCTCGACAGCCAGTCGGCCATGGAGGAGACGAAGTTCGAGAACGCCCGCATGGACATCCCGGCCGAGACCGATCACGCGACCACGATCAACACCGTCCCTGCCGCGGGCAAGGCCCAGGAGGGCGACGTTGACGTGACCGACACGACGCTCGGCCGCACGGACTCGACGGCGAAGGCCAATCTCGCCCGCGAGGTCGAGAAGGCCGGTGACGCCAAGGCGCCCGCAAAGGCCCCTGCAAAGGCCCCCGCGAAGGAAGTGAAGAAGGCCGAGGCGAAGCCCGCTCCGGCGCCTGCCGCGAAGCCCGCGCAGAAGTCCTCCGGCGTCATCCCGCCCACGGGTAAGGGCTGGTACGTGCAGGTGCTCGCCACGAGCAGCGAGGAGGGCGCCGAGCGCGTCGTGAAGCGCATGGCGCTCCTGGGGCTCCCGGCCTACAAGACCCGCCAGGGGAACTCGTCGCTCTGGAAGGTCCGCGCCGGTCTCTGGAGCACCCGCGCCGAGGCCGAGAGCGCCATGGGCACGATCGTGCTCAACGGCATTGAACAGAAGCCCCTGGTGGGGAAACAGTAAAGGGCGCTTTTTAATTACAATGACGGATCTCATCGGCTCGAAGGGGAGAGCCGCTTCCCGCGGCTCCCCGGCGTGAATCCGCCGGGCACTTTTTCCCCTGAAAGACAGAGCAATACCCGTGCCTTATTTCCGGCCGCCCGAGGCCGACAGAAACTCCCTTAGAGAAGAATGACTGAAATCGACTGGATCATCATCGCAGTCCTCGCGCTCTCCACCATCGTCGGCATCGTCCGCGGCGTGATGCGCGAGGTGCTCGCCATCGCTGGCTGGGTGATCGGCATTCTTCTGGCGATGAACTTCTCGGGTGACCTTGCCCTCCACATTCCGCTCGAGAGCATCGGCTGGCTGCCGCGCGTGATGATCGCCGCGGTTCTGATCCTCGTCGCCGTGCTCTTCGTCTGCGGACTCCTCGGACTCATTCTCCGGCGCATGCTCGAGGTCGCGTCGATCACCTTCGAGGACCGTGCGCTCGGCGCCGTCTTCGGGCTGATCCGCGGCATCGTCGTCGTCTGCGCCTGCGTCTTCCTCTTCGGCATGCCCGCGAGCATCCACGAGAGCCGCATGTGGCAGCAGTCCGTGCTGATCGGACCTGCCGAGACACTCATCGACTGGTCGATGCCGTACCTGCCGAAGTGGATCGCCGACATGCGCGGCTCGTCACGCGCGTGAGTCACACGAAATGAATACCCGCACTGAAGCCGCTCGAAACCGCATTCCGAGCGGCTTTGTGCACTCCGGACCGATCTTCCTTTTCTCCATTTCCCCCATTTACCTTTTCATCTGAGGTGAACCTTCCATGTGCGGCATCGTCGCTCTCCTTTCCAACGAACCGGTAAACCAACGCCTCTATGACGCGCTGCTGCTGCTGCAGCACCGCGGTCAGGACGCGGCGGGCATCGCCACGCTCGACGGCCTGCAGTTCCATATGCACAAGGCCATGGGACTCGTGCGCGACATCTTCCGCACGCGCAACATGCGTGACCTCACCGGCAACGCTGGCGTCGGACACGTCCGTTATCCGACCCAGGGATGCGCGAGCTCGAACCAGGAGTCCCAGCCCTTCTACGTGAACGCCCCGTTCGGCATCATGTTCGCCCACAACGGCAACCTGACGAACGCCGAGGAATTGAAGCAGGAGCTCTACGACACCGACCGCCGTCACATCAACACGACGAGCGACTCCGAGGTGCTCTTGAACGTCCTCGCCAACGAAATCTCCCGCGTCACCACGAACCGCAAGCTTGACGCCGACGGCGTCTTCGAGGCCGTGGCGGGCGTGCACAAGCGCGTGCGCGGCTCCTACGCCGTGGTCGCCCTCGTCGCCGGCAAGGGCCTTCTCGCCTTCCGCGACCCGCACGGCATCCGCCCGATCTGCTTCGGCTCGAACGTGACCCCGTCGGGCTACAGGGAGTGGATGGTGAGCTCCGAGTCCGTCACGATGGTGGGCCTCGGCTTCAAGCTCGAGCGCGACCTCGAGCCGGGCGAGGCGCTCTGGATCGACCTCCAGGGCAACGTCTCGACGCGCCAGTGCGCCGAAAACCCGACGCACAACCCCTGCGCCTTCGAGTACGTCTACTTCGCCCGTCCGGACTCCGTCATCGACGGCATCAGCGTCTACGGCGCCCGCCTCAACCTCGGCGTCTACCTCGCCGAGACCGTGATGGACGAGCTCGACCTCTCCGACGTCGACGTCGTGATGCCGATTCCGGACAGCTCCCGCCCCTGCGCGCAGGAGCTCGCCAAGCAGCTCAAGCTCCCCTACCGCGAGGGCTTCATCAAGAACCGCTACGTCGGCCGCACCTTCATCATGCCCGGCCAGGCCGTGCGCAAGAAGAGCGTCCGCCAGAAGCTCAACGCCATGCCCGTCGAGTTCGAGGGCAAGAACATTCTCCTCGTCGACGACTCGATCGTGCGCGGCACGACGATGAAGGAGATCGTCCGCATGGCCCGCGAGTCGGGCGCGAAGAAGGTCTACGTGGCCTCCTCGGCCCCGCGCGTGATGTACCCGAACGTCTACGGCATCGACATGCCGACCCGCTCCGAGCTCATGTGCGGCGACGGCAAGGACGCCGACGCCGTGGCGAAGGAGATCGGCGCCGACAAGGTGATCTTCCAGACGCTCCAGGGTCTCAAGGACTCGCTCCACGACCTCAACACGTCGATCGACGTCTTCGACTGCTCGTGCTTCGACGGTGTCTACGTGACGGGCGACATCACCGAGGCCTACCTCGAGAAGCTCGGCAACGCCCCGAAGCCCAAGGCTCCGGCGGAGCCCGATGACGAGGACGCGCAGGCGGGCAGCACGGTCGCGTAATCCCGGTCTTCGGACCTGAAGCCTTTTGAAGGGCGGCGTTTCCTTTGCCGGAACGCCGCCCTTGTCACATCTGCGCGCCGGACGTGACGACAGTGAACCTGACGAACGACAGTGTTTGCTTTATTCCAGGATGCGTCTGATAATGACCTTCCTCTCAAGCCGCCGTCCGTGTATACGCTGGGTTTCCGCCTCCGCGCCGATGCCCGGGCGGCCTGATTTTTCCCGTCATTCGCCGCCTGAGTTCCCAGATGTCATCCAGAAAACCGGCCGTCCCCGTCCTCCGCCGCACCGTGCTCGCGGCGCTTCTCTCCACTCTCCTCTCAGCGCCTTCCCATGCGCTCACCGCGACGAGCATTGACGAGGTGACGGAAGGGGGCGGCGGCGCGTCGGTCCTCGTCACGATCCCGGCGCAGGACGCCGCGCGGTACTCGATCGAAAAGAGCTTCGGCGCCGCCCGCCTGACGGCGGGCGAGGGCATCTCGACCGTGGCGGTCGGAGCCGGCCGCACCGTCATTCTCTACGGCGACGCCGCCGCCTCCGAAATCGTTTCCTTCGCCTCCGGCACCGCCGGCGGCGTCGAGGTCGACGGCATCCTGGTGCTCGGTGAGGCGCAGAGCGCAGCATCCGGGAACCTCGGGAGTCCGCTTCGCGTGTCAGGCGGGGGATACCTCATCGCGGAGGGCGGCGAGTTCACGCTCGCGAAGCTCGACCTCGAGACGAACGCCGTCCTCGAGGTGTGCGGCGCGACCGTCTCAGCCGCGACCTCCGTCTATGACTCGACCGCGGGCAAGGTCGTCCTCCGCATGCGGAGCGGTGAGCTGCGACTCGCCGGCGTCTCGATCGGCAACTACGGCACGGACAACACCTATGCGAAGGTCTTCGGCGGCTCTCTCACGACCGGATACCTCAATGTCGCCCAAGGCGGCAAGCTCGGCTTCAACGCGGGAACGGTGACGGTCACGGGCGGCGAGTCGGTGAACGCCGGCCGCATCAACACGACGGCCGACGAGAGCACGCAGACGCCCAAGCCCTCCCAGTCCGCAGGGACGCTGGTGATCGAGGGAGGAAGCTTCACGAACACCTCGACCGCGCGCGTGGTTCTCGAGAACCTCACGGCCTCGGGGGCGACGGTCACCAACGAATCGGGCGCGAGCATCTCGCTCTCAGGCATCCTCACGCTGTCTGACGGCGCGAGCTACACCACGTCCGCGACGGAATCGATCGGGACCCTCTCGGCCACATCGGGGAGCACCGTTGAGGTGGGCGAGGGCGGAAGCTTCACGCTCACGACAGGCTGGGACGACTTCGCGGGGCGCTTCGTCGTCGAGGGCGGCAAGGCGGATCTCTCCGCCGTGACCTATGACACGCGTGAGACGCCCGTCGTGCTCCAGCTGAGGAGCGGCACGCTCACATTGGGCGGCATGGAGATCGGCGGCTACGGCACGGACAGCACCTATGCGAAGGTCTTCGGCGGCTCTCTCACGACCGGATACCTCAATGTCGCCCAAGGCGGCAAGCTCGGCTTCAACGCGGGAACGGTGACGGTCACGGACGGCGAGTCGGTGAACGCCGGCCGCATCAACACGACGGCCGACGAAGGCACCGGGACATCGAAGCCCTCTCAGTCCGAAGCGACGCTGGTGATCGAGGGAGGAAGCTTCACGAACACCTCGACCGCGCGCGTGGCCATCAAAAATTTCACCGCCTCGGGGGCGACGGTTACGAACGAATCGGGCGCGAGCATCTCGCTCTCAGGCATCCTCACGCTCTCTGACGGCGCGAGCTACTCCACGTCCGCCACGGAATCGATCGGAACCCTCTCGGCCGCCTCGGGCAGCACCGTTGAGGTGGGCGAGGGCGGCGTCTTCACGCTCACGTCGGGCTGGGACGACTTCGCGGGCCGCTTCGTCGTCGCGGGCGGCAGCGCGGATCTCTCCGCCGTGATCTATGACTCGCGTGAGACGCCCGTCGTGCTCCAGCTGAGGAGCGGAACGCTCACATTGGGCGGCATGGAGATCGGCGACTACGGGACGGACAACACCTACGCAAAGGTCTTCGGCGGCACGCTCTCGACCGGATATCTCAACGTCGCCGCGGGCGGCAAGCTCGGTCTCAACGCGGGAACCGTCATTGTCACGGACGGAACCTCAGTGAACGCCGGCCGCATCAGCACGACGGCGGATGACACCGCAGGGACACCCAAGCCCTCGGTTTCGGAGGCCACGCTCGTCATCTCGGGCGGCAGCTTCACCAACCAGTCGGGCGCCAGGATGCTCCTAGGGAATCTCGAGATCACGGGCGCGGAGTTCACGAACGAGACGGGCGCGGATCTCACCGTCTCGGGTGAGTGGACGCTCGGAGACGGCGCCGTCTACCGCGTCTCGGGCACCGAGGCGGCGAATGTGCTCACGCTCGAGGCAGGGAGCGCCTGGATCGAGTCCTCGGCGGAGACGGTCGCAGAGATCGACGCGAAGGCTCTGTACCTCAAGGGCGGCGCCCTCAGGCATCTCGTTGACGGGGCGGCGACGGACTTCACGGGCTGGCGCGTCGCGGCGACGGATGCCGCGGAAAGCCGGGCGGTTTATGTGAGCGGCGAATACGCACTCGAGACGCTCACGGTCGGCGCCGGCGGCCGCGTCGAGGTCACGAAGGGCGGGTCGCTCGCCGCGGCTTCGCTCGCGCTCGAGGACTCCGGCGAGTTTGTCCTCGCGGGCGGCGTGCTCTCCACCGCGTCGGACTCGGTTTTCACGGCCGGGCTCGGCGACGGATCGGTCACCGACGCCGGGGCGCTCCAGGACGGCCTGACGCTCAGTTCGGGCGAGGTCGTCATCACGGACGCGCTCTACAACGTTCTCTATGCCGAGACCGCCGCGGCGCTCATGGCGGACGGCGTCACAGTGCGCTTCACGGGGACGACGACCGATCCGAAGGGATCGATCGGCCTCGGGCAGCTCGGGGATGTTGAAAACCTCATTCTCTCCGACGTGACCGTCACCGTCGACGCGTCAGCGGCTGAATCGGGCACGGTGACCGTGGACAAGACGATCGGCGTCTCTGGACTCAGCATTGGGGAAGGCGTGAACACCATCCGGATCGCGGAGGGCAGCAGCCTCATGCTCGTCGGCTCGGACGACGCGCCGGAGCTCTTTGACTTCGAAGGTGAGCAGGGCACGGTGGAGATCGCGGGCGGCCTTGTCCTCGGGACCCAGTCGGGCGACGGCGGCAAGGTCTCCGACACCCTCCGGCTGAGCGGAACGCTTGAGGTCGGCGCGGGCGAATTCACACTCACCGATCTGCGCACGGAGGCCGGCGCCCGTGTCGACGTGGGAGGCGGCAGTCTCAGCGTGGAAAAGCTCACGGTGGCCGGCGCGACGTACCTCACCGGCGCGGCGACAGTCGAGAACTTTTCCTCCGAAGGGACGACTGGCGTGGTCTACGTCGGCACCTCGGGCGAAACGAGCAAGCGCGGCGATCTCACGGTCACGGGCGGCACGCTCGCCGGCCTTTCCTTCTTCCTCGACCCGGCCTGGGTGGACGGGGCTCCCGTCACGGACGGCAGCCGCATGGTCTTCTCCGGCACCGCCATCGACGGCCGGATCGCGGTCGGCGAGAACAGCTATGCGGTTCTCGGCGGCACCGATGAAACCGAGTTCACCGCGGTCTTCGAGTCCGGCGCGCTCAGCTGGGGCAGTGCGGAAGGGGCGGTGCTCGCCGCAGTCTACGTCGCGCAGCCGATCACGATTGATCCCGCCTCGGGCGGCCTCTATGTCGACGGAACGCTGACCGCGAATCCCGCGTTCGCGGTCGGTTCGGTTACCTTCGCCGCGAACTCCGCGCTCGTCGCGAATGTCTCCTCGGTCACCGATGGAACGGCGCTCATCACCGCCACGAGCGTCACAGTTGAGGAAGGCTCGAAGGCCGTCCTGGTGGGCAATATCCAGGAAGGCGTGAGCTACCGTCTCACGAGCGACACGGCCGCCAATCAGAACTGGGCGGCGAACCTCGTCTCCGGCAACGCTCTCTGGAAGCTCGCGATGACGGGGGGCGTCATCCGCGCCTCGCTCCAGGATGCCGCGCCCGTGTTCGGCAGCGGCATGCAGGGCGCGGCGCTCGCCGACGCCGGCATGGCCGCCGGAACGGGCGCCGCGTACGAGTACGTCAACGCGCTTCTCACGGACGCCTCGGGCGACGCTTCGGCGCTTGCCTCCGTCGCCGCGCGCTTCGACGCGGCGATGAACCCCGCGGGAGCGCTCGCGACCTGGACCACGGCGCATGACCGCGCCTCGGAATTGAAGCGGATCGTCCGCGAGGAAGCCGCCTCGGATGCGGCCGACCGCCTCTGGGTGCACATGACGGGCGGCCGCACGAAGCTCGACGGCATCTCCACCGCGGGCTCCGGGACGGTCAGCGTGAAGACGACGGCCTGGGGTCTCGCAGCGGGCGGCGAGGCCGCGGCCGGCGGCGGCAAGCTGGGCGCCGCCTTCTCGGCCGGCACCGGCAGCACGCGGAACGGCGCCGTCTCGGCGAAGGACGATTTCAGCTGGTACGGCCTCTCGCTCTACGGACGGACCGCGCTCGCGGGCATCGGCCTCACGGCCGACCTCTCCGCGACGTGGCTGAGGAGCGATCTCTCGGTCGGAGGCGTCGCTCAGGTTGACGCGGCAACGACGACGGCCGTGTACGCGTTCGGCGTCGAGGCGAGCGGGATCTTTGACGCGGGCTTCGCCGAAGTGACGCCCTTCATCGGCGTGGACGTCTTCCATGTCCGCGGCGACGGGTTCGGGAACGGCCACGGTGCCGTGATCGAGGACTCCGACGCCACCGTCGCGGAGTTCCCGGTCGGCGCCCGCGTCGCGACGTCGTTCGACACGCAGGGCGGCATCCGCGTTGAGCCTTCCTTCATGCTCGCCGTGATCCCGACCGTCGGCGACACGGAGATCACGAGCAGGGTCCGCTTCGCCGGCGCCGAGAGCCGTTACGGCTTCACCTTCACCGATGACGTGAAGGTCCGCTCGCGCCTCGGCGTCGAGGCGGCCTCCGGGCGCATGCGCATCGGTCTCGACGCAGGGTACGAATGGGGCAATGAGGAGCGCTCCGCCGCCTCGGTCAGCATCCGCGCGAAGTTCCTCTTCTGAGGAAGGTGAGGGAGCGGGCCGCTCGAACTGTTTCCGAGACCCCCGGACACACGAAGCCCCGGTTTTCCGATGAAGGACAACCGGGGCTTTTCGCTCCTCAGAGGGATCAGATCACCGCGGCGGGGCCGGGGGCGTCGAGGGGCTCGCGCCCATGACGGGCTGCCAGCCGAGCGGGCAGGACTGCACCGACGGGTAGTAACCCTGTTCGCTCGAGCACCAGTACCACGTGTAGGAGCCGGCCGCCTGGGCGGGCGCCACGGGAACCTCCACGACGCGCTCGACGACGCGGTCACGCTGCGAAAGGGCGACGCCGCCGATGATGGCGCCGGTGATCAGTGCCGGAGCCCAGATGCCCGGGTCACGGTACCAGCGGTAGTGATGGCCGCCGCCCGGTCCGGGGCCGCCGCCGCGCATGCCAGGGCCGCCGCCGGGACCGCCGGGGCCTCCCGGAGGACCGGCGAACGCGGGCGCGGAGACGACTGCGAGCGAGGCCGCACCGGCGATCGCCACGAGCGACATCGCGAGTTTCTTCGAGAATACTGACATATGCGGCACCTCCTCTCGGGTTCTCTGTTTATGGTGATGGAAGGGGGAGCCCGGCAGGCCCCGTGCCTCCGGGGGTACGCCCCCTTCCTCTTGATTTCAATTTCAGATTAGCACCGTTTCGCCCCGCCGGGGAGGATTTCTTCTTTGCGAAATGTACTAACACTTTTCGAAGTCTTTCGCGGGAAATGCCTGCGGGTACAGTGAGAAGCCGATTTTTACCGTGAGTTACGGGCGCTTCACGTTCACCCACATCGAGCTCGTCCGCCCGAGGTCATCGGTCGCGGTGAGACGGTGCCTGCCCGCGGGCGCGCGCCAGACGAGCGTGCGGCGCGGCTCGGTGACGCCGAGGAAGGCGTTGCCCGCGTACCAGTAGACGAGCTTCGCGTCCGGGTCAGTGCCGGCCGAGAGAACCGTGCGCGCGGTCGCTGCGTCGGGCGCCGTGTAGAGGACCACGCCGGAGCGCGGCGAGACGATGGCGGGCGGGCGGCCGCCCGTGCGGCCCGCGGTGCGCTCGCAGCCGCGCTCCCAGGGCGGGGGCGGGGCCTTCACGATGCCCGCCTCGAGGAACACCTTCTGGAAGTGCGTGGGCCAGAATTCCCAGGCCTTCCTCGTCACGCCCTCCTCCTCGCGGCAGGCGCGCAGGCCCGTCGAGTCACGCACGAGGATCTCGCGGAAGACGCCCGAGTCGCGCACCGAGGTCTTGCCCGGCAGGATCCAGGCGACGGTCTTCTCCGGGCAGAGCGAGGTGTCAAGATCCCCCGTGGCGGTGCAGACGGGTTCCTGCGCGACCCTGAGGCCCTTCACGAAGGCCTCGTCGGCGGGTTTCCTCGGGACGGGCCAGGTGAGCGAGGGCTCGGCCGCGAGCCTCGCCGCGGCGGCCTTGAAGAGGGGCGCGGCGATCCGCGCGCCCTGAAGCTGCGGATTGGGGGCGCCGTGGAAGTCGCCCACCCACACGACGATCACATAGGGGCCGACGGAGCCCGCGGTCCACGCGTCGCGCCAGCCGTTGCTCGTGCCCGTCTTGTAGAGGAGCGGCCGGGCGGCGCCGGCGGCGGTCACGGACTCGCCGCGGCTTTCGAGCATCCTCTGAACGACAAAGGCCGCCTCGCGGGATAAAACCTCGCCTTCGGCGGCCTGTGACTGATCGGCAAGAACCCGGATCGGTCTCAGGAGCCCGTCGCCCGCGAGCATCGTGTAGAGCTTCGCGAGATCGCCCATCGTCACCTCGGCGCCGCCGAGCACGATCGAGAGCCCGTACCAGCTCTTCTCGTGCGGGAGCTTCACCCCCGCACGCTGGAGGAGCTCATAGAGACCGGGCGAGAGGTCGCGCTCGAGCTCCGCCGCGGGAAGGTTTCTCGAGAGCACGAGGGCGTCGGCGGCCGTGAGGGGCCCGCGGAAGGCGCCGTCGGCGTTCTCGGGCGCCCAGCCGCCGAAGCTCCCCGGGCGGTCGATGAGGACGGTCTTCTCGTGGATGAGTCCCTGATCGAGGGCGAGCCCGTAGACGAAGGGCTTCAGCGTCGACCCGGGCGAGCGCTTCGCATTCCAGGCGTTCACCTCGCCGGCGATCTCGTCTGAGCGGAAGTCCGCGCTGCCGACGATCGCGAGCAGAGAGCGGTCACGCGAGTCGACGACCGCGAGCGCGGCGTTCCGGATTCCAAAAGGGGAGAGGCGCGCCACCGTGTCCTTGACGAGCCCCTCCATCGAGCGCTGGAGCGTGAGGTTCAGAGTCCCGCGGAGCGTTCCGGCGTCCTTCCCCGCGGCCGCGACCGCCATGCGGACGTAGTGCGGGGCGATGAGCGCGAGGTCGCCCGGCTCGCTCACCTTGAGCGGGGCCTTCACGGGTTCCTCGTAGGTCGCGGGGAAGACGCCCGCGCGGATCATCTCGGCGCCGAGGCGCATGCGGGCGGCGTCAAGAACCTCATTCCCTTCCTTCGAGGGGCGGCGCTTGACGGGGTTCTGCGGGATCACGGCGAGCGCGGTGGCCTCGGCCGCCGAGAGGCGCTTCGCGTCGTGCCCGAACCAGATGCGGGCCGCGGCGCCCGCGCCCTCGACGTTGCCGCCGTACGGGGCGAGGTTGAGGTACGCCTCGAGGATCTCGTCCTTCGAGTAGTGGGCCTCGTAGCGCAGTGCGTGCCAGATCTGCTTCACCTTGCCGCGCGGGGTGTTGGTGGCGAGCCCGAGGCGCATGCGCGCGAGCTGCATCGTGAGGGTCGACGCGCCGATGCGGCGGCTCCCGAGCAGCGTCTCGAGACCCGCGCGCACGAGCGAGGCGGGATTGACGCCGTGGTGACCGTAGAAGTTCCGGTCCTCGTAGAAGATTGTCGCGTCGACGAGCTTGCGGTCGATCTGCGCGAGATCCACCCGCATGCGGAAGATGCCGTCCGAGGCGGGGCGGATGGAGAGGAAGTCGCCCTCGGCCGAGTAAACGACCGTGGAGAAGGGGATGCCGTCGAGAAGCGGCGGCACCGGGCTTTCCTTCGCCTTCTTCCAGACGAAGCCGCAGGCGCCGGCGATGATCACCGCGAAGATCGCGACGATGAGCACAAGGCCGACCAACCGGCGCAGGATCTGCATGAGCAGACCCGGCTCGTCGGATTTCGCCGCCGGCTTGGGAGCGGCCGGCGGGGAGGGAGGCGGAGATGAGGGCTGAGGGACTGAGGGAGGGCTGGGATTTTCTGGTTTGTCGGGCATCAAGGCCTCGCTGAGGCACCCGGTCGCGCTGCGGTATCGGGGGAATTTCCCGCGGAACCGGTGAGTTTTTCGAATTCCGCCTCAAGTGCTTCGAGCGTCACTTTTTCAGCGTCTTCAGCCGGATCCTCGTCCTCGGAGTCAGAGCTCTCCGGCTCACTTTCGGGGTCATCGGACGTCTTCGCGCCCGTGTCTGCCAATTCTTTCACGTTTGAGGGCTTCGCCGCCTCATTCTTCGGGGGAACGGCTGCCGCGGGGGCGGGCTCAGGAGAAGCCTTCACCTCCTCCGCGGTCGGCACCGGCGTCGCCGTCACGGGCTCGGAGGGGAGCGACTCCGGCACCTCGGTCGCGGGCTTTCCCTCGGCGGCAGCTTGCTCGGCGGGTTCAGCCGCCGGCTCGACAGCTGCCTCAGGAGCGGCCGGGGCAGGAGCCTCCTCGGTCGCATTCGCGGCCGGGGGCGCGGCCGGAGCTTCAGGAGCCGCAGGGGCCGCGGCCTCGGCGGCGGGCGCGGGATTCGCAGCTTCAGTCTGAGGAACTGCGGCTTCAGGAGCGGCAGCCTCGGGGGCCTGGACCTCAGCGGGCTCGGCTTCCTTCGGGGCTCCAAGCTTCTTTTCCTCGGCGGGCAGGATCGTGATCGCGCCTGCGGCGCTTCTCGCGGTCACTGCGGGCCGCGAGAGCGAGGCGGCCTCGACGGGCGGCACCGCGTAGACGCCCGGGCAGGCCGCGCGCACGGTGTAGGTGAACCGCATCGGATCCCAGCTCGTGATCTCGGGGGCGAGCCAGGCCATGCGGTCGCCGCCCTTGACGAACTTCATCGCGCCCTCGGGGCCGGTGCCCGCGGGCATCGCGTAGGTGAGGCCGCCGGGGAGCAGGTCCGTGACGGTCACATCGGTGAGGTTCTCGGAACCCGCGCTCGCGCGGATGCTCACCTCCACCGTGATGCGCTCGCCCGTGCGGAAGGTCGTGCGGGGCTTGCCGTCGGCGCCGATGTAGCTGCGCTCGGCCTCGAGCCCCTGCTTCACCGCCGCGGGGGCGCGGCCGTTCTCAGCCTTGAGCCACCCGGTCTGCTCGGCCGTCCACCAGAGACTGCCCTTCGGGAGCGTGCCGCGCAGCGTCACGGCGGTGCAGCCGGGCGCGGAGAGCGTCACCGATGCGCCCGCCACCTCCGTCGTGTCCTCCCCTTCAGGGAAGCCCGCGGAGCGCTTCGTGCAGACGAGGTCGAGGCGGCCCATCTGCGCGGCCGAGCCGCGCATCAGCGCGAGCGCCGCGGCGCCGGCGTACACCGGCGAGACGGCGCCCGTCTTGAGGTTCTGCGCGAAGTCCTCGCGCGCGATGCCGGAGAGCAGACGCGCAGGACGCGTCTTCTCGAGCCCGCTCTCGGCGAGCGCCGCCGCGGCGAGCACGGTCGCGGTCTCCGGCGTCCAGTCGCCCGCGGCGCGGGCCGTGGAGACGGAGCCGGCGAGCAGGTTCTTCGCCTCCTCCCTCAGCCTCAGGCGCTGGTAGGACGCGGCGAGGAACGCCACCGCGGCGTCACGCTGCCAGTCCTTGAAGCGCTCCTCCATCGAGGCGCGCAGGCTCTCGAGGTACTCGGTCGTCATCGTGCCCTCGCGGGTGAGCACCCAGAGCGCATAGGCCGTGGTGCGGGCCTGGTCGAGGGTCTGCGGCTCCGTGGAGATGTTCTCAAGGAGCCTCGTGCGGAGCGTGCCGATGAGCTCAGGCGGGACGCCGCCCGTGCGCGCCGCCGTGAGGAGGTATTCAAGCGAATAGGCCGTGAGGAAGGTGCTCGCCTCGCGCCACGCGAGCGGACGGACGCCGTCGCGGGCGAGCGCCCCCTCGATCGCGGAGACGGCTGCGGCGCGGAGTTTCTCAGATTCGGCGGCGACCTCCTTCGGGTCGCGGCCGCCGGGGACGAGGGACTTCATCGCGCCCGGCTCGCTCTCGAGGATCGCCCAGGGCATGGCCGCGGCGATCGCGTCGGCGGGCGCGTCCCAGCCGCGGAGGGCGAAGGGAGCGCCGAGCTCGAGGGCAAGCGCGGCCGGGGAGGCGGACACCGTGAAGCGGGTCTCCGCGTCCTGCGGATAGATTTCGGTCGGGATGCTGATCGCAGGAGCGCCCTTGGTCTTCGCCGTGTCGATGCGGCCGCCCGTGGTGCGGGTGGCGTGGGTCGACGCGGGGCGCACGCCCACGGAGGCGCGGCGGAGGGCCGTGAGCTCACCCGCGAGCGCGCGGAAGGTGAACTCCGCCTCGCCCGGCATCTCGGGCGCGGTGAACTCGCCCGAGGCAGCGATGCCGCCCTTCTCGGGGAACTCAAGCGGGAAGACAGCCGACCCCGGCGTGAAGCCCTCGGGGGCGGTGATGTCGAGCGCTCCGGTGACGCCGCCCTTCTCAGGCGTCACGACGGCGCCCGCCTGGAAGCGGTCGCCGGGCGAGACGGCGGAGGGCAGCACCGGCTCGATCACGACCGGGTGCGCGATGACGCTCGCCGTCTCGGCGGCGCCGGATTCCCCGGCGGAGGCGCCGGCGGCGAAGAAGCGCACGCGGCCCGAGAACCCCTCGGGGAACTCGGCCTCGACGGTCGTGCCCTCGGGGCTGGTCTCGACGAGCCCTCCCCACCAGACGGCGCTCTCGTCGGGCGTCGCCGAGAAGGGATTGCCGATGCGAGCGGCCATGGCGGCCTCGCTCACGCCGTCGCCGCCCCAGGGGGCGGTGAGGTCCGTGACGGCCGAGGCGTCGGGCATGAGCTGGGAGAGCGTCTGGCGGGTCTTCACCTCAAGCGCGCGGTCCTCGAGAAGTGACTTCACGGGATCGGGCTTCCGCCAGCCGGTGAGGGAGAGGATGCCGTCGTCGGCGGCCCAGAGGAAGACCTTCGAGGGCTTTGCGGACTTCACCGTCACGGGAACCCTGCGGCTCTCGTTCAGTTTCTCCGGCGCCTCGAGCGTGAGGTCAAGGCGCTTGGCGGCGGTGTTGAGCGTGAGCGGCAGCGCCGTCTCGGTGAAGCCCGTGAGGAACTTTCTCGCGGACTCCTGGCCGCGGATCAGCGACACGCGCAGCCAGGCACGGCCGGCGTAGCCCTCCGGAACGGGCATTTCAAAAAGGTTCTCGCCCGCGGCGACCTTCACCCACTTCGAGGCAATCACATTGTTCGCCTCGAGCGTGAGGAGGCCGAAGCCGGTGAAGGGCGAGAGCACCGAGGCGCGGGCGGTGTCGCCCGCCTCGAGCTGCGTTTTCTCGAGCTTCGCGCGGATCTCCGCGCTCGGGATGTCGCCCGCGGCAAGCTTCTCAAGCGTCGCGCCGGCGCAGGAATAGGGCAGGGTCGCGAGCAGCGTCCCGTCCGCGCGCGTGATCCTCACGAGCATGTCGCCCGGCGCCGCGGTGTCAAGATCGAGCGTGGCGAGGCCCGAGGCGTCGGTCGTGAGCTCGAGCGTCCTCACGGGTTCGGTGACGGGCGTGTCCGTGTAGGTGAGCCGTCCGGAGCCGTCCGCGGTGAGCTCGGTCACGCGCCGCGTGCGCTCGATCGTCACCATGAGCTTTTCGCCCGCCTTCGGCGCGAGCATGCGGTCAAGGACCACGAACTCCATCGCGGCCGGATCGCCCGCGAGGAGGAACCACGCGGGCTGAGGCGTCTTCGCGAGGCGCCAGCCGAGCGCGACCTCCGCGGGGGAGAGCTTGAAGCTGATCGAGCGCTCGATCGTGTCGCCGCCCCCGGCCTCGAGACCGGTGAGGCTAACGCGGGCATTCGCAAAGCCCGTGAGCGACAGATTCGCGAGCGGGAGCGGCAGCGCCGCATCACCCTCGCCCGAGGTCGCGACGGAGGGAAGGGTGAATTTTCTTCTCGCACCCGCGGGCGCGGCGAGCCCGGCCGCGGGCGAGTCAAAGGTCCAGCCGTCCCAGCCCGGGAAGGCCGTGCGCGAGAGCGGCTCGACCACGATCTCGCCCGAGACGCTGCGGCCCTCGGCGCCGGCGCCGAACTGGCTCGTGAGCTTCACGGGGAGTTCCATCGCGGCGGGCTCGACCCAGCCGGCCTCGCGGTCGGCCTCGGGGAGCTCCGCGGTGAGGGAGAGCGTCTCGGGGGTGTAGTCGGAGACGAAGGCGCCGGCGGTGGCGAGCACCGTTTCGCTGCCCGCCGGGAAGAGGTCAAGCTTCACGCGTCCGGGGAGCGTCCCCTCAGGCACGGTCCAGTCGAATTCGGCGAGACCCTCGGCGGAGAGCTTGAGCGCGGCGGTGGCGAGGACCTTGCCCGCGTCGTTCGTGAGCTTCGCCTCGAGCGGCAGCCCCTCGGGGAGCGCCGAGCCGTCGGTCGAGCGCACGCCGAGGCCGAAGTGCACGGTCTCGCCCGTGCGGTAGATGCCGCGGTCGGCGAAGACCCAGGCGGCGAGGTTCGCGCCGCGCGTCTCTCTTCCGCCCGTCTCCCAGTTGAAGTTGTTCGTGAGGTTCGAGGCGTCGGTGAGCGAGAGCCACGCCATGTCCGTGCCCTTCGAGCGCACCGTCACCGCGACGGGGAACTTCTCGCGCTCAAGGCCCTCGGTGGGCTTGAAGTGCGCGCGGCCCTCCTGGTCGGTCTGCACGCTCTCGATCACGGTGCCGTTCCGGGCGAGCAGATCCGCGGTGAGCCCGGCCTGCGGCGCGCCCTCGCCGAAACCGGCCGCGAAGACGTCGATCGAACTGTCGGCATTGGTCTTCGAGATGAGCGCGATGTTGGTGAGAAGGAGCTTCTTCGTCGCGCTCGCGACGGCCTCGTCCTTGCCGTCTTTGTTCCTCAGGCCCGTGAACTCGACCACGTAGAGACCCGCGCCCTGGCCGAGCACGGCGTCGGAGAGGTCAAGCGAGGAGAAGCGGGCCTTGCCCGGCTCGGACGAGCCGAGCGCGATCTCGCCCTCGACGGTCTTCGCCCAGGCGTCGGGCGTGTAGCCGCGCATCACGTCGTAGCCTTCGGCCGCGAGCGAGAGGAATTCATTGCGCACGCGCGAGATGCGCCAGCGGAGCTTCTCGACGCCGGTGCTCATCACGGAGAGCGCCCAGTTCCCGGAGAGCGTGAGCATGCTGCCGGGCTGCAGGAACTCGATCGAGCTCGAGAACTTCGGGCAGAGAAGCACCGAGCTCCAGCTCTCCGAGAGACCAGCGGTTTTCTCGGGACCGAACCCCTCGGGAAGGTCGAGGTAGATGAAGGTGCCCTCGGGCGCCGAGAGGCGCAGCTTCACGCGTTCGCTCCCTGGCGCCTCGCCGGGCGCGAGCGAGACCTTCACCGGCGTCGAGCGCGAGAGGATCTCGGCGTCGATCACCGGAGCGGCGCTCCAGACGGCGTTCGATTGCGCGTCCTCGCTCATCTTCGCGGGGAGCGCAAGCACGCGGAGCTTCTCCAGCAGCTTCGCCGCGTCCATGCGCAGCGTCGAGGCGATCTCCACCTCGTACTCGGCCGAGAGCCCGGCGTTCCTGACCGCACGGATCGAGGCGCGGCGGATTTCAAAGAGGTCCGCCTCGCCCGGCAGACCCTGCGTCACCTTGGTCGCCTCGAAACCCTTCGGCACCGAGAAGCGGCCGTTTCGCTGCACGACGCGGGAGACCACGCCCGTGAGCGTCGCCGTGACCGCGCTCTTTTCCTTCGGGAGCGTGATCACCTTCACCTTGACGTAGACGCTCGTGCCGTCCTCGCTCCAGACGAACTCGGGGGCGGCGAAGCGCGCGCCCGAGTCCTTGTCGGCCGAGACCGAGAAGGCCTTCTCGATCTTCGCGCGGTCGGGGGCGGTCGAGAAGAAGTATTCAAAGGACACCCAGCGCTCGCCCGAGACATCCGGGTCGATCCAGACGCGGCCGTGGGCGGAGGTCGCCCAGAGGGGAGGGGTTTCGACGGTGACCTGATTCTGCTCGATCGTCGTCGTGAGCGGAACCGGGAGCTCGAGGAGGGAGACCTTGTAGGTGCGGCCCGGCTCCCAGGGGGACTTCGGCGTGAAGGCGAGCATCATCGGGCCCGTCCAACGCCATTCGCCCTCGACGGCGGGCGTGATGCGGATGCCTTCGGCGGGCGTGCCGCCGCGGCCGAGCGCAGTCGAGCAGCGCAGGTACCAGTCGTCGCCCCAGGCCTTGCGGCAGGCCGCCTCGCTCGGCTCGAGGCCGATCATGATCGGCGCCCGCGCCGCGGTGGGCGCCGAGACGACGGGCTTCACCCAGGCGCCGCGCCCGCCGGCGGGGGCGGCCGAGGCCTCGGGAACGGCCTGCAGACCCGCGGCGGCAAGCGCCATCAGAAGGGGCAGCAGGGCCGGACGGAAGTCGGTGAGCGGGGTGTTGAGCGGGGTGCTGATCAGGGAGTTCGGACGACGGAAACGCGGCATGACGCAGGGATCTCCTCAGGATGTCGGGTGCAACTTTCTGAGGATAGACGTTTTGTCCCGCGCGCGCGAGTTGTGCCTATGGGGTAGAAATTGATATTTCTCAGATAAATCAAAGCGAATTTGCACTTCGATGAACCTGAAAGAGGACGTAAAACGTCTCCGGTTGGCGTCCCTGCGACGCCCGCGTGCGTTTTCAAGCGCCTTCAGGCGCCTTCCGTTCCGGAGCGGAAGTACAACAGAGGTGTATTTCGGGTGCTCCGGTTGTTCCGCGGCGCTGTTGCTGTGGGATGCGGATTTCCGGCAGCCGCGTTCCGGGCCGTGTCGAGGGCTTCCGTTCTCGATAATTGCCATTTAAAATACAGCATGTCCTTTTTGGTAAAGGAGTGTTCTTGATGTCGGTAAAAACCTTTCATGTGTGGAATTTCAAGTCGTTATCGGACTCACGGCGAACGCAAACTACATCGATTTCTCTCTTTCTTGAGACACCTTAGAC
>NZ_JAUNSF010000040.1 GCF_030539355.1 Sutterella sp.
GTGACATATTCAAGCCGGCGCGACATCAGGTAGTGGAGCCCCATGAGCGCGATGGCGACGACGAGGCCCACCTCCGTGGTGATGAGCGCGACCGAGATGCCGCCCGAAAGGAGCTTCGGGTCGCCGTTGCCGAAGAGCGTGATCACGTCGAACGTGCTGATCATGCCGGTGACGGTGCCGAGGAGCCCGAGGAGCGGCGCCACGGCCGCCGCGACGGCGACGAGCGAGATGCATCTGCCGAGCGGCGTGAGCATCAGCTCCTCGGCTTCGTCGAGGCTTTTCTCGAGCCCCGTGACGGACCCGGCGCCCCCTTCGAGCATCCGCGCGAGAATCCGCGCGGAGAGGCACCGCTCCGGAGCGGTGCCGAGCTTCGCCGCGGCCTCGCCGAGCCTGCCCTCGGAGACGAGCCCGAGCGCCTCGGTCATGAGCGCCGGCTCCGGGGCCCTGACACGAAGCAGCCGCGCGAGATGAATGACGCCGAGCACCAGGGCGAGCGCGCCGATCGCGAGGATCACCCAGACGATGACGCCGCCGGCGTTCAAGTGCCCGAGGAGCGTCTCGCCGCCCCGGAAATTGCGGAAGGCCGTTCCGCCCGAGACGTCCGCGGGGAGCAGCTCCGAGGTCCCGGCGAGCCATTTGCCGAGGTCTCGCTTGAGCGCCGCGGGGGGCTCGCCCGGTGCGGTCATGAGCTTCAAGCCGCCTTCGACCGGAAGAAGCCACCGGGGGCGTCCGTCGACCTCCGCGACGGCGGTGAGGCCGCCCGCGACATAGACGGTCGTCTGGACGGCGCTGCCGTCTGCCCGGAGGACTTCCCCCGCGACGGCGCGGACTTCGCCCGTCGCCTTCATTTCCTCGAAGAGGTAGTCGACGAGACCCCGCACCTCCGCGATCGACGGGAACTCGCGCGATGTTCTGAGCGTTTCGAGCTGCTCCACGGGGAGCCTTCCGAGCGCGCCCGCGGGCGAGACGGCGGCCCGCTCGGCCGCGGCGGTCGCGGCAAGCCTCACGGCGCTCTCGAGCGTCGAGCGGCTCGCGGCCTCGGCGCGGTCAAGGGCGGAGAGCTCCGCGTACCTGTCGTTGAGCTCGGACACCTCCCCGGTGAGCGCGGCGACGGACGCTTCGAGCGCGGCCTTCCTTGCGGCAAGCTCCCGGGCGCGGGATTCCTGCGCGGAGAGCGCGGCGTCCGCGTTTGCCCGGTCGGCCTCGGCCTCGGCGGTGACGGCGCGGGCGACCGCGCTCACCTGTTCGCCGGCCGCGGCGGCCCGGTCGGTTCCGGCGGCCAGCGCCTGCCCCTCGATGAATGCGCCCGGGGTGAGCGCAGCGAGCACAACGACCGCGGTGACGAGAATGCGGGTGAGTGACTGTCGTTTCATCACTTCGCCTCCTCCGCGGCCGCGGGTTTCCGCACCTCAATCAGGGGGAGCGTCACCTTGAAGCGTCCGGCGAGCGTCTCCGCGAGGGCCGTGACGAGGGGAAGCAGCTCCGGGTCGCTCTTAAAGCCCGTCTCCGGGTCCGACCTGACGCCCGCCTTGCTGCGGTCGAGCGTCAGGGCCCAGAGGCCGACGCGTCCCGTGCGGATCACGGTGAGCGTCGTCCGGCGGCCGTCGAGCGCCGCCTCCTCGGTTGTCATTTCACATTCCGCGCCGTAGGCGGCCTCGGCAGTGAGGGCCTCCGCCGTCCGGCGGAACTTCTCCCCGAGGGAGAGCGCGGGGTCGTTCACCGACTCCGTGACGAAACGGGCGCGCTCGTCCCTTTCCGTCCTGAGGAAGGGAAGCCCCTCCCTCACGGTGTCGTTGAGTCTCGCGGAGGCGTCAAAGAGGTCGTTCTCGATGAAGAGCGAGATCTCGGCCCAGCGGCGCTCAGCCTCCTCGAGCCGGGCGATCCTTTCCTTCAGGGCTTCGCGGGTGTGCATGAGCTTCCTTTCCTGAAGCTCGAGGAGCTGGATCTCGAGGGCCGTGCTGCGGTTCCCGGCGACGAGCGCCTTCTCGCGGTCGCCCGCGGAGCGCGTGAAGTCCGCGGCGGCCCGGTCAGCGGCGAGCGCCTGCGAGAGCTCCGCCTGAGGCGAGTCCGGCGCAGCCGCGGCGGAGCCGGCGGCAAGCGAGACCGCCATGGCGGCGGCAAGCACACGGCAGCTGAACTTTCCTGGTTTCATGGCTCAATCTGATTCGATGACTTCCCTGGTATCAACACTGAGCGGTCCGCTTCCGGACTGCGCATTCAGCAATTGTCGGAGATATTGGGAGCTCGGTGCGGAAAATACGTCCTTTGTGAACCCCTCCTCGACCACTCTGCCCTCGCGGAGCACGATCACGCGGTGCGCGAAGCTCCTGACGAGCGAGAGGTCGTGGGTGATGAAGATTGAGGAGAGCGCGCGCTTCCGGCGCAGATCCCGAAGCAGCTCCATCACCTGGAACTGCAGCGCCCGGTCGAGCGACGACGTCGGCTCGTCGAGAATGAGGAGCCTTGGTTCAAGGATCAGCGCGCGGGCGATGGCGACGCGCTGCCGCTCGCCCCCGGAGAGCTCGTGGGGAAAACGCCGCGTGTAGTCGGCCGGGAGCCCGACGTCGGCGAGCGCCGCGGAAACTCGGCGGTCCGTGTCCTCGTCCGAGCGGGCGAGGCCGTTCGCGGCGAGTCCCTCGGCCACGATGTCGCGCACGGAGAGACGGGGGTTCAAGGACGAGAACGGATCCTGGAAGATCGGCTGCATCAGGAACCGGACGGGGCGCAGTTCCCGGAAGCTCTTTCCGTCGATCCGCATGCCGCGGAAGGTGATCTCGCCCCGGCTCGCGATGAGGCGCAGGAGCGCCATGGCGAGCGTCGACTTCCCCGATCCCGACTCGCCGATGACGCCGAGGGTCTCGCCCTCGCCCACCGTAAGGTCGAGGGGCGCGAGCGCCGTGAGCTTCCCGGCCCGGCTGAGGAATCCCTTCCCGGCCTTCCTGTACTCCACCGTCAGGCCCCGAGCGGCGAGGAGCGGCGGGAGCGTCCCGGCGCGCAGCGCGGCGTACTTTCCCGGGGACGCGGCGGCGAGCTCGTCCTCGGCCCAGACGTCCTCGCCTGTTCTGAGGAGCAGCTGCGAATACGGGTTCTTCGGCGCGTCGGCCTCGCCTGCGGAGCAGTCAAGACGCTCGAGAATGCGGCCGCGGCGCATCACGTAAAGCACGTCCGCCGCGCGGCGCACGAGGCGGAGGTCGTGGCTGATGAGAAGCAGCGCCATGCGGTGCCGGCGCGCGAGCGTGAGGAGGAGCCTCAAAACCGACTCCTGCAGCCCCGCGTCGAGTGCGGTCGTGGGTTCGTCGGCGACAAGCACCTGCGGGCGGCAGGCGATGGCGATCGCGATCACGACGCGCTGGCGCTGGCCGCCCGAGAGCTCGTGGGGCCGGGCGCGCAGGCGCTCCGCGGCCCGGTCGAGCCCGGACTCGGCGAGAAGCGAGACGACACGGGCCTCAAGCTCCCTCGGGCGCTTCGCCAGAGAGGGTTCGTGCGCCGTGACGGCCTCGGCCACCTGCTCGCCGATGCGCTTGAGCGGATTCAGAGCGGCGAGCGGATCCTGGAAGATCATGCCCACGCGCCCGCCCCGCAGTTCCTGCAGTTCCGCCGGTGAAAGGCCGAGGACGGACTTGCCTTCGATGAGGATGTCGCCCGCCGTGACGCGGCCGCCGGGGGGAAGAAGCGAGAGAATCGCGCGGGCTGTCAAGGACTTTCCCGATCCCGACTCGCCCACGAGCGCGGCGACTTCGCCCGCGGCGACGTCGAGCGACACGTCGGAGACGACAGTCTTCGCTCCGAAGCCAACGGAAAGACTGCGGATGGAGAGGACGGGGGCGGTCATCGCGCCTCCTCCTTTCTTTCCGTCCCGTCCGCGGACTCGGCGAGGAAGACGCGCGGGTCGAACGCATCGCGCATGCCCTCGCCGATGAAGACGAGGCTCACGAGGAGCCCGGCGAGCGTGAGGAATCCGGAGAGCCCGATCCAGGGCGCGTAGAGATTGTTCTTGCCCTGGGCGATGATCTCGCCCAAGGACGGATAGTCCGCCGGCAGGCCGAAGCCGAGGAAATCAAGCGACGTCAAGGTCGCGATCGAGCCGTTGACCACAAAGGGGAGCGCGGCGATCACGGAGACGAGCGCATTGGGGAGCACGTGCACGCGCATGATGCGGGCGTCCGAGCACCCGAGCGCCCTCGCCGCGCGGACGTAGTCGAGGTTTCTCACGCGCAGCGTCTCGGCGCGCACGAGGCCCACGAGCCGCATCCAGCCGAAGAGCAGCATGATCGCGAGCAGGAGCCAGAAGTTCATCGCGAAGAGGCTCGAGAGGATGATGATGAGATAGAGCACCGGCATCCCGGACCAGATCTCCATCAGGCGCTGGGCGACCAAATCCACCCAGCCGCCGTACCAGCCTTGCACGAGGCCCGCAGCGATGCCGATCACGGAGCTCACCGCGGCAAGCGACAGCCCGAAGAGCACCGAGAGCCGGAAGCCGTAGACAAGGCGCGCGAGGATGTCCCGGCCCTGGTCGTCGGTGCCGAGCCAGTTGGAGGCCGAAGGCGGCGCGGGAAAGCGCTCGACATCCCGGGCGATCGAGCGGAAGGAGTGCCGCACGGGCGGCCAGAGCGCGAAGGCGTCCTCGCCCATGAGCTCGAGCGTGTATTCATCGCTGAAGTCCGCGGCAAGCTCGAGGTCGCCTCCGAGGTCCTTCTCGGTGACGGTCTGGAAAACGGGCGCGAACCACTCGCCGTGGGCGCGGAGCACGACGGGGCGGTCGTTGCAGAGCACCTCGGCGAAGAGGCTCACGACGAAGCAGAAGGCGAAGAGGAGGAACGCGAAGTACGCGCGCCTGTTGCCCTTGAACGTTCTCCAGCGGCGGGCGGCGACCGAGCTCATGCGCGCCCCCTTGCCGTGAAGTCGATCCTGGGATCGACGAAGTGCATGACGATGTCGCCCGCGATGTTCGCCACGAGCCCGATCAGGGTGAAGATCCAGAGCGTCGCGAACATCACCGGATAGTCGCGCTGCA
This sequence comes from Sutterella sp., assembly GCF_030539355.1. Classification (GTDB taxonomy): domain Bacteria; phylum Pseudomonadota; class Gammaproteobacteria; order Burkholderiales; family Burkholderiaceae_F; genus Sutterella. Next base: position 5,018 of record NZ_JAUNSF010000040.1, read on the forward strand.
TCGTCGCTTCGAACCCGAGGAGCCCGAGGCCGTTCAATGAAAAGATCGTCTCGATGAGCAGCGACCCCGCGAAGAACATGCGCACGAACGTGCCCGGGAGCCCCGAGATGACGATCAGCATGGCGTTCCGGAAGACATGGCCGAGGAGCACCGTGCGCTCGCTCACGCCCTTGGCTCGGGCGAGTTCGACGTACTGTTTGCCGAGTTCATCAAGGAAGGAGTTCCTTGTCAGGAGCGTCAGTCCCGCGAACCCGCCGATCGAGAGCGAGATCACCGGCAGGCAGATGTGATGCAGGTAGTCGAGCGTCTGTCCGGCAAAACTCATCTCCTCGAAGCCCGGCGAGTGCAGGCCCCGGAGCGGGAAGATCTGCAGGTACGAGCCCCCGGCGAAGAGGACGATGAGAAGCACGGCGAAGAGGAACCCCGGAATCGCCGAGGCCACGACCACCGCGGTGCCCGTCCAGACGTCGAAGGCGGAGTTCCGCCTGACCGCCCGGGCGATGCCGAGCGGGACGGAGACCATGTAGATGAGGAGCGTGCTCCAGATGCCGAGCGTCATCGAGACGGGAAGCGCCTCCCGGATGAGCGATATCACCGGGTCGGCCTTGAAGAAGCTCTCCCCGAAGTCGAAGGTCAGGTAGTCGCCGAGCATGTCGAGGTAGCGCTCGCCCACGGGCCTGTCAAAGCCGTAGAGACGCTCGACGGCGGCGACGATCTCCGGGGGCGTCCCGCGCAGAAGCCCCTGCGAGGCGGGCTCCGCAGCCGCGGACATCGCGCCCGGGTCGCCCTGGGCGGTGCCGACGCGCTCCATCCAGACCGAGCCCGTCCCCTCGAGCGAGGCGATGAACTGCTCGACGGGCCCGCCCGGGGTCATCTGGATCACGAAGAAATTGAGCGTGAAGATGCCGAGCAGCGTGGGTATGACGAGCCCGAGGCGCTTCAGGAGGTACTGCAGCATGCCTCAGCCCTGCCCTTCCCCGGCCGCGTGCCACGAGTAGACGTCGATCACGTCGCCCTCTGGCACCCTGCCGCGGGGCGGCTCGATGCGGTCGCGCCACCAGGCGATGCGGGAGGTGCGGCTCAGCCACCCCGGCACGGCGTAGTGCCCGCAGCGGAGCAGCCGGTCGAGCACCCGGACGTGGGCGAGGAGGTCCTCCCGGGAGGCCGGCCGGGCGATCGATTCAATCAGGCGGTCCACGGCCGGGTCTCGGATGCCGGAGTAGTTCCTCGTGCCGGGCTCTCCCGCGGCCCGGGAGCCCCAGAAGTACTGCTGCTCGTTGCCCGGGTTGACGGACTGCCTCGCCGTCGCGAGCACGAGGTCGAAGTCGTAGTGGCGCAGGCGGTTCACGTACTGTGTCTGGTCAACGAGCGTGAGCTCGAGTTCGGCGCCGAGCTGCCTCAGGTCATTCGCCCAGCGCGAGAGCACGCGCTGAATGGAGGCCGACGAGAGCAGCATGGTGAGCCGGAAGGGTTCGCCCGCGGCGTTCCTGAGCACGCCTTTCCCGAGCTTCCAGTCCGCGGCCTGCATCAGCCGCAGCGCCCGGCGCAGCCTCGCGCGGGGATTCCCTGCGGCCGCGCCGAGGTCCGGGAGCTTCTCATAAATATTGACGACTTCGGGCGTGATCCCGGGGAGCCCCGAGAGGATCTCCCTCTCCCGGGGCGTCATCGGGTCGGCGGCCTCGAACCTCGTGCCGGTGAAATAGCTCATGCATCGGTCGTAGGCGCCGAAGAAGACCGTGCGGTTGACCGCCTCGAAGTCAAACATCAGCGAGAGCGCCTCGCGCACGCGTCGGTCGGCGAGCACGGGGCGGCGGGTGTTCATGAAGATGCCGGAGAACCCGAAGGCGGACTGTGTGCGCACCTCGGCGCGCGCGATGGCGCCCGAGCGGACCGCGGGGACGTCGTAGCCCATCTTCCAGTCCTTGATCGTGCGCTCGATGTAGTAGTCCATGTTCCCGGCGAAGAACGCCTCGCGCATCACGGTCCAGTCGCGGTAGTACTCGACCTCGATACGGTCGAAGTTCCAGCGGCCGGCGTTCGCGGGGAGGCCGTCGCCCCACCAGTCGCGGACGCGCTCGAGGACGAGCCTCTCCCCGAGGCGCCGGTCGGCGATCCGGTAGGGACCGGTGCCGGGCATCGGCGTCTTGAGCGGGTCTCCGAGGTTTCTTCCCTGCCACCACCTTGACGGCAGCACCGGGATCTGGGCCGTGATGAGCGGGAGCTCCCGGTTGCCGTCCGTGCGGAAGGTGAAGCGCACCGTTCGCCCGTCGAGGGCCTTCGCGCCCTCCACTTCGCGCCAGTAGCTCCTGAAGGTGGGCGAGGCGTCACGCATGAGCGCCTCGAAGCTCCACACCACGTCGGCCGCCGTCACCGGGGAGCCGTCCGAGAAGGTGACGCCCTCGCGCAGCCGCACCGTCATCGAGCGGCGGTCGGGGGCCGTGTCGAAGGTTTCGGCGATCTGGCCGCGGATGATGAACTCGTCGCCGGAGACGGATTCGCCGAGACGGTCGTAGGTGAGGCTGAGAAGCGCCGCCTTCACGCCGCGGGGCGCGAAGGGATTGAAGCTGTCGAAGGTGCCGACGGCGCCCGTGCGCAGCGTTCCGCCCCTGGGTGAAGCCGGATCGACGCGCGGCAGCGGCCCGTCGGCGCCGGGCGCCGCGTCATCCCAGATGCCGAGCACCGGGCGCGGGGCGGCGCAGGCGCGGCGCGGCAGGAGCGACCCCGCCGGGAAGACGGAGAGCGCTGCGAGCGAGGGAAAGACGGAGAGGACGGCTCTGCGGGAGGGCTGCATGAGGGAACGCTGCTGAGGATCCGGAGCCTGCGCCCGTTTCAATAGGTGCAGGTGAGTCCGAGGAAGAACTGCCGGCCCATCATATACGTCCCGGAGGCGGAGCTCGTGGTCGAGGTGTTCACGAGGTTCCGGCGGTCGAACATGTTGAGCACCTCGAAGTTGAGCGTCAGCGTCGCGTCCCCGGCCTTCAGGAAGTCCCAGTTGACGGCTAGGTCCGCGTTGAAGAGCTGCTTCGAACGGGCAGTGTAGAACCTGTAGATGCGCAGCCCGTCGCTGCCGCGCGCGTAGCCGTTCTGGTAGAGGCGGTCAGCCGCGGACTCCCAGCGCAGCCACAGCGTCGCGTTGAGGCGGTTCTCCCAGAACGAGGCCTCGTGCGTGTAGGTGACGACCCAGTCGGAGTTGTAGTTCCCCATGGGAATGTCGCTCTTCGCCGTGAGCACGTCGTCGAGATAGACCCAGTCCTGGCTGTAGCTCGAGCTGAAGTTCTCGTCGTAGCTGTCGCCCCAGGTCGCGCCGTTCGTCGTGAGGTCGCTGCGGGTGATGCCGAGCTCGGCGCGGTGGCGGCCGAATCTCCCGAGGTCGAAGGCCTTCTCGAGCGAGAGCGTGATGCTCCAGTAGTCGGTCGAGCCGGCGTTCGTCGCCGTGTAGGCGTATTCGTCCGAGCTCGTGACGGTGGTGAGCTTGAGCTGCTTTCTGTACTCGCGCTTCACGCCCTGCAGACGCACGACCGAATCGAAAACATTGGCCGAGAAGCCGAGCGTGAACTCGTCCGAGTACGGCGTCTCGAGCGACCGGGTGTCGTAATACGTGGATGTGCCGGTGGTCCTGCGGGTCTCGTGGACGTAGCCGTCCTCGTCGACCTGGCGGGTGATCGTGGTCCTCGGCGCCGACTGCTGCAGCGCGTGCGAGAGAATCGCGCCGCTGTAGTAGCGGTTGAAGCCGCCCGAGAGGTTGAAGCGCCGGTCGTTGAGGATGTCGACGTTCGCGAGGAACCTCGGCGCGACATTGACGTTGCCGGTCATGTCGTCATAGGAGACGCGCACGCCCGGGCGGAAGGTCATCCGGTCAAAGGTGACGGTGTCCTCGGCGAAGAGCGCGAGCGTGAAGTAGTCCGCCGTCCGCTGGAACGGGTCGCGGATGGTCACGCTGCGGGCGAACTGCTCGCCCTCGATGATGCCGTCCGCGTACGAGCCCGTCACGCCGCTGTAGGCAAGCGGGCTCGCGAACATGGTGAACCCCTCGAAATCGTACTTCGCCCGCTTGTAGAGCCCTTCGAAGCCGCCGCGGAAGTGATGCAGCGACCCTCCGAGGTCCACCGGGTTGAAGTCGTAGACGGACTTGAGGTTGAAGGAGTCCTGCGTGATCTCGCGGTCGCCCTGCAGTCCCTCGTGCGCGGTCTCGCCCGTGCTCCAGCCCGGCCAGTTGGTGAGTTCCGGGTTGGTGAGCCACGTGTACATCACATTGCTGGAGGCATCGATGCTCACCTCGGAGCGGTTCCAGCCGAAGTCGTTGGTCCAGGTGCCGAGGTCGGCGGTGAGCCGCGTGTTGAGCGTGAAGGCCCAGCCGCCGCCCTTCTGCTTCCATTCGCCGTCCCGCACCAGGGGTGCGTAGAGCTCGGCCTCGTAGGGCGAGTAGACGAGCGTGCCGGCGACGTAGAAGTCCTCCGTGTCCGGGGTGTTGAGGCGGAGCAGGAAGGAGTCCATCTCCCGCTTCGAGGAGTGGTTCTCGTAGTTTGTCCGCTCGCTTCCCCAGACCGGGGTCGAGGCATAGGTCTTCTGGTAGGAGACGAGTGCGCCGAGGCGCCCGTCGAAGAGCGGACCGTCGAAAGTGACGCCGCCCCAGTACTTTTTGAACGATTTCTGCAGTCCGTCCGTGGCGGTAGGCTGGTCGTTGGCCTCCTCCTCGCTCCCGGGGATCCAGTACTGATGCGCCCAGCTGTCGCGGGTGTGCCGGATCCAGGTCTTCACGTGCCAGCGGTCCGTCTGGGCGTCACGGATGCGCGAGTCGATTACGCCGCCCGCGAAGTCGCCGTACTCCGCCGGGATGTTCTCCGAGAGCACGACGACCGAGTCGAGGAGATCGGTCGAGAGCATGATGCTCTGCGCGTCGCCCACCGGGGAGGAGCTGTACTGCAGCGTCGAGTCCCAGCCCGAGGGGCTCGTCGAATTGTTGTTCGAGAGCCCGTTGATGAGGAACGAATTCTCCCAGTTGCGCCCGCCGCGGATGGAGATCTGCGCGGGGGTGATCTCGGCGCCGAGCGCGCCGCTCCTCGAGTTGTAGTCAAACTGCACGAAGGACTCGCCGCGCAGCGCGTCCGTGACGGAGGTGTTCGCGGTCGGCAGCACCCTGAGCTCGGCCTCGGTGAGGACGGTCCTGCCCGTCGACTCCTCGCCCTCGAGCACGGTCACGGGCTCGAGCCGGTGAACCTCACCGGCTCCGCCGGTCTCGTCGGCTGCGGCCGGGAAGGCGGCGGAGAGCGCGAGCGCCGTGGCAAGAGCGGCCGCGTTCAGCCTGAAATTCTTTTCCTCCGTCAGGGGTGTCTTCATGTTCGCAGAGATGGCTCAAATTTCGGGGAATCCGTTCCGGACCGCACCGGCGGGCAGTGGGCGGCACGGAAGGACTGTCAGATATTACTCAATATTGCTTCATTATCATTCTCAGCTGCGCAATTTTGTCACCCGGCGCTCTCCGTCCTCCAGGGGGCGTCTTCGCGCTTTTGATGTGTCCCCGTCTGTCCGCTGTCATCGGCGGAGTATGTCGAAAGCCATTCGCGATCCATTTTTCCGTCATGGCGGACTTTTTCACGTTTCTTTTTCAGAATGAATGACGGAGAGGCGGGAGTGCATTCCGTGAATGACTTCTTCAGGGAAATGGAATGAACGGACTTATCTGATTCCTCTGGGGCTGGCTTCGCTTCCGGTGAAATGAATGCGCGCGACGGCTGTTCCCAGGCCTCAGGCTGACGAGGCTGATCACGGGAGTCCGTCCTGACCGGCCGGCGATTTGAATGATCATGCCTGAACCGCAGGGCGGATTCTGACGGACCGTTCCGGAAGTCTTGATGCACGGCAACTGACGGTTGATTCGGTATGCAAACTGATTCCCTCTCCCGCTTTCGTCCCTATGATCTCCGGGGCAGGCTTCCTGCGGCAGAGTGCCCTGACGACGGCCTGTCCCGGGTTTCTCTGTAAACATCGGGCCGCGGGGGCCGGCATGCGCCGCCCGGCCCGGTTCATTCCCATTCCCTGAAAGGATTTTTCATTCATGCACAGGACTGCTCTTTTCTCCGCCCTTGCCTGTCTGCTTCTCTGCGGCACCGCCTCGGCTGACATGTACATCAATTCGGACGGCACGGCCGGCATGAGAATTGGTGACAGCTATATCAATTCCGACGGTTCAAGCTCAACCCGCGTCGGCGACATCTAAATTCTTGCGGACGGCTCGAGCTCGAGCCGCGCAGGCGACAGCTACATTCACTCTGATGGATCGAGCTCAAGCCGCGTCGGTGACAGTTACATCAATTCCAGCGGATCGAGTTCGACGCGAGGCGGTGATTCCTGGATCCATTCGAACGGCAGTTCCACGATGCGTCTGCCGTGATTCCGCGGATTCATTGATCCGTCATTCTCCGCAGCGCTTCCCGGAGGGGAACCTGCGTCACCGCCCGGGCGAAGGAAGCCGGCCGAGGGCGGCTTCCGGTCAAGGGGGCTGAAATGGCACGGCCCCCTCCCTTCTTTCCGCGGAACCCGGGGGCGTTGTCCGGAGACTGTTGCCTGAAGATGACGCGGAAGTCCTGCGCCGGCCTCCGTCCGTGACGAAGGCCGGGGCGCAGGTTTCAGTGCCTCAGGTGCCGGCGATTCACCCGAAAAGCTTCTCGCCGTCCTTCCAGACGCCCGTGACGGAGAGGCTTCTCAGTTTGGAGGGGGCGATCATGAAGGGATTGGCCGAGAGGGTGATGAAGTTCGCGCGGGCGCCCGGGGCGATGACGCCGAGCGTGCCCTCGAGCGGCATCACCTTCGCCGCGCGGCTCGTGTAGAGCGAAAGCGCCGTGCCCACCGGGATCGCCTCGCCCGGGTTCATCAGGCCGCCGTCGGAGTCGCGGCGCGTCACCGCGGCCTCGAGGCAGACGAAGACATCGTCCGTGTCGCTCCAGGTCGTGCAGGGCGCGTCCGAGGAGAGCGCGAAGGTGTCGATCCTGTCGGCGATGCTCTTCACGGCGTAGCAGACGGCGAAGTCCTCGGGCGTGAGCGCCGCGTGGTAGCTCCTCCACTCCGCGAAGGGGAAGATGATCTGGGTCGTGAGGGCCGGGCGGCAGGCGAGCTTCTCGATTTTGTCGAGGTGATCGGGACGCAGCATGCTCACGTGCTCGAGGCGGATGCTCGCCATCCCCTCGAGCCAGGGCTCCTCGGTCTCGAGCCACCCGAGCACCGCGTCGATCGAGGTGTCGCCCATGATGTGGATCGCGCACTGGACGCCGTTCCTGCGCGCCCAGGCCACGGCGGCGCGGAAGACCGGCTCCGTGAGGATCATCATGCCGTTCGGGAACTCGTTGGGCGTGCCCTCGGGGGGCGGCAGGTAGGGATTGCGCACCGCGGCCGTGCGGCCGGAGATCGATCCGTCGGCGAAGAGCTTCACGCCCACGTATCTCACGGCGCCCGTCTTCTCGTCGAGCGAGAAGTCCGGCATCCCGAAGGGGTCCTCGCCGCCCTTCCAGACGGCGTAGAGATTGAGTTCGACGGGCATGCCGCGCCCGGCCGCCGCGCGGTAGAGCGCGAGCGGGTCCTTCGCGGGATCCGTGCCCGGGGCGGCGCGCTCGGCCATCATGTCCGAGGTGGCGAGGATGCCGTGGTCAAGGTAGTGGCGGCCGAGCTCGAGAAGCGTCTCGACGCTCGACTCGAAGGTCTTCGGCGGCTTGGCCGCGTGCTCGACGAACTCGACCGCGCCGAGCTCGATCAGGCGCCCGTCGGGCTCGCCCGAGGCGTCGCGCCCGAAGGCGGCGCCGGCGGGGTCCGGGGTCTCGCGGGTGATTTTTGCGAGCTCGAGCGCCCTGCTGTTGACGACCGCCGAGTGGTAGTCGGAGCGGCGGATGAACACGGGCTGCGTGGTGCTCACGCGGTCGAGGTCCTCGCGGGTCGGGGAGCGCTTCTCGGCGAGAAGGCTCTCGTCATAGCCCCAGCCGTCGATCCAGCCCTCGCCCGACTGCGCCGCGGGCGAGGCCCTGAGGGCCTCGACGAGCTCGTCGATCGAATTGACCTTCGGGGGTGTGCAGGCCACCGCTCCGAGCGTCATGGCCACGCCGGTCGGGTGCGCATGCGTGTCGATGAAGGCCGGCATCACGAAGGCGCCGCGCATGTCGATGGTGCGGATCTCGGTGCCGTCCGGGGCGTGTTCGTCGGACGGAATGAACCTGCCGTCCTCGACCGTGAAGTCCGTGAGGAAAGGCCTGCCGGTGACGCCGGGGAAGGCGCAGACATTCTGGTAGTGATAGCGGATCGTCATGGTGGATGCCGCGCCCGGTCCCGTGGGCGGCGCGGAGCTCTCTGCGGTTGTTCGTGGTCTTCGGGGAAAAGGCGGCCCCGGGGACGGGGCGCCGCCGATTCACCGCATTCTAAGCGCGCGGGAGGGGGCCGATGAGAGGCCTCCCGGGCTGCAGTGACTCCTGAAGAGCTGCGTCGCGTCGGATCAGAGAAACAACCTAATCGATTGCGAGTAGAAGACCCGAGGCCGCATCAATCTTCCGAAACTAAAACCCTCCAATTAACGGGGCACATCGATTTAGGGGATGCACTTCCGCGCAGGCGCATGCAAAATACGCCTCAGGCGCAGGGCTGTACGGAGGTCCCTCTTCGGAGGGGCTAATCGGGGCCGTGCTTCTCCTGCGCCCTTTCGTTTTAGTGCAGAGCGCCGCGGATCTTCGGTTCACGGCGCTTTTCCATTGTGCACTTGATAATGTGATTTTCCGGGGCGGCATCCCGGAACGGAAGGGAACCCCTGTCGGGGCAGGCATTCCCGTGTCCTCTCGGCGCGTCAGCCGCGGCTGTGGGGATGCGTGTGGACATGATCGTGGTCATGTCCGTGGGAATGGTCATGATCGTGATCATGGGGGTGCGCGTGCCCGTGGCTCATGTCGTCAACGGGGACGATGCTCACCGCGCCGTGGCGCACGCCGGGCTCCGCGACGAGCGCGTCCGCGAACGCCCTCACCTCGGCGATGCGGCCCCTGAGGAACACGGTCTCGAGGCAGTCGTCCCCGCTCACGTGCGCGTGCATGAGCGAGATCACGAGGCCGCCGTGGGCGTGCTGGATCTCGGTGAGTCGGGTGGAGAGCTGCCGCTCATGGTGGTCGTAGACGTAGCTCGCCGAGGCGACGCAGATCGCGTCCGGGTCCGGCGAGGCGACGGCGGCGTCGGCCTTCGCGCCGCGGATGAGGTCGCGGAAGGCCTCGGAGCGGTTGCGGTAGCCGCGCTCGGCGATGAGGCGGTCGAAGTCCTCCGCGAGGTCGTCATCGATCGAGATGGTGATTCGCTGCATGGCCTGCTGGCTCCCACTGATGCAAGAACGGTCAGAAATGCCGCCCCGGGCCCGGTACGGCGCCGGGACGGGCGGTTCTCAAAGGAGAAGGATACTCAATGCGGCTCACGGCCGTGAGCGCCGCGCAGAAACTGCCCCGGGTTTTTGTCGACAAAAATGCGGTTTTCGTACGACCGCGGACGGGAAAAACCGTGCGAAGTCCGTCAACTAGGGGGCAGGGACTACCCGGCGACGGAAAGGGGCAAACATCCGTTGATTTGGCGGGTCCGGACAGGCCCCGCAGAGCACACGCGAGGGGTTGCGGGCCCTATATTCACTCTCACGGACGGCGCACCGAAGGCGCCCGGGCGGGCAGCTCCGCTCCCGGGGCCTCACACCGGCAGAGATTCTCTTTGATGAGCACGGGTGAGAGTACGAGCCGGAGGCTTCACGAACTGCCGTCCGACGTGAACCAGACAACACCAGCACGCTGCAACAAATTTTGAGGACATTGAAATGAAACTCGGAACTTTCACCCGCCGCACCGCCCTCGCCGCCGCCGCCGCCTTCATGCTCTGCGGCTCGGCCTCCGCCGCCGACACATGGCGCGTCGCCACGGAGGGCACCTTCCCGCCGTTCGAGTTCTACAACTCCCAGACGGGCGAGATCCAGGGCTTCGAGGTTGACCTCGTGCGCGCCATGGCCAAGAAGATGGGCAAGGAACTGCACCTCGAGACGATGTCCTTCGACGCGATCATCCCGGCGATCCTCTCGGGCACGATCGACACGGGCGCCGCGGGCTTCTCGGTCACCCCCGAGCGTGCCAAGCGCGTCCTCTTCTCGACGCCCTTCTACAAGTCGGGCCTCACGATCGTCGTCCCGAACGCCAACAAGGCCGGCATCAAGGACTTCAAGGATCTCGAGGGCAAGCGCATCTCGGTGCAGCTCGGCACGACCTCGATGACCTACGCCAAGGAGATCAAGGGCGCCAAGGTGACGACCTTCAACTCCGCCGGCGACGCGCTCCTCAATGTTCTCGCCGGCAACGGTGACGCGATCATCAACGACAAGCCCGTCACGGACTACATGCTCGCCCAGAACAAGAGCCTCGCCTCCCAGTGCACGCACCTGAAGCCCATCGCCACCGCCGATCTCTTCGCGATGGTCATGGCCAAGGGCAATGACAAGCTCAAGGCCGAGATCGACAAGGCCCTCAAGGACCTCAAGGCCGACGGCACCTTCAACGAGCTCCACAAGAAGTGGTTCGGCGTTGACGCCGATCCCGAGCTCCCGTGATTCCTCCCGCACGCCTCGCTTGAGTGAGGCGAAGCAGTGAAAGGCGCGGCACTCCTCCCCGGGGAATGCCGCGCTTTTGCACTTCCTGTCGCCCCGGGATCATTTGTCGACAATTCGAGGGTAAGCTGTCGGCAAAAAAGTGCTGAATTTCAGGCAATTACTTACCCTGGCCGTGCGCTTCTGATCTGACGCAAAGGGACATCTTTTAAAGATGCGCTCCGCCGGGCCGCTCGATATATTGACGCGCAATCCGCTTCCCGGCCCCGGACCGCAGGCGGACGCCGAATTCCTGTCAAACGCGTCAAAGAGAAAACACGATGAAGCTCCAGACCATCAAGCGCACCGCCGCCGCCGCGGCCGCCGCCCTTCTCCTCGCCGGCTCCGCGCTCGCCGACACCCTCACCGTCGCCACGAGCCCCACGTTCCCGCCGTTTGAGTTCGTCAACACCCAGACGGGCGCCGTCCAGGGCTTCGAGGTGGATCTCATCCGTGCGGTTGCGCAGAAGATGGGCCGCGATCTGAAGATCGAGACCATCGGCTTCGACGCGATCATCCCGGCCGTGCTCTCCGGCACCGTCGACGTGGGCGCCTCGGGCTTCTCCGTCACCCCGGAGCGCGGCAAGCGCGTTCTCTTCTCCACGCCCTTCTACAAGTCGGGCCTGACGATCATCGTCGCGAAGGACAATCCAGCCAAGATCGCTGACTTCAAGGACCTCGAGGGCAAGCGCATCTCGGTGCAGCTCGGCACGACGAGCCAGACCTTCGCCAAGAAGATCCCCGGCGCCAAGGTCACCACCTTCTCGGGCGCCAACGAGGCCGTCCTCAACATGATCGCCGGCAACGCCGACGCGGTGATCAACGACAAGCCCGTCACGGACTACATGCTCACGCAGTCGAAGAACATCGCCGAGCAGACGACGCACCTGAAGCCCATCGCCACCGCCGACCTCTTCGCGATGGTGATCGGCAAGCGCAACAAGGAGCTCAAGGCCGAGATCGACAAGGCGCTGAAGGACCTCAAGGCCGACGGCACCTTCAACGAACTCCACAAGAAGTGGTTCGGCGTCGACGCCGACCCGGAGCTGCCGTAATTCCGCGCCTCCTCACCGCCCTTCCCCGGAAGGGCGGGTGACAAAAAAATCCCGCGCCTCCCTTTCTCTACTTCAGGGGGCGCGGGATTTTCTTTTGCTTTCTTCCCTCGCCTCCCGGCCCTGGGTTGCCGGGCGGCAGAGGGAAAAAAACGGTTGTCAGACCGTCGGCGCCTTGGCCGGCTGAGCGGGCGCGGCGGCCGGTTTCTGAGCGGGCTTCGCCTCAGCCTTCGCCGCCGGAGCGGGCTTCGCGGCTGATGCCGGCTTGCGGGCGGGCCTGGGAGCCGCCTTCGGCGTCGCGGCCTTCACCTCCGCCTTCGGCGCGGCTTTAGGCTCGGTCCTGGGCGGCAGGTCCACGGGCCGCTGATCGACCTTCTCCTTCCTCGCCTTTTTGGCCTTCGCCGGTTTCTTCTTCTCCGGCTGCTGAGCCTCGGCGGCGGTCTTCACCCCGGGAACGGACTCGTCGTTCACGGCGATGCCGGCGGCGCGCCTGAAGGCGCCGACCGCCACCTCGACCGTGCGGTCGTTCTGGAAGATGACGCGGCTGCCCTGGCTCGCGGCATAGAGCATCACGAAGCTCGCCGTCGCGACGAGCGCCCTTCTCACGTCTTCGGTCCAGGGGACGCCGAGCTCCTCGGCGACGCGCTGGGCTACGAACTCCTGCGTGTTGCGGAAGCGCGGCGCGAGGATCTCGAACTCCCTCGGATAGGCGGGGAGCACGTTGAGCGAGTCGGCGTGGCGCGCGATGTGGCTCACGTAGACGAAGGCGAGCTTGCGGATCGTGTCCTCGTGGTCCGAGCCCCTCACCTTGTCGATGCGGGCGCGGAAATTCTCCGCGGCGGCATCAAGCAGCGTGCGGATGATCTCCTCGACCGACTCGAACTCGGCCTTCACCTCGGCCTTGGGGACGCCGAGCTCGCGCGCGATGTCCTTGAAAGTGATATCGAATGACTGGGTGCGGTCGCAGACGGTGTAGGCCGCCTCGAGAATCTGCCCTCTCAGGTTCTTCTTCCTTGACTTCCTGTTCTTTGCCATGTTGAGCTCTCCTCTGTTTGTCGGAAGATGTCAGGCTTCCTGTGCAGATAATTGTATCGCTGCACAATACTAAGAAACAAGCAAGTAATGAGAAATATTGTCGGTTCCGATTGAATCCGTTGCCAGGACGCTATATCTGCAGCGGCAGGATCCGGGGCATCCGACCGCGGCACCGGGGGCCGGGGACGGCGTACGGGCCGTCGCGGAAAAACGGTCTCTTGCGACAGCGCTCCGCCTCTGTCTTTCAGGTGAGTTCTTCAGGTCTCTCCGGACCGGCTCGATTTGCTCGGAATGGCGGGAATGACTTGTATGAGGGTTAACCCGAAAATATCGGGGAAAACCCTCTCACGTTTTCCCGGGGCGTCCGTAAATTCACGTCAAGTGCCGCGCGGAGTTCAAACGTCGGTCACGGAAAGTTGTTTTTTCCCCGAATCGCCTCTGCCGCAGGGAATCCGGGGAATTTGAATACGAATTCATAATTCCTCATCTCCCTAGAGCGACAGGGGATCCCGGGTAGTTCGTTAAAAAAATCACGGGTTTTCCCTTAGATGCTGATTTTTGGCAGAGAAGTAAGATGAGGGCAGTTTCCGTTCCTGCGGCCCGTCCGGCCGTTTTTTCGCATGCGGAGACCTCTCTGAAGGACGCTCGCCTCGGAGGCATCCAGGAGTCAGTCTTAAATTTCAGAGCGGTTTTCTCATGCGGAATGACTAGTTCCTGCGGAGTAATTCGCGGGGAATTCCGGACGTCCGTGAACGGGGATCACCCGATAAAAAGGGATCACTCAGACAGAATGGAATTGTTTCTGCCTGGGATGAGCCCGGCGGCACTGATGACTCCTCGGTGCTCCTCAGAAACTCAACAGAGAAACAACAAATGCCTCGTTATATGTGGTTCCTGATCGCAACTGCGTTGCTGATCATCGGCTATGTCGTCTACGGCAAGATTGTCGAGAAAGTGTTCGGCATCCGCCCGGAGCGCGCCACCCCGGCCCATACCCACGCTGACGGCGTGGACTATGTGACGATGCCGCAGTGGAAGCTGTGGCTCATCCAGCTCTTGAACATCGCGGGCGTCGGCCCGGTCTTCGGCCCGATCATGGGCGCGCTCTACGGCCCGACGGCCCTCATCTGGATCGTCGCCGGCACCATCTTCGCCGGTGCCGTGCATGACTACTTCTCCGGCATGATGAGCCTGCGCTACGGCGGCGCCAACGTGCCCGAGATCGTCGGTCTCAACCTCGGCAACACCGCCAAGTGGATCATGCGCGTCTTCGCGGTGCTGCTGCTCCTCCTCGTGGGCGTCGTCTTCGCGACCGCCCCGGCCGGCCTGCTCGCCAAGCTCACGCCTGAGTCCCTCGACTTCAAGTTCTGGCTCTGCGTGGTCTTCGCCTACTACTTCGTCGCGACGCTCGTTCCGATCGACAAGCTCATCGGCCGCATCTACCCGGTCTTCGGCGCCCTGCTCCTCATCATGGCCGCCGGCATCACGATCATGCTCTTCGTCACCATGCCCGAGCAGTTCTACAGCTGGGCCGAGTGGGGCGTGAACCAGCACCCGAAGGATCTCCCGCTCTGGCCGCTGATGTTCATCACGATCGCCTGCGGTGCGCTCTCCGGCTTCCACGCCACGCAGTCGCCGCTGATGGCCCGCTGCGTTGACAACGAGAAGGAAGGCCGCTTCGTGTTCTACGGCGCCATGGTCTGCGAAGGCTTCATCGGCCTCGTGTGGGCCACCGTCGGCATGACCTTCTACCCGGACGCCCAGGCGCTCCTCGCCTCGATCAACGCCGGCACGGCCTCCAACGTCGTCTACGAGACCTCGTTCGCCCTCATGGGCGGCTTCGGCGGCATCCTCGCCATCCTCGGCGTCGTCGTGCTCCCGATCACGTCCGGTGACACGGCCTTCCGCGCCGCCCGCCTGACCATCGCCGACATCCTCAAGATGCCGCAGGTCCAGCCCGCCAAGCGTCTCCTGATCGCCGTCCCGCTCTTCGCGATCGGCATCGTCCTCTCGCAGATCGACTTCAACGTGATCTGGCGCTACTTCGGCTGGTCGAACCAGACGCTGGCCGGCATCATGTTCTGGGCGGCCGCAGCCTATCTGCTCCGCCGCGGCAAGTGCCACTGGATCTGCTCGCTGCCGGCGACCTTCATCACCGCCGCGTCGGTTACCTACATCTGCTACGAGAAGTCGATGGGCTTCGGCCTTGACATCGGCGTCTCCGAGATCATCGGCGTCGTCGTCGCCGTGGTCTGCCTCGGCTGCCTCCTTGCCTTCGGCAAGAAGCCGATCGAGGGTGATGATCTGAACCTCTGATCTGTAAAGAAACAGATCCCGGATCACCCCGGAGTCAGTTAAAGGGGTGAGACGGAACCGTTCGGAAGCGGGCGGCCGCAGGAGAAAAAGATTCCTGCGGCCGCCCGCTTTTTGTCTGCCCGCTACCCGGGAAACTTTCCGGAAAACACTTCCGCGGCAGCGGGTCCGGCCATGAGAGACACGGCAAACACCCTAGGCCGCGGCCTTGTCTCGGCCGCCCCGTCGCGGCAAAATATTCGAATTGACTTCAAACACAGGACCGCGCCCCGTTCACCCGGGCGAGCCGGTCCGATTCTTCACCCCAAGGAGACCACCTCCCGATGTCCAGCCGCATCCGTCTTTCCGCCGCTGCCGCCGCCCTTTCCCTCGTCTTCGCCGCCGGCGGCGTCTCCGCCGCCGATCTCACCTGGGCGAGCGCGGGTGACATTCTCACCTTCGACATCCACTCGCAGAACGAGAACCTCAACATCACCGCCATCTCCGCGGTCTACGAGGGCCTCATCCGCCGCGGCCAGGACCGCTCGCTCGAGCCCGCGCTCGCGACCGGCTGGAAGCGCGTTCCCGAGGGCTTCCTCTTCACGATCCGCGAGGGCGTGAAGTTCCACGAGGGCGAGACTCTCACGGCCGACGACGTCGTCTTCTCGATCAACCGCGCGCTCAATCCCCGCAGCCAGTTCAAGAGCTCCTGCGAGGGCATCGTGAAGGCCGAGAAGGCGGGCCCGAACGAGGTGCTCGTCCGCACGACGAACGGCTCCCCGGTGATTCTCAACCAGATCGTCGACCTCAAGATCATGAACGAGGCCTGGGCCAAGGCCCACGGCGCGCTCGAGCCCCAGGACTACATCGCCAAGGAGGAGTCCTACGCCGCCCGCCACGCCAACGGCACCGGCCCCTTCAAGCTCGAGAGCCGCCAGGAGGACGTGAAGACCGTCTTCGTCGCGAACCACGACTGGTGGGACGAGGCCAACCGCCCGGGCAACGTCGAGACGGCCACCTTCCGCCCGATCGCCTCCGCGTCGACCCGCACGGCCGCCCTGCTCTCGGGCGAGGTTGACTTCCTCATCGATCCGGCGCCGCAGGATCTGCAGCGTCTGCGCAAAGCCGACGGCATCAAGGTGACCGAGGGCCCGGAGAACCGCGCCCTTCTCGTCTCGCTCGACCAGCACCGCGACGCCTCGCCCTACATCCGCGACACCGCGGGCAAGCCCCTCGCGCAGAACCCCTTCAAGGACGTGCGCGTCCGCGAGGCCCTCTTCATCTCGATCAACCGCGACGGCATCAAGCGCGGCGTGATGCGCGGCCTCTCGAACCCGAGCGGCACGGTGGTCACCCAGATCATCAACGGCTGGACGAAGGAAGTCGGCGAGCCCCCCGCCTATGACGTCAGCCGCGCGAAGAAGCTCCTCGCCGAGGCGGGCTACCCGCAGGGCTTCGGCTTCACGCTCGACTGCCCGAACAACCGCTGGCAGAACGACGAGGCGACGTGCAAGGCGCTCGCGAGCCAGTGGGCCCGCATCGGCCTCAAGGTCGAGGTGAACACGATGCCGCGCGCCAAGTACTTCCCGAAGGTGCTCTCGTTCGACACCTCCGCGGGCCTCGTCGGCTGGGGCTGCCCGACCTTCGACGCCCTCTACTCGCTGCAGTCGCTCTCGGCCACCTTCAACAAGGCGACCGGCGACGGCATCTCGAACATCGGCCGCGTCTCCGTGCCGGCGATGGACGAGGCGCTCAACAAGGTCCGCGCCGAGGAGGATCCCGTGAAGCGCACGGCGCTCCTCACCGAGGCGCTGCGCGTCGAGCGCGAGAACGTCATGCACATCCCCGTGCACGAACTGATGATCACCTGGGCGATGAAGAAGAACGTCGACGTGGTCCACCGTCCGGACAACCGCCTGACGATGGAATGGGTCAACGTCAAGTAAACCCGGGGACCTTCCTCTGAGAACATGCGCCGGCGTTCCTCCTTGAGCGCCGGCGCAGTTTTTTCCCGGTCCGCCGTCCCGGTCCGCGCCCGGGCCTGTTGTACTGTGACCGGGAATGCATTGATCCGGAACGATGACGGCGCCACTGGAATAGGCTTCTCCCGTGCGCGCTATCGCCTTTTGGCATCGGCAAAAGTACAATAAGAGACTGCGGCACATCTGATGTGCCACTTCCCGCAGCCTTCCCAATCTCAAAAGTTCAGATGCCTACTGCTGAAAAGCTCAGTCCCGCCGCCCGGAAGCAAAACCGTCGTTCCGAGGCCACCCGGAGGCGGATCTACGAGGCGGCTGCGAATGAGTTTGCCGAGCACGGCATCGCCGGGGCGCGCGTCGACCGCATCGCCACGGCCGCGAAGGCCAACAAGAGCCTCATCTACGAGTACTTCGGCAGCAAGGACGAGCTCTTCGAGATGGTGATCCGGGAGGCCGTGGCGGAGTTCTACGAGACGGTCGGCGTGACCGGACTCACGATCGCCGAGTACGCGGGCAAGATCTTCGACTTCGCGATGGAGCGCCCCCGGCTCATGCGCCTCGTCATGTGGCGGGGTTTCGCGGGCAAGCGCGACTTTCCTCTTCCCGAGGGCGAGAGTCTCGCCAGGCAGCTCGAACGCATCGAGAAGGCGCAGGCCGGGGGGTGCATCACAAAGCAGTGGTCCGCGGACGTGATCTACACGATGCTTCTCACGATCGCCACCTCCTGGACCGCGACGAACGCCTTCGGTCCGGCGATCAGCCAGGACGTGGACGGGCGGCGCGAGGAACTGCGCCGCTCCGTCTGCGAGACGGTCGAGAAGCTCTTCGTCCTGCCGGCCGCCTGACGTTTGTCCTACCTGCCGCAGCAGCCGGTGCAGGCACCGGAGCAGCAGCACCCCTCTCCCCCGCCCGCGGGCTCCGCACCCGGCGGCAGCGACTCGATGTCGGTCGCCTCGAGCTTCATGATCACGGGTCTCAGCCCGTCGTTGCAGGAGACGATGGCGACGCCGGGCTTCCTGATCCAGTCGCCGTAGTAGAAGAGCCCGCCCGACGCGCCGTGGGCGAGCGCAAAGACGTACTGATAGACTGCCTTCCAGGCCTCGTCGCACATGCCCTCGGGCTTCGCGTAGTCGGCGAGGAACTCCTGGCCCTTTCGCATGAGCGGACAGGGTCCGAGGCGCTCGATGCCGTACTCGGCGGCGAGTTCCGCATCAAAGCCTAAAAGCCGCGGAATCTACACCCAATCAGTTTTCTCGTCCAGGAGCTGAAGGA
>NZ_JAUNSF010000165.1:0-2312 GCF_030539355.1 Sutterella sp.
GGCGCCCGCGCCGGGGTGCGAAGAAAATACAAAATACATCTCTGCCTACGAGCAGAGGCGACCGGAAATCCGTGCGACAAGAGCCGTATTCCGGCGCACAAACAAATCCGTCTCAGAACCGTTTTTTTCCTGCCACGAACCCCATGGACAAGGATCATGTAAACCACACTCCCGGCACGGACTTCCCCTGGCGCTTCGCAGACGTGACGATCGACCCCGCTCTGCCGGGACGCCCGGACTTCCGGCTCCTCCCCCGGCTCGACGACCTGCAGTTTCTCCTCGTTCTCGAGGGCAGCCTCGAACTGCGCACCGCCGCGAGCCAGATGCAGATGCGCGCGGGCGAGGCCGTCTTCATCAACCGCGGGACGGTGCACGACCTCGTTCCCGCCGGCCGCTGCCGTTACCGCTCATTCACGTTCCCCGAGCATTTCCTCACTTTCTACGAGGGAAGCCCCGCGAAGGCCTTCGTCGAGCGCGTCACGCGCGCCGCGGACATCCCCTTCATTCATTTCACGGGCCACGAGCCCTGGCACTCGCGGATCGTCGTGCGCCTCGAGATGCTCGCCGAGACGGAGCGCCTCAGCACCGAGTTCCACGACTACGAGATCCTCTCCGGCCTCACGGGGCTCTGGCTTGACATGATCCGTATGACGGAGGTGCCGGCCCACTCCGCGGGCTCCGGCGAGGGCAATGAGCGCATGGGGAGGATGCTCGCCTTCATTGACGCGCACTGCGCCGAGGAGATCACGCCGGAGAACCTTGCGACCGCCGCCGGGGTGACCGAGGCGGAGTGCGTGAAGTGCTTCCGCCGCGCCACGGGCACGACGCCGGGGCGGTACCTCACCGAATTCCGGCTCGCGAAGGCGGCGGAGCTCCTTTCAGAGACCGACATGCCGGTGGCGCGCGTGGGCGAGGCGGTGGGCATCGGCAGCCCGAGTCACTTCGGCCGGTGCTTCCGCGAGAAGACCGGGCACACGCCGCGCGAATGGCGGCAGCTCTTCGGGAGGAAGTGACGGAACGCCCGGCATCCGAGGAGGCCGGGCGCCGTGACCTGTGAGGGAGCGGATCAGAGTTCCACGACCTCGACGGTGTTGCCGTGGTCGCGGAGGATGTCGATGAGGTCCGAGGTCCTGAGCCACACGGTGGCGGTGTTGTCATTCGGGTGCATGCCGATGCGCCCGAGGTCGACGAGATCCTTGTCAATGAAGCAGTGGACCTTGCGCTCCTCGTCCTTCAGGATCCCGAGGGGCGAGACCGAGCCGGCCGTGAGGCCGAGGATCGAGAGAAGCTCGTCGGCGGTGGTGAAGGAAAGGCGCTTGGTGCCGTGCTTCGCGCGGAAGAGCTTCAGGTCGACGCGTTTTTCGCCCTGCACCGTGATGAGAAAGAAGTTCCTGGCGGAGTCCCGCACGAACAGGTTCTTGGCGTTGGCCTCCGGGTACGGGAGGTCAATGTGCGAGACCTCCGCCATGTTGAAGACGGCCGGGTGGTTCGTGATTTCGTACTCGATGCCGCGGGCATTGAGGTACGCGTAGGTTTCCTCTTTGGTCATGATTTCTGGGGATACTGGTGCCGGGAGAGCCCGGTCACGATACCACAGCCCGGCGGGCGGCCGCCTCGGGCATTCGCAGGATGTGCGCCTTCTTCTGCCGGCTCTATTCGATGTCGAACTCGATGCGAATCCGCTGCGGCTCGAAGTGATGAATGCGCACCTCGACGGGGCTCCTGCCCCAGGTCTTCGAGAGCCGGCGGATCGTCACGCTGTTCTTCCACTCGGGCATCTGCAGGCGGTCGAAGTCAGGGCTTTTGAGTTCGTTCCAGGTGACCGCGCACTTCTGGCTCGTGATCACCACGCCGAACTCCCTGTCATAGAACTGGTAGAGCGAATCCGTCGGGAGAAAACGGTCCTCGAAGCGCTGCCGCGTCATCCCCTTGAAGAGACCGGGGTGCAGGTAGATCTCGTCCACGGCGGTGAGCGTCCTGATCGGGCCCGTGTTCCTGTAGAAGTGCCTGAGCAGATACGTCACCAAAGTGCCCTCGGGAACCTTGAGCGACGCCGCGATGCTGCCCGTCACCGGGACGGTCTCGACCTTGACCAGTCGCCGTTCGTCGTAGTCCCTGATGTGAACGCCGTCCTGTCTGACGATCTGGAAGTGGTTGAAGTACCCGGTGTTGCGGTAGGAGTTGACGAAGGTACCCGTGCCGCCGCGCTTCACGAGGATCGAGTCCGCGACGAGTGTCTCGACGGCCTTGCGGATGGTGCCGACCGAAACGCCGAACTGGGCGGAGAGTTCGCTCTCCGACGGAATCTGCGC
>NZ_JAUNSF010000165.1:2412-3708 GCF_030539355.1 Sutterella sp.
GCGTCGCACTCGGGGTACGGGAGCTCGACCGCCGCCATCTCCGCCATGTTGAAGACGGCCGGGTGCTCGGTGATCTCAAAGGGCACGTCATGGTCGCGCAGGAACTGCAGCGTCTCTTCCTTCGTCATGGGCATGGTGAGGATCTCCGGAGCGGTTAATGGATGTGACACGATAGCACGCGCCCTCCTCTTCCCGGTCCCGGGGAACGCTCAGGCTGGGTGCCGGCGCTCACTCGATGTCGATGTCGATCTTCACGGTCGCCGCCTCGAAATGATGGATGCGCACCTCGACGGGAAGGCGCCCGAAGGTGCGCGAGACGCGCCAGGCGGTGATGGACTCGAAGCCGTCGGGGACCATGAGCCGCGCGGCCTCCTCGCCCGTGATGCGCTCGAACGTGACCGAGTTTTTCTGGCTCGTCACCACGACGCCGAAAACCCTGTCGTAGAACTTGTAGAGCGAATCGGTCGGCAGGAAGTTGTCCTCGTAGGTGCTTCTCGTGAAGTCCCTGAAGCGCTCGGGATGAAGGTAAATCTCGTCCACGGTGACGAGGCGCTTCGAGCCGTCGGGCTGATGTTTGTAGAAGTGACGCATGAGGCACGTGGCCTCGGTGCCGGCCGGCACCTGCAGGCTCGCGGCGACGCGTTCCGTGAGGGGCACCCGGCCGATGCGCATGAGCACGCGCTCGTCGTAGCGTCTGCCGCCGCCTTCCTTCGGCCCGAAGATCAGGAACCTGTTCCAGTAGCCCGTGTCGCGGTAGGTGGTGAGGAAGGTGCCCGCGCCCTCGCGCCGCACGAGGATCGACTCGGCGACGAGCGTCTCGACGGCGCGCCTGAGGGTCCCGATTGACACGCCGAACTGCGAGGCAAGCACGGGCTCGGTCGGGATCTGCTCGCCCGGCTTCCATTCGCCCCCGCGGATGCGCTCGAGCAGGATCTCGCGCACCTGCATGTAAAGCGGCTTGCGCACGGGCTGCTTCCGGGCGGCGGGATCGGAGGGCGGGGTCTGCTTCTTCATGATGGATCCGGAGAGAGCGGTTCGGGGCGACGGAGGGCGGCTCTCCTGTCCTGCAGGGACTGTTGAACGGGGCGGAGGCCGCGGACCGCCGGATGACACTTCGGCGGGAGGCGTCATGCTCGGGCACCGCTCGCCGGAGGAACGAATCCACGGTCTCCGCAGGCCCCAAGGCGAGCAAAACGCCTGCCATTGATGCGGAAATGATGGAGCGCGGGGGAAACCGGAGGCGTCTCGGTCGGATTCCTCTCTTCCTGTGGGGCTGTTTGCAGCCTGGAGAACATT
>NZ_JAUNSF010000166.1 GCF_030539355.1 Sutterella sp.
CAAAAACATGGGGATTCTTCCTCGGGAATTAATCAAAGTTTCCCGAAGGCTATCGCCCGATACTTTGAGAAAAATTAGCTTTTGCGGAACCTTTCCTTCCCACGGGCAGGTCGGGCCCGGGCCGGCATGCGCGTCTCTTACCTTGTCCCCGCCGGCCGCGCCAGGGTAACGAGGAGACCTGATTGTCGATGGCAGGCGCCCTGAGGATCAGTCAGCCCGCCCAGGAGCCTGTGAGCTTCCGCTTCAAGGTGCCTCGTTCACAAGGCTCTCACTCATCCTCAGGCCGTCGAGCCCCTCGATGCGGAGCGTTTTGATCCTGTCGGATCCGATCTGCCGGCGAACCCTCGCGGGGCGTCCCGACGGTCTCCTGCTCCTCGGTTTCAGTACCGGCAGACACCTGCGGGCCGCCCTTCGGCGGGCCGCTGAAGATGAGCGTCGTGCCGAGCGGTCCGAAGAACTTCCTCGACTCCTCTCCCTTCAGAATAATCACCTTTCCCATACCCGCTCTCCTTGAAAAAAGCCTGAAAGTCTGCAACGGCAGCGTCTCAGGTCAGACCGAGCCCGTCGAGCATGTCCTCCACATCCTCCCGCGTGAGCAACGGGTGCATTGCCAGAGTCGCCGCGTAGTACGGTCCGTCGTCCGTCCGCTTCGGGACCTCCCACTTCCCGGGGCTCACCTCAACAAACAATGTCACCCAGCTCGCCCGGCTGCGGATGACGCGCCTCCCGCCCTGCACGGAGATTTCCAGGACCTCCTTCTCCGTCTCGCTCAGCCTCCTGTTGTGGGCGGCGAGGACGGCGTCGATCTCGGCGCGCTCCTCCCGCCGGCTCGGGCGCTTTGCTCGTGCGGAGGACAACTGCGAACTTGATCGCGTGCTGCCCGTCGGAGCAGCGCTGAAGATGAGCGTCGTGCCCAAAGGCCCGAACTCCTTCTTCTCCTCCTCGCCCTCCAGAAAGATCACCTTCGCCATTTCCTGTTCTCCTTGAAGAAGCCCGCAGAGACAACGGCTCAGAAGCCGAGTCCCTCCGCCATGTCCTCCACATCCTCCCGCGTCAGCAGCGGATGCATCGCCAGGGTAGCCGCCCAGAGCGGGTCATCGTCCGTCCGCTTCGGAACCTCCCACTTCCCGGGGCTCACCTCGACAAACAATGTCACCCAGCTCGCCCGGCTGCGGATGACGCGCCTCCCGCCCTGCACGGAGATTTCCAGGACCTCCTTCTCCGTCTCGCTCAGCCTCCTGTTGCGGGCGGCGAGGACGGCGTCGATCTCGGCGCGCTCCTCACGCCGGCTCGGACGCTTCCCTTGAGCGGTGGTCCGAGGCGGTCTCGCCCAGGGGCCGATGAACATCAGAGTCGTGCCCAGGGGATGCGTTCTCTTGTACTCCGCAGCCTCTTCCGGTGTCATTTCGATCAGCGGCATTACTGTCCTCCTCGCAGATTCACGGATTGACAGGACGGCTCATCGCCCTGCCCTCGGAATCAGTGTCGCGGACGGCCATTACCGCTTCCTGACGCAGGCACGGGGAGACACCCGGAAACAGCCTCCGCCGCCATATATTTCGCAGATTCCTGATGTATTACCGCGCAGTGTCGGCCGCCTGGCTGATCATGACCCCGGTGGCGGCCTCTTGTCTTGTCGCTGCGACTGACAGCCGCGACCGGCGAGCGGACTGCCCCTGCAGCTTCGGATGATGAGGGCAAATGAAACGCCGCCGTCCTTTCCGAGAAACCTGAGAGAGGAAAGGACGGCGGCGCCGTTGGAAAGAGATTGTCTCCGGAGCCCTTCCGCTCAAACCGACGTGCAACCGGTTCGAACTGCGGGGCTCCGGGCGTGTGGATCCCGGCGGCAGCCCCCATGAGAGGAGAACTGCCGCAGGGGTGTCCTGGGTTAGAAGGCGAAGCGGAGGTTCGCGGTCACCGAGTAGTTGTCCACGTTCTCGCTGCCGAGGTACCCGACGCCGAGGCCGAAGCCCACGTTCTTGTACTCAGCGGTGAGACCGAGCTTCGCGGAGTAGTTGACGCGGTCAAGCACTTCGGTCGTGGTCGACGCGGTGTAGTCAACACCCGTGAAGCGGGTCGTGGTCTCGAGGTTCTTGTCGCCGATCACCGGGATGACCGAGAGATCAAGAACGGGTTTGAACACGATGCCGCCCGAGGTCTTCATCGGCTTGCTGAACTGGATGCCGAGCGGGATCTCCGCATAGGTCTTCGTCGTCGCGTCGGTGTGCAGGATCACGCTGCCGTTTTCCTTGCCGTCCATGCTGTCGATGTGAACGAAGTTGAAGCGCGCACCGAAGTACGGGGCGATGTCAACGTATTCCGTCTCGAACGTGTAACGGGCCTTCGCGGAAGCCGAGAAGATCTTCGACGTGGAGTCGGCCTTGATGACGCCGGCGGCGTTGTACTGCGTGACATCACCGTCGATGTAGCCGAAGCTCACGTCGCCCACGATCGTCCAGTCGCCGGCCTGGCGGCCGAAGTAGGCCGTCACGCCGTAGTAGTCGTAGTCGGTCGAGGACGTGGCGAGAGTGCCGTTGCTGTCGATGTCACCCGTGCCCGCCTGGAAGGCGATGCCGAAGCGGGTGTCATCGGCCGCGGCCCAGTCAACGCCGAGCGCAACGCCGTAGAGGTCGGCGTCGACGCCGGTGGTGAAGTTACCCGCGCCGAAGCCGTCGGACTTGGTCTTCGTGTAGACAGGCGACACCCAGGCGATGGTGGCGTCATCGGCAAAGGTCGAGAGCGAGGAGCTCACCGGCATCTGCGAGTCGGTCATCGTCGTGAAGCCGCCCACGTCAGCATACGCACCCTCGAGCGAGAACGCGTGGCTCATGCCCGTGAGGCGCACCGTGGCGGGAGCGCCCGCGGCCGTGTTGAAGCCGAGGCGGGACTCCGTGAAGCCCGTGATCATGCCGACCGAGAGGGTCGACGTCTCGAAGGCACCGGACTTCGCGGCGCTGCTCGCGGCCGAGGTGATCTTCTGGCTGATCGCAGCGGCGGTGGCCTCGGTGTTGACCGAGCCGTCGGCGTTCGTCACCGTGGACTCGAGGATCCTGGCGAGGTAGCCCTGGCCGTCCGTGCGGGTCGAGTCAAAGCCGCCATTCGCAGCCTGCTGCGTGATCATGTCGGAGAGACCGCTCTCGAGTCCGCTCTGGAGCGCGGCGACGCCCGTCGAGCTCAGACCGAAGGTGATCTTGTTGCTGCCTTCCTCGACAACGGCCTCGTAGAGGATGTTGCCGGAGAGGTAGGTGCCGGAGCCGGTGAGCGTGCCGGAGGTCAGGACGATCTCGGTGTTGGTCGCGAGCTTCATGCCCTTGAACATCACGGTGCCGTCGTTCACCACATTGCTCGTGATGGGCGAGGTGTAAGTCGTCTTTCCGCTCTCGTCCGAGGTGCCGGTGCCGAGCGCAGTGCTCGTCAGGATCATCGCGCCGTCGGAGGCGATCGTCAGGGTGTTGGCCGTCACGGAGCCGGAGCCGACGGTCAGGCCGCCCGCGCCAGCCGAGAAGGGCTCGGCCGAGTCGATGTAGAGGATGCCCGTGAGCGAGAGATCCTTCGAGATGCCGCTGTCGCTGTAGGCCTGGCTGATCTCGTCGGTGGCCGTCGAGATATTGACGTCGGAGCCGTCGGAGCCGACGTAGACGAGGCCGTTGCCGTTGATCTGTAACTCTATGGCCGTTAGGGAAGCGAGGAGACTCCCCTAACGGCTTG
>NZ_JAUNSF010000167.1 GCF_030539355.1 Sutterella sp.
CGGCGCAATACCGCTCCGAACCCCTTGATTTTCCTACACTTCAGAACCTCCAGCGAACGTTCGCCATCGCGGCGTAGTTGTCGGCGTTGGAGCTCCCAGTGTAGGAGACGCCCACGCCGAAGCCGAAGCTGCCGGCCTCGCCCGTGATGCCGAGTTTGTCCGAGTAATTCACGCGGTCGAGGACCTCGGCCCAGGTCTTCGTGGTCGAGTCGGAGTTCATGATCACCGAGCCGCCCGAGCGTGCGGTCATCGCGTCCATGTGGACGAAGCTGAAGCGGAGGCCCGCGTAGGGCGCGATATCGACCGAGCCGGAAGCCGAGAGGGCGATGGCCGTGGCGCAGTTGATCGTGATCGAGGAGAGGTCGATGACGCCGCCCTGGAAAGACAAAATGCGTCATAACGCGGAGTCAGACACCCGAAGCGTCACAGCACACCCCCTATTGCTGAGTGCTGTGACAGATCGCGGCACGGGAGAGAAGGGTGTCACAGGAGGAGGACAGTCCCCGGGATCGCCTCTGCGAGAGGGGATCCGGGGCAGAAAGGCCGGGTCGGCCGGCACCCGCCGTTAACAACTGGACTCGACCTGCAGCAAGTCCAACTGCGCCGCCGCCGGGAACGCGCGAGGCCGTCGTGTCTTCAGGGAAGACACAAATGGAAACGCGGTCCGAATCCCGGACCGGACGCAGTTTGTTACACAAAGGGGAGGCACCGTGTGGCCTGATGTACACGGAAAACGCCTCAGCGAGAGGCGTTTTCAGAAATTCCCGGGACCGGGTCCCAGGAATGTCATGACGGCACCTGAACGACGGAAGCCTCCCCGGGCGGTTCAGTCCGGAGAGGCTTCGGCTCGGTGTGTCCGGCGCTCCTGGAGGGAGCGCGGTCAGTTGAGGAGGATCAGTGCTTCCGCGGGAGCATGGGCTCGGTCACGCCCTCGACACCCACGAGCGCGAGCGCGGCGAGGAGCGCCTCCTGCGGGCCGAGCCAGGCGTCCTTCGGATCCCACCACTCGGTGAGCGCATGGTTGTTGGCCTCGGTGCCGCCACCGCCGAGCGTCGTGGCGGGGAAGCCCATCGAGAGCGGCACGTTGTGGTCGGTCGAGGCGAAGGCGTAGTTGAGAAGCGGAATGCCGAGCGCGTCCATGGCGGCGTGCGCCGCCTGGATCACCGGGCTCTCCGGCGACGAGATGCCCGCCGGCCGGTGCCCGATCGGCTCGACCGTGAGCCGCACGGCGTTCCCGCCCGAGACGCCCCAGCGGGCGTTCTCCTCGGCGACGGCCTCGTCAAGGAGCCCGAGGATCCTGTCCGCGGTGCGGGTGAGTTCCTCGTTGTCGGAGCTGCGGACATCGATCTGCATCTCGGCCTTCGCCGCGATGGCGTTGACGCTCGTTCCGCCGCCCATGACGCCGACGGTGAAGGTGGTCTTCGGTTCCTCGGGAACCTGAAGGTCGGCGATCTTCGCGCCGGCGCGGCAGAGCGCGTGGTTGGCTGAGGCCACGAGGCCGAACTTCTTGAAGCTGTGGCCGCCCGGGCCCTCGAAGACCGCGCGGTAGCGGAGGCTTCCCATCGCGCCCTTGAGGATGCGCGTCGGAGCGGCGCTGTCGATGCCGATGAAGCCGTCAAATTCCTGGCTTCGGGCCTTCCACAGGGCCTTGGTGCCGCGGAGGTCGCCGTTGCCTTCCTCGCCCACGGTTGCGGCGATGACGATGTCGCCGACGAGCGGGATCCCGGCGCCCTTGATGCTCCTCAGGATCTGCAGCAGCGCCGCGAGACCGCAGGTGTCATCCGAGATGCCGGGGGCGTGAAGGACGCCATCGATCTCCTTCACCGTGCAGTCGGTGCCCTTCGGGAAGACGGAGTCAAGGTGCGCGGACATCACGAGGCGCGGCCCCTTGCCGTTCCCCTTCAAGACCGTGATCACGTTGCCGGCCTTGCCGCCCACGGGCATGAACTCGATCTCATCGGCGCCGTTCTGGATGAGGAGGTTGCGGAATGCCTCGGCGCGGGCGTCCTCCATGAAGGGAGGCGAGGGGAATTCGGTGAGGGCGATCTGCTCGTGGACGCGCTCCTCGTGCTGCTCGCGGCAGAGCGAGACGGCCTTCGCGACGCGCGGGTCGGCGACGAGCTTTGCCATCGCGGCGCGGGCCGCGGGGTCAAGGGTGTGGAGTTCTTCGGTCATCAGTGGTCTCCTTTGTCATTCACTGCGGAATGCCCGGGACCGGCCCCGGGGCATCCGTTTGAAGCAATCGTAGCCCAGCAAGGCCGGAGCCACACCGGAATTCATGCAGATGACCGGATTGAGGCCGGTCAGAGCCCGTGGCCGGGAATCTCCTCACGGAGCGTGCGGTCAAGGCGCAGGAACCGACCCTCGCGCACCACGGCGCCGCTTTTCTCCCAGTCCCTGAGGATGCGGCCGACGACGGTGCGGTCCGAGTGGATGAGAAGCGAGAACTCCTGCACGGTGACGGGCCAGGGGAGCTTGACGGAGTCCGCATGGCGGTCGAGGCCCGCGGCACGGGCGAGCACGCAGAGCACGATCGCAAGCCGCACCTTCACGGGCATGAGGTCGTTGACGAGCGTGCCTTCCATCTGCGCGGTGTTCTTCAAGAGATAGTTCGTGAGCACGCGGTTGGTGAGCCGGGGATCGGCCTCGAGGAAACCGCGGAACACCTCACCCTCGACCTCCACGGTCTCGACGTCGGAGAGCATTCTCGCCGCGAGGTTCATGCTCCTGCCGCCCCTGATCACGGCGCGGATGCCTCCGAGCACGGCGTTCTCCGACCAGAGGCAGGCCATGCGGTCGAACTCGGCGAAGCCTCCGACGCAGGTGGCGAGGAGCCCCGAGGTGATGAGCCACACCTTGTCATGCGCGCCGAAGGGGAAGACCGTGTGGGCGGCGAAGCTCCGCGGACGGCCGTTCGCCCGCAGGAACCCGACCACCTCGGGCACGTCGGGCGGCACGAGCCAGGGCCAGTCGTGGAAGGCATAGCGGTCGCCGAGGAGCGGGGGAAAGTCGGTTTCTTCGGTCATCTCGTCCGTGAGTCATCTGAAGTCATTCTTCAATGATGCCCCGGATGCGACTTGGGCAAGAGAGAGTGATTTCCCTCAGGTCCCCGGCGACAAAAATCCCCGCGCCCTGAACTGACAGAACACGGGGAAGGATGCACCCGGGGTCGCGGAGAGGCGTCCGGAGACGCCGCTCAGTGACCCCGGGCTGCTCGGGAAACGGTGAATTACCTGCCGGCCTCGATCTCGGCGATGGCGTTCAGAGCCGCGAGGCGGCCCGAGGTCATCGCGAAGGAGGAGGCGGAGCCTTCGCAGCGGAGGTCATAGGACGAGTCATAGAGACCGCCGATGTCCTGACCGACCACGTAGAGGTTCGGGATGACGTCGCCCTGCGGGGTCTTCGCCTCGAACTTCGGCGTGACGGTGACGCCGCCGAGCGTCAGGAAGAACGCACGGATGCCCTTGAGGGCGTAGTACGGACCCTTCTCGAGATCGAACTTCTCGAGGTGCTCGGGCTTGCGGCCGAACTCCGGATCCTCGCCCTTCTCGGCGTAGCCGTTCACCTGCTTCATCGTGTCGCGCAGGTTCGCGGGCGGCACGCCGATCTGCTGAGCGAGCTCCTCGATCGTGTCGGCCTTGAAGGCCCAGCCGCGCTCCATGCCGATCTCCC
>NZ_JAUNSF010000168.1 GCF_030539355.1 Sutterella sp.
CCCTCACGAGCCGCCCGGGGCGGCTCTGAGAGACATCACCTTGAGGGTGATCAGCGGGCCGACTGGATCGGGATCACCTTCGGGGCACCTTCGCTGTCCTTCTTGGCGAAGGACTTCATCCAGAGGTACATGCCCACGAGCGCAGCGATCGAGACGACGATGCAGATGCCGCTGTAGGCAGGCGCGGCGGAGAAGTTGACGGCGCGGTAGAAGATGACGGCGGACGTGTAGCCGAGCACGCAGCACCAGGTGCCGGAGAAGATCGTCCAGGCGGTGCCGACCTCACGCCAGACCGCGGCGATGGCGGCGCAGCAGGGCATGTAGAGCAGAACCATCAGGAGGTACGCAAAGGCGGCGGAGGAGGAGCCGAAGAGATCGCGGACCGTGTCGATCGTGCTCGTCGTCACTTCCTGTTCCTCAGCGGCGGCTTCCTCATCGGAGAGGTCACCGACGGTGATGCCGAACGGATCGGCGAAGGCGCTGCCGAGATCGGCGAGGTTGTCGATCGTGGTCGAGACGGCTTCGTCAAGGATGGCCATGAAGGACCAGCCTTCCTCTTCTTCCTCTTCGGCGGCGGCTTCCTCGCCCTCAGGCGCGGCGGCGGCCTCTTCCTTCGCGGCCTTCTCGGCGGCGATGGTGTCATAGAGGGAGTTCAGCGTGCCGACCACGGCTTCCTTCGCGAAGACGCCGGTGAAGACGCCCACGGCGGCAGGCCAGTTGTCTTCCTGGACGCCCATCGGCTCAAAGATCGGAACGATCGTGCGGCCGATCTCGGAGAGGACCGAGTTCTCGGAGTCCTCGTTGCCGAACGAACCGTCGGTGCCGAGGGAGTTGAGGATCGAGAGGCAGGCGACGATGACGACGATCACCTTGCCGGCGCGGAACATGAAGGTCTTGACGCGGTCCCACGTACGGAGCATCACGCCCTTGAAGGTCGGGATGTGGTACGGCGGGATTTCCATCACGAAGGCGGAGGCGACGCCCGGGAGAGCGGCGCGCTTCAGGAGGAAGCCCGTGAGGATGGCGGCGACGATGCCGATGACGTAGAGCAGGAACACGAGGTTCTGGCCGTTGGTGGGCCAGAAGGCGGTCGCGAACAGCACGTACACCGGGAGGCGGGCGCCGCAGCTCATGAACGGGGTCATGAGAACCGTGATGATGCGGTCAGCGGCGCGGTCCATCGTGCGGGTGGCCATGATGGCCGGCACGTTGCAGCCGAAGCCGACGATGAGCGGCACGAAGGCCTTGCCCGGGAGACCCAGGGCGCGCATGAGGCGGTCCATGACGAACGCGGCGCGGGCCATGTAGCCGGAGTCCTCAAGCACGGCGAGGAAGAGGAAGAGGAAGAAGACGGGCGGGATGAAGGTCGAGACCGTCTGCAGGCCGCCGCCGATGCCGGTGGCGATGAAGACCGTGAGCCACTCGGGGCAGCCGATGCTCGTCAGCAGTTCGGTGAGACCGTCAACAAAGACGCCGCCGACGAGGATGTCGAAGAAGTCAATGAAGCAGCCGCCGAGGTTCTGCGTGAAGAGGAACATCACGTACATGATGAGCAGGAAGATCGGCAGGCCGAGCCAGCGGTTCAGCACAACGCGGTCGATCTTGTCGGTCGTCGTGGCCGTGGCTTCGCCGAGGCGGACGATCGCCTGCTCGGCGACCTTCGCGACGAAGCTGTAGCGGGCGTTGGCGATCGCGATGTCGAGGTCACCGTCGTACTTCGCATCAAGCTCGGCGACGATCTTCTCGGCCTCGGCGACGTTGACGCCGCCGAGCTTCTCCTCGAGAGCCGGGGCCTTTTCCATGAACTGGCTCGCGAACCAGGCCGGACGCTCGACGCCCTGGGCCTTCAGGTTCTCGGCGATGCGCTCGACGGCGAAGCGGATGTCCTCGTCGAACTCAACCTGCATCGGCGGGATCGTCGGGTTGGCGAGGAAGCGCGAGAGGACTTCGTTGAAGTCATCAAGGCCGGTCTCGCGGGAGGCGACGATGCCGACGACCGGGCAGCCGAGAGCTTCCTGGAGCTTCTCAAGACGGATCTCCATCTTGTGCTGCTTGGCGATGTCGAGCATGTTGACGACGACGATCATCGGAACCTGCATCTCGACGAG
The DNA here is from genome assembly GCF_030539355.1 of Sutterella sp. Taxonomy (GTDB): domain Bacteria; phylum Pseudomonadota; class Gammaproteobacteria; order Burkholderiales; family Burkholderiaceae_F; genus Sutterella. Next base: position 2,109 of record NZ_JAUNSF010000168.1, read on the forward strand.
CTGGGCCGTGAGGTAGAGGTTGCGCTCGAGGTTCGAGGCGTCAATGATGTTGATGACGGCCTGGGCTTCGCCCGAGAGGACGTAGTCGCGCGCGACGCGCTCGTCCTCGCCGGAGGAGGCGGCCGGCGTGATGGAGTAGATGCCCGGAAGGTCGACGAGCTCGATCTTCTCGCCCTTGCACTCAAAGGTGCCGGTCTTCTTGTCGACCGTGACGCCCGGCCAGTTGCCCACGCGCTGGCGTGAACCCGTGAGGGCGTTGAAGAAGGTGGTCTTGCCGCAGTTCGGGTTACCGACCACGCATACGATATGCTGACTCATTATTGGTCCCAGTGTTTCAGAGATGTTTGCAGCGCTTGGTCTGGCGTCGGGGCGTCAGCCGCGCATCCTCTCGGTTTAGATCTTCTCGACTTCCATGAGAGTGGCTTCATCGCGACGGACGCTGATGAAGCTGCCGCGGACGCGGATTTCGATCGGATCGCCGAGCGGGGCGATACGGACAACCTCAAAGGTCGTGCCAGGGGTCGCGCCAAGCATCACCAGGCGACGGCGGTACTCGGGATGTTCCTTCCCGAAGCCGACGATCCGGCCCTTGGAGCCGACGGGCAGTTCTTTCAGATACATGATGTCCTCGATTAGTAGACGTAGATTTTTTGAGCAACCGAGTAGTTGACAGCGATGCGGCCGTCACCCACAGCCACGAGAAGCGGCTCGTCCTTGGACGCCTGCAGAACGCGCACGGTGCTGCCGACGCGCATCCCGAGATCTCCAAGGTGGATGATCTCCGCATCAGGAAGCTTCATCCGCGCCACGCTGGCGGGCTCATTGAGCGCGAGGTCGGTCAGGACGCGGATCTGACGGGTTTCTGACATGGGGAAGTGTCCTTGTTGCAAGTTGTGACTGTGCGCATAGTAACGATAACCCTTCGCATTTTCAAACCATCCGGAAGAGGGATCTCATGCATGTCCAATGACGCGGAACGCATCTGAGAATGACTATCAGTTTGAAGTTATTGGAAAAATCGAGGTATTTATGCAATCCCGGGGAGTGTCCGGTCCCGCAAAATTTTTTTTTGGTGCAGTTGCCCGGACGCTTCCCTGACGGTGCCGGGCCGCATTCCGCCGTGACCTATCAATGAAAAGTTACGTTAACGGCCTTTACGTCCGCGTTGTTGTCACGTATGAGCGGACCGCGGACAAGGAAAGAGCGGCGTCCCGCATTTTGGGGGGAGCACCGCTCATCAGAATCGTTTCCGTTCGCCTTTCCCTGAGAGGACGGGTCAGGCTCACCAGGTCGTGTAGGGATGCCGGACGAGGTTGGAATTGAAGTACCGCGGGTCGTCGGAGACCTCGTCGCCCGCCCAGGAGGGCTTCTCGAAGGGCGTGCCGGCGTCGGGCAGCTCGATCTCGGCCACGACGAGGCCGGCGTTCGCGCCCTCGAACTCGTCGATCTCCCAGATGAAGCCGCCGAAGGGGATGCGGTAGCGGACCTTTTCGATCAGGGGCTTCTCGGCGAGGCGGTCGAGCATCGCCGTGCACTCGTCGAACGGGATCTCGTACTCGT
>NZ_JAUNSF010000041.1 GCF_030539355.1 Sutterella sp.
GCGGCAAAACCGGACAAGACGGTATTTCCCCGGAAGAAAATAAAACCATTTTCCGCATGAGCGGAAAATGGCAGGGGATTGCCGTGCTCAAATCCGGATAAAAGTCGGAAACGCGGCCGCGAAGTTTCCCTTGAGTCGGTTCATTCAAATACGGACGGGAAAACATTCCCGCCCGCGGAACGGGTGCGCTCTGCAAAAAGAGAAAGCCGCCCCGGGAAACCGATTCGCCACAACCGATTTTTTCAACCTCACAGAAGAGAGGAAAAGCGATGAAACCGCAACTCATCCCCCTCATCCCGCTGCCGCGGCTTGCCGGAAGCGCGCCGAAATTCCCGTTCGAGCCGGTTCTCAAGGGCGACGATGTTCACCACAAGATGGATCTTCCCCGGTATCTGCTCGGCGGCATGCTCGACCCTGCCTCGATCCGACACGTGCCGGATCCGGACGCCCCGCCCATGGAGAGGAAGACCCACTGTGTCAATGACCTGCCGCACTGGATTTCCTGGGAGGCGTGCTGGCGCGCCGAGGATCTTGAGATCCACGTCGGCTGGAGCCGCGCGGACGGTTGGAGGCTCTCGAGCGTCTGGCTCGGCCGCCGCACGGAGTACACGGGGCTCTCTCGTGACCCGGACTTCCGGAAAGTGCTCTCCCACGGCTGCTTTGACCTGATGAAAGGCTTTGACGTGACGCCAGCCGACAAGCACTACATCACGATTCCCAACGAGGACCGGCCCGATCTCGTCTATCCGGACGGAATCCTCATGGATCTCGTGATCCCCGTTCCCGCCGGGAAGCTGCGTGAGGTGACGGAACTCTGGAAGCGTTTCCCGAAGATCACCGCCGCCCGCGACGTCGTGGCCGTGATGATCCTCACGAGAGGCCTGCACCGGGTGCAGGAGGCAGGGCGCTCCGCCGAGGAACGCAGGGCAGCGGGCATGAAGGTGCTTCGCGAGACGGGGCTTCCCGTCTGGCGGAAGCCGGCCGACGACGGCTGTCATTTTGATGTTCCGGTCCAGTGCTACGTGATGCGTGTGTTCACACCGGTTCATCTCATCCCGGCGATTCTTCGTCATCTGCGGCCGGCGCTCTCGACCGATCCGGCGTTCCTTCCGTTCTCGTGCCCCAGGGACTCGGTCGAGAACTACCCGCAGCTCGGTCTCGAGAACAGGCTGGGGATGACGCTCTGGATCATGGAGGGTGACTGGCGCGATCACAAGCGGATTCCGGAGACGCGCGAGCAGTGCGCGGAGATCACGCAGGCCGCGCTCGCGGCGATTGAGGAACTGCAGTCGCCGCCCGGTTCTGATCCGGCCCAGGCTTCGCCTGTCATGGAGGAGGTTGCGCCAGAGGAACTCCCGGAGGAGGACGTCGTGATCGATGAGGAGGGCGGAATGGACGAGACGGACACTGGGAAAGGCGGAGCGGCCGCAGAGGATGAGGACCAGAAGGACGGGGCGGAAGACGAGGATGATGAGGAGACATCCGAGCCGCCCTACGAGGACGACAAGATCGAGGTGGTCCCGGACGACCCGAACATCATGCGCATCCTTGCCGACGACCAGCGCGCGTTTTTCGCTGACGTGATCATGAATCCGTTCGGGCCCACCGTGAACTTCCTCACGGCGAGCGCCCGCGAGATGGTTCCGGGCGGCACGGCGAAGGTCTGGTTCGTGTGGATCCACCCCTCGCAGGCCGAGTACGCCCAGGTGGGCACGATCCGGTTCCCGAAGGACTGGGACGGCTCCTGGACGGGCTGGGATGTCGAGCCGCTCGCGGAGACCCTGGGCGAGCTCACCGTCGGCACCGCCGTGCCGGGCGGGTGGCTGCCGCACGAGGCGCAGCGCGCGCTCATGCAGGCCGTTTATGAAAGGAAGAACGGTTCGGCCGCGGCGCTCGCCATCATCGAGCGCTTCCCCGAGGAGTACATGCGCCGCTTCGACGCTGAGATGGGGAAGGTGGAGGTTCCGCTGCCCGATCTCACGCCGATCGAGGTGCTGGCGCGATGGATCGCGCTCTCGCTCGATCCGGTCTTCCGCAGCCGCGAGTACCGGCACCTCACCCACTGCTGGGAAGGGGCTGAGCACTACATTTACCGCGGCTCCTGCTTCTGCCCGACGGGTCTGATGCGGTACATCACGGAGAACCTACTCGGTGCGCCGCTCTACGAGTGTCCGGCCCCGCCGGATGCCTGAGTCCGTCCGGGGCGGTTCCTGCATCGGAAGGTCTGAATCCGGCCGGCCGGGTGTACTTTGTGATACCCCCGGCCGGGTGTAGTGCGTCTCACGGATGCTTCAGATAATGGAGGGAGTTCAACAGCGGCCCGGGTCCGGTTCTCTTCTGGTGATGACCCTCCGGCCGCGAAACCCGGGGCGCCGGCGGCCGATCTCTCTCTCCTTCCGCCGCCAGCTCCCGGGAACCCCTCTGGAGAAAGTTCATGAAGAAAACTCTTGCCGCGCTCGCCGTAACCGCAATCTTTGCCGCCGCCTCCGCCCATGCCGCTGGTTTCAAGGCCGGCACCTACACCGCCTCCGCCCCCGGCATCCACGGTGACGTGACCGTCGAGGTGGTCTTCACCGCCGACAAGATCGCCTCGGTGAAGGTCGTCAAGCAGAGCGAGACGCAGGGCATCGGCACCGTCGCCGTCGAGCAGCTCCCGGGCCGCATCGTTGACGCGCAGTCGCCGAACGTTGACGGCGTCACCGGCGCCTCGATCACCACGGCCGCCATCAAGAAGGCCGTCTCCGACTGCATCCGCCAGGCCGGCGCCGATCCCGAGAAGCTCGTTCCGGTCGTCGTCAACAAGGCCGCGAAGAATGAGGATCTCTCGACCGACGTCGTCATCGTGGGCGGCGGCGGCTCGGGCATGTCCGCCACCATCCGCAGCCGCATGAACGGCCTCTCCGTGATCCTCGTCGAGAAGATGCCCTTCATCGGCGGCGCGGCCTCCATCTCCGGCGGCCAGGTCGTCTCCCAGGGCTCCAAGCTCCAGAAGGCCTTCGGCAGCACCGACGACTCCCCGCAGTCGATGGTCGAGGACTTCCTGAAGAACGGCGCCGGCAAGAACGATCTCTCGAAGCTCCACCTCTACGCCAACAACGTCGGCGCCACGATCGACTGGCTCCACGAGAAGGTCGGCGTCAAGTTCATCCCGAACGATCTGCCGTTCCTCGCCGAGTACTCGCACCGCCGCGCCCTCGAGTTCCAGGGCGGCGCGGGCACGATGGCCCAGCACCTGCGCGAAGTGATCGCCGGCAACGGCGCCAAGGTCTTCTACAACACCCGCGTGCAGGAGCTCATCGTTGAGGACGGCGCCGTCATGGGCGTGAAGGCCGTCGACGTGAACACCGGCACGACCTACACGATCCGCGCGAAGAAGACCCTGCTCACGACGGGCGGCTACGGCAACAACAAGGACATGCTCTCGCCGAAGATGAGGAACGTCCTCTACTACGGCCCGGTCTCCTCCACCGGCGACGGCCTGCGCATGGCCCAGCAGCTCGGCGTCAAGACGCAGCTCCTGCAGTACGGCAAGCGCTATCCGAACGGCATCGAGGTCGCCCCGGGCAAGGCCAAGTCGACGATCTACGCGAACGTCGGCGCCTTTGACCAGGCCGGCATCCTCGTCGACGTCAACGGCAACCGCTTCGTGAACGAGAAGGCGAGCAACCGCAACATTCTCGAGCCGATGCTCGAGACCCCGAACGGCCAGGCCTACGTCTTCATGGACCAGAAGTCCTGGGAAGGCTTCTACAAGCGCCTCCCGGAGACGGGCGTCTCGCATGAGGACGCTGACCGCTACCTCGCCGACGGCGGCAAGAATCCCCCGCTCTTCGTGAAGGCCGACTCGATTGACGAGGTCGCGAAGCTCGCCGGCGTCAACGCCGCGAACCTCAAGGCCACCGTCGCCAAGTACAACGGCTTCGTGAAGGCCGGCAAGGACGCCGACTTCGGCCGTCCGACCCAGTACATGAAGGCCGAGATCTCGGCGCAGGGCCCGTACTACATCGTCGAGCAGAAGCCCCGCTTCGCCACCACGATGGGCGGCGTCTGCACGGATGACAAGCTCAACCTCATCCGTGACGACGGCAAGGTCATCCCGAACCTCTACGGTGCCGGTGAACTCGTCGGCGGCGTGATGGGCGACGACTCCCCCGCCGGTGCGAACGTCGGCTGGGCCCTCACCTCGGGCCGTGTCGCGGCTGACTCGATCGCCGAGGCCATCAAGGCCGGCAAGTAAGATCCTCTCCAGAGGAGCCGCCTTCCTCCGGGAAGGCGGCAGCTCCCGAATCCGTCCGTTCCCCCGGGTCTCACCCCCGGGGCCGGACGGATTTTTTTTGTTTTCGTGCCGTTGGAACGGTTTTTGCTTATTGGTTAAAAATCACGGTATTACGTAACGAAATGTAATATCGGGTTGAATCGGAGGCCGAAAGTCGCTAACCTGTCACCCTTTTCGTTTTACCGCCCGCCCAAGGGGTTTTCCGCGCTTCCGCCCCGGAGCCGTCCTGTTTGAAGTCAGGGACGCTCTGCCCAGAGCGCGAGGTACGCGCATCAGAAGCGGAGGGCCCGCATCAGGCTGCGGACGGTCAAGCGGAGAAGGGGAGCCGGAGGTCCGGCCGGTTCAAGAAGGGGAAACATCAACTGTTCGGAAAGTCGTCTGTGGCTGCATCGATGGATGCCGCCCCGGGCTTTTTTGCGCCTCTTCTCTGAGCCGGGACGAGCCGGAAGGCATCCGCTAACGCCAACGACAAGGATTCTGCCCGCAACGGTCCGGAGGATTCCCTCTGGTGGAGGAGCCCGGAGCGCCGGGGGAGCACTATGCGAAAGACGACAACGAAAAACACTGCTGAAGCTGCCGAAGAAACGACCGTCCTCACGAAGGCTCAGAAGACGGTCAGCACCGGGAAGGCACAGGTGACCGTTACGGAAGCGGGTACCCTGGTGCCGGAACCTGCGGCGGCTCAAAAGCCCGCCAGGACGAGGCGTACCCTCACGGTGAAGCCGCGCAACGCGGCTGATCCGACAGCCCCGACCGTCGAGGTCAGCGCGCCCGAGGAGGCCCCCGCGGCCCCGAAGAAGCCCCGCAAGACGCTCACGGTGAAGAAGGCCGGCGACAAGTCGCCCGCCGCCGGCGAGGACGGCATCACGGTCGAGGTGACCGTGAAGAAGTCGGGCAAGAGCATCACGGTGAAGCAGGCCGTCGCGAAGAGCGCCGCGCCCGCCGAGACGCATGCCGAGCATCCGGCCGCCCAGGGCGATGCGCCCGCCGAGGCCGAAAAGGCTGAGGCGAAGGCTGAAAAGGAAGCGAAGCCCGCCAAGGCGAAGCGCACCTCGAAGAAGAAGGCCGCCGAGACCGCTGCCGAGGCTCCCGCCGAGGAAGCGAAGGCTGAGACGTCCGAAAAGGAAGAGAAGCCCGCCAAGGCGAAGCGCGCGTCGAAGAAGAAGGCCAAGGAGGTCACTGAGGCCACTGAGGCCCCCGCCGAGGAGTCGAAGTCCGCGGAGGCCGCGGAGACTGCGGAGGACGGGAAGACCGAGAAGGCTGCGAAGAAGTCCGCGAAGAAAGCCGAGAAGGCCGAAAAGTCTGAGAAGGCCGAGAAGCCGAAGAAGGCCAAGGGCAAGCCCGGCCGCAAGCCGAAGGCCGCCAAGGCCGCGCTCGAGGGCGACGAGGACGATTTCGGCGCCGACGAGGCCGATCTCACGGATCTCGACCCCGATGACATGGAGGAGGGCGCCGTCGACAGCGACGAGGACGCCGCCGAGATCGAGGCCGAGATGAGCTCGTGGGGCTCCGAGGGTGCCGAGGGCGCCGAGGCCGAGGACGGCCAGGCGCCGCAGCAGCCCGTGCGCAACGGCTACGGCGAGCTCGTCCGTCTCGGACGCTCCCGCGGCTGGGTCACGCTCATCGACATCAATGACCACCTGCCCGAGAACGCGCTGCGCACCTCGGACAACCTGCAGGAGGTGACCGAGCAGCTCGGGCGCCTCGGCATCCAGGTCTTCGAGACGCCCCCTGACGAGGACGACATCCTCATCAACGGCATGGGCGGCGACGCCTCCGACGACATCGACGAGGATGACGCCGCGGTGATGCTCACCCCCGAGGAGTCCGCCGGTCTCTCGAAGGACCCGCTGCGCGCGTACCTGCGCGGCGTGGGCTCGCACAAGCTCCTCACCCGCGCCGGCGAGATCGAGGTCGCCAAGTCGATCGAGCAGTTCACGATCCGCCTCGTCTCGACGATCGCCCAGTACCCGAATGCGGTGACCGAGATCCTGCGCCTCGGCGAGTGCTTGAACGACGAGAACGTCGCGGTCGACACCGTGGTCGACGGCTTCAACGACGCCGCCGCCAAGGCGAGCGAGAGCGCCGACCCGGCCAACGGCGACGAGATCGCCACCGACATCGGTGCGGCCGCCATGACCGTGGACCAGCTCTCCGAGGTCCGCGACCGTGCGCGCTCGCTCCTTGACGCCGCCCGCGACGCGCTCGAGCGCGTCCGCGCGACCTACGGCGACCCCTCGCAGGAGGCGGCCTACCGCAAGGCGCTCGAGGACATGTCCGAGGCGCTCAGCCCGATCCGCTTCTCGGTGAAGCTCGTCACGCAGATCACCGATCACATCGGCACGCACATGGACGAGGTCAACGACACCCTGAAGCGCATGCGCGCCGTGCTCGTGAACCAGTGCCGCATGTCGCAGATCGAGGCCGTCGAGTTCTTGAAGAGCGACGAGGTCACCGACCCCGCGTGCTTTGACCGTCTCATGGCGAGCGGCAAGCCCTGGGCCGCGGCCGTCAACCGCTCGATCGCCGTGCTCCGCGAGGAGCAGGGCATCCTGATCAACGCCGAGCGCAACGGCCTGATGAAGCTCTCCGAGCAGCGTGAGCTCGGCCGCGCGATGAAGCTCGCCCAGACGAACCTCATTCAGGCGAAGTCGAAGATGATCGAGGCGAACCTGCGTCTCGTCATCTCGATCGCCAAGGGCTACGTCAACCGCGGCCTCGCGATGACCGACCTCATCCAGGAGGGCAACCTCGGTCTGATGAAGGCCGTCGACAAGTTCGAGTACCGCCGCGGCTACAAGTTCTCGACCTATGCGACCTGGTGGGTCCGCCAGTCCGTCACCCGCGCGGTGGCCGACTTCGGCAACACGATCCGCATCCCGGTGCACATGACCGAGAGCTACAACAAGCTGCGCCGCCAGAAGCAGAAGTTCCTGCAGCAGAACGGCCGCCAGCCGACCGAGCAGGAGCTCGCCGACCTCGCAGATCTTCCGCTCGCGAAGGTGCTGCTCCTCACCCAGGCCATGCGCGGCGTCGAGTCGATCGACGCCCCGATCGGCGACGAGGAGGACGCGACGAAGCTCGATTTCGTGCGCGGCGACGAGCGCGACGATCCGGGCATCGCCTTCCAGGACCAGTCGATGATTGAGAGCATTCAGAAGTCCCTGAACGAGCTCAGTCAGCGCGAGGCCCAGGTGCTGCGTCTCCGCTACGGCATCGGCACGAATCAGGACCACACGCTCGAGGAAGTGGGCCGCACGCTCGGCCTCACCCGCGAGCGCGTGCGCCAGATCGAGTCGGCCGCCATCAGGAAGCTCCGCACGCCGGACTTCACCGAGCGCCTGCGCGACTACCTGTCGAATTGACGCCTGACTGCTTGCCCCGGAGATGACCCGGGAAAAGCACTTCACGCCCCGTTTTGCCCTCTGCGGCAAGGCGGGGCGTTTCCGTACGGCGGCCTTGAAACTGTCTCCCGTGGCGGGACGATTTTGAGCAGGATGCGCCCATTCTCGGGTACAATCATTCTCTTTCCACCGGCGGGCCTGTAGCCAAGTTGGTCAAGGCACCGGACTCATAATCCGGCTACCCTGGGTTCAAGTCCCAGCGGGCCCACCAGTCACTTTTTCCGAGCCGTCCCGGGCTTTTCCCCGCGACCGGCCGCGCAAGTCCTTCACCGCGCACCTTTCACTGAGGGCAGCGCGCCGTCCTCGAAGAGGAGCCGTCCGGACAAGCCGGGCGCCCCGGCATCCCGGCCGGACTGAGATTCCTCGGAGAGCGTCTCCCGCGCTGCTTTTCCGAGGCGCGCTTTTCTCTACAAGCAGTTCAAGAATCAGGATGTCCTCCTTCGAACAGTTCGGTCTCGATCCCCGCATTCTCTCGGCCATCGCCCGCATGGGCTACACCGCGCCCACCCCGATTCAGGAGCAGGCGATCCCCGTGGTTCTCCGCGGCGGTGACGTGATGGGTGCGGCCCAGACCGGCACGGGCAAGACGGCCGGCTTCGGACTGCCCCTGATCCAGCGCATCCTGCCGAAGGCCAACACCTCGATGTCGCCGGCGCGCCATCCCGTGCGCGCCCTCGTGCTCACGCCGACGCGCGAGCTCGCCGACCAGGTCTCCGAGAATCTCGTCGCGTACGCGAAGGACACGCCGCTGCGCGCGGGCGTGGTCTACGGCGGCGTGGACATCCGCCCGCAGGCCGAGATGCTCCGGAAGGGCCTCGAGATCCTCACCGCGACCCCGGGCCGTCTTCTTGACCATGTCTCGCAGAAGGCCGTGAACCTCTCGCAGGTCGAGATCGTCGTTCTCGACGAGGCGGACCGCATGCTCGACATGGGGTTCCTGCCGGACATCTCGCGCATCCTGCAGATGCTGCCCGCGACGCGCCAGAGCCTTCTCTTCTCGGCGACCTTCTCGCCCGAGATCAAGAAGCTTGCGAAGAACTTCCTGCGCCCCGACCCGAAGGTGATCGAGGTCGCGCGCCAGAACTCCACCGCCGAGACCGTCACCCAGGAGCTCTTCACGGTGAACGACCGCGACAAGACGGACGTCCTGATCGACATGCTCAAGACCCGCGGTCCCGAGGGCGGCCCCCTCACGCAGGTCCTCGTCTTCGTCAACGCCAAGATCACCTGCCGGCGACTCGCGCGCACGCTTGAGCGCGTCGGCATCAACGCCGACGCCATCCACGGCGACAAGACCCAGGAGGAGCGCCAGGTCGCGCTCGAGGGTTTCCGCACCGGCGCGATCCACGTGCTCGTCGCCACCGACGTCGCCGCCCGCGGTCTCGACATCAAGGAGCTGCCCTGCGTCATCAACTACGACGTGCCGTACTCCGCCGAGGACTACGTGCACCGCATCGGCCGCACGGGCCGCGCAGGCGCGAAGGGCGTCGCGACGATGCTCGCCACGAGCGAGGACACGCGCCTCGTGCAGGCGATCGAGGCCCTCACCAAGCAGACCTTCAAGGCCATCCCCATTTCGCCGCAGCCGCGCAACCGCCGCGGCTCCTCCTCCTCGCCGCGCCGCGGCAGGGACGAAGGGCGCGGCAGCTGGACCGAGCGCGTCGACACGCCCGAGGACGAGCGCATCGCCCGCGAGCGCGCCCGCGCCTACGTGCCGCCCTCGCAGCGCCACCGCGACCCGCTCTTCGACATGCCCTACATCGAGCGCGCGCCCTCGGAGACCGAGAAGAAGCCCGCGGAGCCCATGTACCTCGAGCGCCGCGAGAAGCGCCGCCCGGTCGCCGCGCTCCTCGGAGGCCGCGGCCACTGAGCCCCGGACTTCCCGCTGATCGAAACATAGAACGGCCCGGATTCCCTGCGAAGGAAATCCGGGCCGAAGTGTTTCCGCGCCCTGCGCTGCATCCCCGGGGGCGCAGAAGCAAAACCGCCCGCGGCTTTCACCGCAGGCGGTCTTGAGTGAGAGTGGTTCAGGTCATCAGCCCATCGGGATCAGACCGCGGCCGAGGAGGTACGAGCACGCGACGCCGATGAAGATGGCGATGAAGTTGAGCCAGATGCCAGCGCGGACCATGTCGCCGATCTTGAGGCGCCCCGTGCCGAACACGATGGCGTTCGGGGGCGTGCCCACCGGCATCATGAAGGCGCACGAGGCGGCCATCACGACGGCGAAGAACGGACCCTCGGGGTTGACCTGGAGCGAGTCGCAGGCGGCACCCACGATCGGCATCATCGTCGCGGCAAGCGCGGTGTTGGAGGTCACCTCGGAGACGAAGGTCACGACGGTCGAGGCACCGGCCATCATCACGAGCTCAGGCACGCCCTGGAAGATCTGCGCCTGCGCGCCGATCAAGGAGGCGAGGCCCGTCGACTGGATCGCAGCCGCCATGGAGAGACCGCCGCCGAAGAGGAGCAGAACGTCCCAGGCCACGACATCCTTGGCGCTGTTCCAGTCGAGCGCGTGGATGCCGCGCTTGACGTCGATCGGGATGATGAAGAGGAGGACGCCGGCCGTCATGGCGACGAGTTCCTCGGTAACGGGCTTGAAGGGCTGCATGCCGCCGATCTCGATCGACTTGATGACCGGGAGGAACATCCAGGTCAGGGCCGCGAGAACGAAGACCACGAGGACGGTGCGCTCGCCCTTGCTCATGGGCCCGAGCTTCTTCAATTCGCCGCGGATCCAGTCACGGCCGCCGGGAATGCCTTCCATCTTGATCGGGAAGAGGAACTTCGTGAGCAGGATGTAGGTGGCCGGAAGCATGAGGAGCGTAGCGGGGAGCGCGACCTTCATCCAGGAGAGGAAGGAGACCTCGACGCCGTAGGTGTCGGCGACGTAGCGCGCGAAGATGCCGTTCGGGGGCGAGCCCACGAGGGTGGCCATGCCGCCGATCGAGGCCGCGTAGGCGATCGAGAGCAGCACGCAGACGGCGAAGTTGCGCTCGTCCTTGGTGATCTCGGGCGAGGTCTGCGTCGAGCGGATCACGCCCATCACGGCGACGGCGATCGGCACCATCATGGCGGCGGTGGCGGAGTTCGAGACCCAGGCCGAGAGGAGCGCGGTCGAGAACATCAGGCCGAGGACCATCTGCTTGGGCTTCGTGCCGAAGACGTTGATCGTCACGAGGGCGATGCGGCGGTCGAGATGCCAGCGGTGGATGGCCGCGGCGATGAGGAAGCCGCCTAAGAAGAGGAAGATCGTGCCCGAGGCATAGTGGCGCATCGTGTTCACGGGGGGCGCGACGCCCAGGAGCGGGAACAGGATGATCGGAATCATCGCGGTCACCGCAATCGGCAGCGCCTCGGTGAACCACCAGGTCGCCATCAGCGTCGTGACGGCGGCGCAGGCCTTGCCGGCGTGCGTGAACTCGACGGTCTTGCCGGCGGTGTCCACGAACTGGTCGGGCAGCAGGAAGTAAACGAGTACGGCGAGAACAGGTCCGAGAATGAATGCCCATATCTTGGTCGAGTTGGACATTGCATCAATCGAGACCGATGAGGACTGGAGTGGCATGGTTGTCGCTCCTTGATGAAAGTCAATGTGGGAGAGTTGCCTTTACGGTTTCGTCAGAATATATGAGGCAGGACAAAAAAGGGGTACTTCCGATGGGGGGTAGATTCCCCAATAAGGAGCTTGACCTAGGTCGTAATACCTCGCTGATCCGGAAATATCCATAAAAATCAATGCAGTTCGTTTCTCAGTCGTCTTCCCTAGGAGAATCTTCGTAGCGGGGACATGGTATGCGTCCGTCCCGGCCCTTTACTTTTGCCCCGGATTGCGTTAACTTTCGCCCTCACAGCATCATGAAGTGAGAAGACGAAGTTTCTCACGCCAACCTGCTTACTCGGGCAAGGTGGAGTGCGCGGTGCCGGGTCCCTCCCGGTCGAGCGCCAATGCGGTCTACAGCGTCCCTGCGAGGGAACGCGAGTACGGCAAAGCAAGCGAGGGTGAAAAAGCCTCTCCGTGGTGTCTGTGTCTCCGCGAGAGGCTTTCTGCTTTTCTTCTCTTTAGAGCGGCGGGCTTCTGCGTCAGACGACGAGTGAGGGCGGGAGCGCCCGCGGCACGCGGCTGAGGCGTGCGAACGCTCCGGGCGGGATTTCATTCCGAATTGCCGCGCCCAGACAAGGGGTCTGAAGACGGCTAAAGAGGAGAAACATCATGACGACGCATCGTCTCACCATCAAGGGTCAGGTCACAATCCCCAAGGAAATCCGTGATTATCTCGGTCTCGCCGAAGGCAACTCGAGCGTGGACTTCGCCATCAGCGACGACGGCACCGTGGTCATCCGCAAGGCCGGTTCCGCCGCTCCCCGTCCGGCGAACATCCGCACCCGCGGTCAGCGCACCACGCGCGCGCCGCAGCTGCCGAACGTCACGGGCCGCACCCCCGCCAACCAGCGCGGCGGCGTGCTCGCTCTCCTCGCGGGCGGTTTCTGACAAGCCCTTGTCCTCCCAAATAGACTCCTCGCCCCTCCGCCCGTGAGTTCCCCCTTGATACCTTCGCCCGGCCGCCGCGGGTTGCCGAGGAAGGCATCAGCCCCTCTCCCACATTCCTCCACGAAGATTTCCCTGCCGCTTCCTCGCTCATGTTTTTGAGCCTGGGTCCGGGCTGTGCTGCGCCCGTCGGAAGCCTCAGGATCTCTTCGCAGAGACACTGACGCCCCCGGAAAGTGAACTTCCACGGGGGCGTTTGTCGTGTCCGAACTCTCTGCGAGGGATCAGACCTTCGTCTGGTCCGCGGTTTCCTCGGTCACGGCGGGCTTCGCGGCCGCCTCCGCTTCCTTCTTCTTCTCCTCGGAGTCCTCGATCTTCTCGGCGGCCTTGTCCTGTTCCTTGAGCGCCTTCTTCAATTCCGCGGGCTGGAGCAGCGGGAACTGCACGAGGACGAGCAGGCCGTGCGGCTCGGCGTCGCCGAGCGTCACCGTGCCGCCCGAGCGGCGCACGATGCGGTCGACGATCGAGAGGCCGAGTCCGGAGCCCGTGACGCCCGAGCGGGCGGACTCGCCGCGCTCGAAGGGGCGCATCACGCGTGCGCGCTGGTTCTCGGGCAGACCCTTGCCGGCGTCGGCCACCGCGAGCACGGCGGTCTTGCCGTCCTTCGATGCGGAGAGCTTCATCGAGAGCCTCAGCACCCCGTCCTCGCTCCTGCCGTAGCGCTGGGCGTTGACGACGAGGTTCTGGATCGCGCGCGAGAGCTCGAGCGGGAGCGCCATCACGAAGATGTCGCTCGCGAGCTCGGTCGTGACCTCGACGCTCGGGTCCGAGCCGATGCGGGCGTCGTGGAGCGCGGTGGTCACCGCCTCGCCGAAGTTCACCATCACCGGCTCCTCGTTCGTGCGGCGCGCGTAGGCGATGAACTGGTTGACGATGTTCTCCATCTGCTCGAGGTCGCTCACCATCGCGACGCGGGTGTCGTCCGGAAGCCCGGCGAGCTCCACCTCGAGGCGCAGGCGCGTGATCGGCGTTCTCAGGTCATGCGAGACGCCGGCCAAGAGCAGCTCCCGGTCGGCCTCCATGCGCGCGAGATCCTGCACCATGCGGTTGAAGTTCACGTTCACCGACTGGATCTCGCTCGTCGAGGCGTTCTCGGGAAGGGGCGCCGGCGTCACGCCGCGGCTCATCGAGCGCGCGAAGTTCGAGAGCGCCGTGAGCGGGGTGATGACGTGCTTGGCGAGCATCGTCGCGCCGCAGAGCGAGATGAGGCACGCCGCGATCGCCCAGTAGAGCCAGCTCGTGCCGTAGGGCGGATCGAGCGCGTCGTCGGGCGTCTGCATCCAGTACACGTCGCCGTCGATGTCGAAGGTCACCCAGATGCCGTGGTTGCCGTTGACGTGCGTGGCGACGATCGTGTCGGGGCCGAGCGCCTGCTTGACGAGGGTCTCAATGAGGCCGTTGTAGCCGTCGTTGGGGAACTTCTGGATCTTGTCGGTCGGGTCGCGCGGCGAGATGAGCACGCCCTCGCGGGCGGCGAGCGTGCGCAGCAGATCCATGCGGTAGATCGGGTCGGCGGAGACGAGCGCGTACTTGGTGATGTTCACCGTCGAGATGATGTGCTGCGAGATGCCCTGCGCGTAGGGCATCTCGGTGAGCACGCGGAAGCTCTGCAGCCACCCCATCACGGAGATGAAGACGAGGCAGCAGAGCAGCAGGAACGTGCGCCAGAAGAGACTCGGGCGGTGTGATTTGAGCTGTGTGATCCAGGACACGGCCTTGGGCCCCTGTTCGGACTGAAGGAAAAAAGAAGGAGGACCGGGCGCGCCCGTCCTCCTTCGCTTCTCGGTTCATGGCGGACGGGCCGCCTTCAGGTCAGGCGGCACCGTCGATATTAATCACTTCTGCCCGTCGGGAATGAAGACGTAGCCGAGACCCCAGACGGTCTGCAGGTAGCGCGGGTTCGAGGGATCGGGCTCGATGAGCTTGCGCAGGCGCGAGACCTGCACGTCGAGCGAGCGGTCGAAGGCCTCGTACTCGCGGCCGCGGGCCATCTCCATGAGCTTGTCGCGGGAGAGCGGGAGCCTCGGGTGACGCGCGAAGGCCTTGAGCACGGCGAACTCGCCCGTCGTGAGCTGCACGTTCTCGCCGTTCTTCTTGAGCACGCGCGTGCCGAGGTCGAGCTCGAACTCGCCGAACTTGACGATCTCGTTCTCCATTGACGGGGCGCCCGGGGCGTCCTGGCGCGGACGGCGGCGGAGCACGGCGTGGATGCGCGCGAGCAGCTCCCTCGGATTGAAGGGCTTGCCGAGGTAGTCGTCGGCGCCGAGCTCGAGGCCGAGGATGCGGTCGACGTCCTCGCCGCGGGCCGTGAGCATGATGATCGGGGTGACGTCCTTGTCGGCGCGCAGGCGCTTGAGGATCGCGAGACCGTCCTCGCCCGGCATCATCAGGTCGAGGATCAGCAGGTCAAAGTGCTCGCGGACCCAGAGGCGCTTCATCGCCTCGCCGTTCTCGCTCGTCATCACATTGAAGCCGTTCTCACCGAGATAGCGGCGCAGCAGGTCACGCAGACGGGGATCGTCGTCAACGATAAGAATCTTGGGGGTGCGGTCAACCATCGTGATGGCTCCTCTGGAGTAGCGTTCCCCCGACAGCATCGCAGTTGTCGGGCGGAAACACGTTATTGAATTCTGATGAGATGAATTCTTTCACCTGCGCGCGCGGAATTCGAGACCCGGGCAACCCGATGTTACAAATGAGGGGAAAGCGTTGCGAATCGCACGCGCGGACTTCCCCGGCTTCGGAAAACACGCGCCGCGCAGGGATGGGCCGGAAAAACGGGCTTTCCCGCATCAGGCGCTCGGGGTAAATTGTAACGTCACGATCTGTCCTTGACGGACGGCGGGAGCAGGCCCGGACCCCCTCTCGCAGACCGTAAACGCGGCAATGTTCTGTCACGGTTTTGCACAATAAACGGGGAATTTTCAAAAAGTCCGCTGATATATTCAGGCTCAGGAAGAAGAAGACCCCGGCCCCGCGGAGACCCCTCCGGGAGAGACCGAGGGCGTACAACACGCCTCACATCCCGACCCCGCCGAACAAGCCTGTCCGACAGGGCTCTCGGGTTGCGTTCGCTTCGAAACCTTCCCGCAACCTCCATTCTGAGACGCCTCACTTATGGTCCGAAAATCCTCCTGCTGCATGTTCGCCTTCGCCGCCTGGCTCCTGTCAGGCGCCGCGATCGCCGAAGGCCCGGCCGCCGGGCTCTCGGAGCAGCGTTTCGCCGGCCTGCCCACGGACGCTCCCGTGGTCGGCGACTGCAAGGAGAGCTCCCAGGGCCCCTGCGTGCGCTTCTGGGCGGACATGAGCGCCGAGGAACGCGCGAGGCTCTGGCCCTTCCTCGACGAGGTTTCGAAGAACACCTACTGGCGAGGCATGACGCCCAAGGAGCGCCGCAGTCTCAAGGAGAACCTCTCCGAGCATGACCTTGAGGCGCTGCGCCGCCGCTACACGGTCGACATCCGCAGCGAAATCCACGAGACGCAGCCGAAGCTCTGCGGCGACGAGCGCAAGCGCATCCGCGAGCAGGTGATCGAGGTCCACATGCAGTTCATGCGCGGCGTGCCCCGCACGGGCGGCCCGCAGCCGCTCAATCCCCCGTCGGGACGCGGCGAGATTCACCTCGGCGTCCCGGGCGGTGGATCCATGGGCGGTCCCGGCGGTCCGGGAGGCATGGGCGGAGGCCCCGGCGGCGGTCCGCGCCACTGATCACTTCAGACAGATTTCTCATTGAAGAAGGCCGGAGGTCGTGAGACCTGCCGGCCTTGATCAACTCCGGGCGTCAGGTGCCCGCGTGGCGGCGCTCCGTCGGGTGCGCCGCGCCCTCGGTCTCGACGTGGATCGGGATCACGCGCCGCATGACCGCTCCGTCCGCTCTGTCGCCGGCGCCCGAGGCGCCCTTCGCGAAGTTCTCGCGGGCCTGGGCGAGGAAGAGCTTCAGGCGGTTGGCGACGTTGGCGCGCGAGGTGCCCGCCTCGAAGTCGATCGCCGTGAGGTTCGCGCCCGGGTACGTGTCGCGCAGCCGCTTCATGACGCCTTTACCCGTGACGTGGTTCGGCAGGCACCCGAAGGGCTGCAGGCACACGACGTTCGGCACGCCCTCGCGGACGTAGGAGGCCATCTCGGCGGTGAGGAGCCACCCCTCGCCCGCCTGCTGCCCGGGACTGACGAGCCCCTCGATCGCCTCGAGCTCCTCGGCGAGCGTCGCGACGCCCGCGATCGGGGTGCCGTCGAGCGCGTCGCGCATGGCGCTCCGCAGGTGCTCGAACCAGCGGATCGTGAGCCAGGCGAAGAGCGCCTTGCCGCGGCTCGCGCCGAAGGCGCGCGCCTGCTCGATGTGGTCGTGCAGACAGTAGAGGAGGAAGCTCGCGATGTCGCCGAGCACCGGCTCCGCGCCCTCGGCGAGGATCGTGTCGACGATGCCGAGGTTCGCGGCCGGGTGGTACTTGAGCAGAATTTCGCCCACGATGCCGACGCGGGGCTTCCTCACGTCCGAGCGCTCAATCGCGAGGAACTCGCGCACCATCTCGCGCGCGTCACGGCGGAAGCGGGCGGAGTCGCCGGCCGCGGCGGCCTCCTCGGCGCGCTTCGTCCACTTGGGCACGAGGCTCTCGGCCGTGCCCGGCACGCGCTCGTAGGCGCGCACGAAGAGCGTGAGGCGCTGCAGCAGGTCGCCGTAGAGGCACCCGATCATGAGGCGCTTCAAGCCCATCAGACCGAGGTCAAGCGTCTCCGCGCCCTCGATGCGGCCGCCCGAGAGCGTGACCACCGGGACGTTCTCAAGATGCAGGTCGCCGAGCGCCCACTTCAAGAGGCTCGGGTAGTTGGTCGCGCGGCAGGGCCCGCAGGTCTGGGCGAGCAGCAGCGCGCTTCGCTCCGGATCGATCTCGCGGGTCTTGAGCGCATCAATGAGCTGCCCGATCACGACGATCGCCGGATAGCAGGCGTCGTTGTTGACGTGCTTCAGGCCCTCCTCGATCGCCCGCGGCGTCACCTCGGGGAGGAGCTCCGCGTTCCAGCCCGTCGCCCGCAGCGCCGCGCAGAGGATGGGGAAGTGGAGCGGCGCCATCTGCGGCACGTAGATCGTGCGCATGCCCACCACCTCGCGGGTCGTGAGCGGGCGGTTCGCCGGGGCGGAGCCCTCGGGCGCCTTCGCATCCTGAACACTCTCGATCGCGGCCACCGCGGCCTCGCGGTCGTGGCGCCGGCGGTCGGCGACCGCCGCGAGGAGCGACTTGAGGCGGATCCTCGCCGCACCGAGCGTGTCGCCCTCGTCGATCTTGATCGTCGTCGAGATGCGGCCGCGCGCGGAGAGAAGTCTCTCGATCTGCTCGGAGGTGATGGCGTCGATGCCGCAGCCGAAGCTCATGAGCTGCACGAGCTCGGCCGAGCGGCTCTCGCGCACGAGCGCCGCCGCCCGGTAGAGGCGGGCGTGGAAGGTCCACTGGTTGACGACGGAGATGTCGGAGGGGAGGTCGGCCAAGTGCGCGACGGCGTCCTCGGTCACGACCGCGGCGCCCATGGATTCGATGAGCGCGGGGAGCCCGTGGTTGATGAGGGGATCGAGGTGATAGGGACGGCCCGCGATGACGATGAGGGGCTCGCCCGAAAGCTCGCGGGCGTGCCAGAGCGCCTCGCCCTTGGCGCGAAGCTCGCTCTGGTACTGAAGGAGCGCGGCGTGGGCGGATTCGGCCGCGCGCCGCACTTCCTTCGCGGAGAGCGAGGGCCAGGCCGCGCGCACGGCGCGCACCACGCTCTCGGCGTGCTCGAGGTCCACGAAGGGCGTGAGGATGCGCGCACCGGGCAGCGTCGTGTCAATCGAGAGCCGCATCGCCTCGGGGTAGCCGCCCGCCACGGGGCAGGCGAAGCGCCCGGCCGCGGCGGATTTCCGGTCGGAGCGCGGACCCTCGAAGGGGACGCACGGCATCCAGATGTCCTTGATTCCCTTCTGCGCGAGCTCGGTCACGTGGCCGTGCAGGAGCTTCGCCGGGAAGCAGAGCGACTGCGAGGGCACCGTGGCGCTTGCGAGCGCCGCGAGCGCGTGGTCCGAGGGGCGCGAGAGCTCGACGCGGAAGCCGAGGTTCGTGAAGAGCGTGAACCAGTAGGGGTAGTGCTCCCAGGTGTCCAGAGCCCGCGGAATGCCGACGGTGCCCATGCGGGCGGCCTCGGGCGCAAGCGGCTCGCCCGCGAAGAGGCGCTCCGTTTTCCAGTCGATGAAGCCCGACTTGTCCTTCTTTCTTCCGCCCGCGCTCTTCGCGGCGAAGTCGCAGCGGTTGCCCGAGAAGAACTTCTCGCCCGTCGGGAAGCGGCTCATCGTGAGCCGGCAGCGGTTGCCGCAGCCCTTGCAGAGGAGTTCGCGCTCGATCACGCGCGTCGCGTCGAGCGTTTCGTCGCTCAAGTCGAGCACCGGCGTGTCGGCCTCGGTGCGCTCGAGCGCGATGAGGGCGGCGCCGTAGGCACCCATCAGGCCTGCGATGTCCGGGCGGATGACATTGCGGCCGATCTGCTGCTCGAAGGCGCGCAGAACGGCGTCGTTCAGGAACGTGCCGCCCTGCACGAGCACATGGTCCCCAAGTTCCTCGGGGTCGTGGATTCTGAGCACCTTGTAGAGGGCGTTTCTCACGATCGAGCGGCAGAGGCCCGCGGCGATGTCCTCGATCGCGGCACCGTCGCGCTGCGCCTGGCGCACGCGCGAGTTCATGAAGACCGTGCAGCGGGTGCCGAGGTCGCAGGGGTGCTCGGAGGAGAGCGCCGCGCCGACGAACTCGGGGAGAGAGAGCTTCAGCTGCCGCGCGAAGGTCTGCAGGAACGAGCCGCAGCCCGAGGAGCAGGCCTCGTTGAGCTTCACGCCGCTGATGAGTCCCTGGCGGATCTCAAGGCACTTCATGTCCTGGCCGCCGATGTCGATCACGTAGCTCACCTGCGGGTCAAAGGCCGCGGCGGCTCGGGCGTGCGTGAGGGTCTCGACCTCGCTGAAGGCGGCGCCGAGCGCCGCGCGGGCGAGGTCCGCGCCGTAGCCGGTCGTGGCGGCCTGACGGATGCGGGCGCCCTCGGGAATCTCGGGAATGAGGCGCTTCACGGCGGCGAAGAGCTGTTCGAGCGGTTTGCCCTGGTTCTCGGCGTACCAGCTCGCGACGAGCCGGCCCTCGGAGTCGACGAGCGCGCCCTTGACGGTGGTGCTACCGAGATCCGTGCCGAGGAAGAGGTCGCCCTTTGCCTCGGAGAGCGGCACGCGGCGCGCGGCTTCCCTGGCGTGACGGGCCGTGAAGGCGGCGCGTTCCTCGGCGGAGCTGAAGAGCGGAGGGAGACCCGAGTGGCGGTCGCTGCCCTCGGGCAGCGCGTCAATCGATTCGATGAGCGTCGCGAGGGTCGGCCAGACGCGGGCGCGGTGCGCCTCGGCGCCGGGATCAAGGCCCTCGAGCGCGGCGCCGATCGCGACCGAGCAGTGCGCGTCGGCATAGGTCTCGAACGTGGTGCCTGGGGCGGCGAGACGCCGCTCCATCGCCTCGCGCAGCGACCGCATGAAAGTGAGCGGCCCTCCGAGGAACGCGATGCGGCCCGCGACGGGGCGGCCGCAGGCGAGTCCGCTCACGGTCTGCTCCGCGACGGCGTCGAGCACCGAGCGGGCGACCTCCGAGCGGGGGATGCCAGCATTGAGAAGCGCCACGAGGTCGGTCTTCGCGAAGACGCCGCAGCGCGAGGCCATCGGGTGCGAGGTCTTCGCCTCGAGCGCGAGGGCATCAAGACCCGGCGCATCGGTGTCGAGCAGCGTCGCCATCTGGTCGATGAAGGCGCCGGTGCCGCCCGCGCACGCTTCGTTCATGCGCAGCTCCACGCCGTTGCTGAGGTAAAGCAGCTTCGCGTCCTCGCCGCCCAACTC
This sequence comes from Sutterella sp., assembly GCF_030539355.1. Taxonomy (GTDB): domain Bacteria; phylum Pseudomonadota; class Gammaproteobacteria; order Burkholderiales; family Burkholderiaceae_F; genus Sutterella. Next base: position 20,112 of record NZ_JAUNSF010000041.1, read on the forward strand.
CACTGCGGCGTCGAGGTCGGGCGACCGGCGCCTGAGGTAGCGCGAGGCCGCGATCACTTCCTGAACGAAGGCGGCGCCGAGCGTCTCGGAAATGGCGAGCGCGCCCGACCCTGAGAAGAGCACGCGGACGGGCTCGTTCTTCGTGCGGGCCGAGAGCCCGCGCAGCACCGTGAGGAGCGTCGCCTTAACGGCGCTCGCGTGGCGCAGGTAGTCATGGGCGAGGAGCGTTCCCTCTTCGGAGAGAAGAGCGAACTTGACCGTGGTGGAGCCGAGGTCAATGCCGAGCGTGAGCATCAGTCAGTTTCTCCGTGCTGTCACAGGCGCGACAGTCAGGACGGGTCCTTTTCGGACGGAATGGTCTGGGCCGCGGTTTCCTTCGCGGGTTCCCGGGCGCCGGCGAGCGCCTCGAAGCGCACCGCGCCCTGGGCGGCGCTGCGGAAGACCTCGACGCAGATGTCGGCGGCGGTGGCGTCGGCAAGCAGAAGCCGCTCGCCCGAGCTGCGCACGAAATTCACCATGAATTCCGAGGCGGCGAGCATCGCCGTGCGCACCGTTCCCGACCAGGGGACGCCGAGCGCGTCGGCGAAGCGCCGGGCGATCACCTCGAGCGTCACCGTGATGTGGGGGCTGATCTTCGCGAGCACGCGCGGCGACGAGAAGACCATCGTGACGGCGTCGGCGTGCTCGGCGATGTAGCGCACGTAGGTGAGCGCCACGAGATGCATCGTCTCCTCGGGCGTCGTGAAGGGGATGTCCGTGATGCGCTCGCGGAAGGTCCTCGTCTCGCGTTCGATGAGCGCCTCGAGCAGCGTCTCCTGATTGCGGAAATAGTGGTAGATGAGGTTCCGCGAGACGCCGATCTCGCGCGCCACGTCGATCATCGTCACCTCGAAGCTGCCGGTTCTCGTGTAGCAGCGCGCCGCGGCGTCGAGGATCTGCTCGCGGCGGTCCTCAGGCTGGAAGCGCTTTCTGCGGACCGGGGCGGCCGGTTCTTCGGTATTGATATTCATCACAACTGTCCGGAAGGTGAGAGTCTCGTTTATTGTGCAGTCATACAATTTGATTTGAAATTGTATGGTCTGTTGCTACTCGAGAACCTCGTCAAAAATAAGGGTTAACCCTGAGAAATCCAATAATTTTAATGGGCGGCGGTCTGCATCGCGGCGGAGGTCTCACGGTCGATCCGTGCGGCGCCCTCGGCCGCCTGCCGGCAGACGTTCACGCAGAGCTCGGCGGCGGCGTCCTCGGCGAGGTGCAGGTCACGACCCGCTTCGCGCACGAGGTGGAGGATGAAGTTCGCTCCGGAGAGGAGCGCGTTCTTCACGGTGCCCGACCAGCTGAAGCCGAGCGCCTCGGCGAGGCGCATCGCGACGAGCTCCTGGAGCTCCTCGAGGTGCGGACTCACCTTCTCGCGGATCCTCGGGGTGGCGAGCGCCGTGCGAAGAGCCTCCACGTTGCGGGTCATGGTGCGGAGGTACTCGAGGATGACGGAGAACATCGTCTCCTCCGGAGTGGAGAAGGGGATCTCGGCGATGCGGCTCTGAATCGTCTGCGCCTCGCGGGAGATCATCGCGTTCATCAGCGTGTCCTGGTTGCTGAAGTAGTGGTAGACCAAGTTCCTCGAGACGCCCACCTCGCGGGCGACCTCGATCATCGAGACCTCAAAGCTCGCGTTGCGAATGCAGCAGGCGAGCGCGGCGTCAAGGATCTGCTCCCGCCGGTCGGCCGGCGAGAGCCTGCGCCTCCTCGTCGCGGAAATGCTCTCTTTCTTTTCGCTCTCCATCGAAACCTCTCCTCGGGCAGGTGCTGCCCTTCTCGAATTGTGCATTCGTACAATTACGAATAATTGTACACCTGTTAAATAGAAATTTGTGTGCAACCGGTTGGGAATCGTGCCTGACGCACCATTCACAACGGAATAAATCCGAAGAAAATCAGCCGGTACGGCGATCCGGGCCGTACTTCTCCATCCGTACGGCGCCCCAGGCGGCGCGCCGGCAGACGTTCACGCAGAGGTCGGCGGCGGAGTCAAGATCCTCGAGGAGCTTTCCGCCCGACTCGCGGGCGAGCTTCATCATGAATTTCGCCCCGGCGATGAGCGCCGAGCGGACGGCGCCCTCGAAGGGAAGGCCGAGCGCCTCGGCGAAGCGTTTCGCGGCGAGGTCGCGCGTCTCGGTGAGCTGCGGCGTGATCCGGGCCTTGAGGCGCGGCGAGGCCTGGGCGGCCTTGAGGTTCGCGGCATGACGCGAGAAGCTCGTGAGGTACTCGAGCGCGATGGCGTGCATCGTCTCGGCGGACGTCGTGAGCGGAATGCGCTCGACGCGCTCGATGAAGTCCTTCGTCTCGCGGGTGAGGAGCGCCTCGATGAGCGCCTCCTGGTTGCCGAAGTAGTGATAGACCAGATTTCTGGACACGCCGCTCTCGCGGGCGATCTCGTCGACCGGGACGTACAGGTCGCGGCTGCGGTTGCAGCAGGCGTAGGCGGCGTCAAGAAGCTGCTCGCGTCGATCGGCGGACGCGAGCCACTTTCTCCTTGACGGGGACAGTTCCTTGTCGTTTTCGCTGGTCATGTGAGCACTCCTCTCTGTCGGCCTTTCTCGGCCGTTTCGAGACCTCTTGAAGGGGTCTTCTTAATGTACAAACTAATTGTATATCTGTTTAATACTAAGA
>NZ_JAUNSF010000042.1 GCF_030539355.1 Sutterella sp.
GTCACAATTCACTTCCTCCGGGAATCTCACCATCGCGAACGGCATCACGGTGAGCAGCGGATCGGCAACGGTAAGCGGCACGCTCTCCGGCGGCGCGACTTCCGTCACCTCGGGCTCGCTCACGGTCGCCGGGACGACGACGAACCTCAAGTCCCTCGAACTCACCTCGGGCACGTTCACTGCCTCGTTCGGATCCGGAACCGTGACTGTCTCCGGCGCGATCAGCCTCTCGAACAACTCGACCTACTTGGCAAGCGGTTCGACCTCAGCGGATTCGCTCTCCGTCCTCTCGGGATCTCAGTTCACCACGTCCGGCGACCTCACGGTCTCGAGCGGCATCACGGTGAACAGCGGATCGGCGACGGTTGGCGGCAAACTCTCCGGCGGCGAAACCTCCGTCACCTCCGGCACGCTCACGGTCGCCGGCGCGACGACGCTCGCGTCCCTCACCCTTGCGGACGGCGACTTCACGAGCACCGCTGCGGAAACGGCGACGGTCTCGGGCGCCCTGGAGCTTGACTCCGGCTCGACCTGGGCCGCGGCCGGCACGACGAACGTCGGAAACCTCACCGTCTCCGGAGGCTCGACCTTCGGCATCGCCGCGGACGGGACGTCGGGCGCGGCGCTCGCCAGCACGGGCGCTGTGCTCGTGGCCGGCCTCGCGACCGACGGCACGGCCTCGAAGCTCTTCGCCACGGCGGCCGACCTCAAGAGCACCCTCACGGTCTCCTCCGGAGCCTCGGCCGAGATCTCCGGGGAACTCGACGTCGCCGGTCTCACCACGGTGTCGGGAAGCGGCTCGCAGCTCGTGAGCACCGGCACGGCCTCGCTCGCCGGTCTCGCGATCGCGGGCGGCGCCGGCACGGCGGCCGCGTACTTCACGAGCCTCACGCTCACCGCAGCCTCGACGGTCGGCACGAACGCCCTTCTCTACATCGGCTCGGGGAGCGGCATGACGCTCGCCGATGCCCAGTCGACGCTCACGTCGTCGCTCGCGGCCTCCGGCGTCTCCGGATCGGGCACGGACTACACGAGCATCCTCGTGCTTGACACGCTTTCCGAGACCTTCTCGGCCTCGGGCGGCCTCACGATCGGCTCTGCCGACGCTGCCGCCGCCGAGGACGCGATCCTCGTGGGCACCGGCGGCGCGGTCATCGTGAACGCGGGCGCAGTGTCGGTCTCGACCGACGGAAGCACGACCACCTGGACCGTCAATGTCTCGAGCGACCTCTCAACCGAGGGCGGCGTCATCGACATCTCCTCGATCGGCACCGTGACCGCGGACACCGTGCTCAGACTCACGGGCGACGGCAAGTTCACGGGCGACTCCATCACGATCCTCACGGGCAGCACGCTTCTCACGGCGAACGCCCCCGCCGAGGACGGGTCGGTCACCTTCACGCTCTCGACGAGCGGCAGCTCCTTCATCACGGACTACCTCTCGGACGAGCTCGGGAGGCTGATCGCCGACGAGTACGCCGCGGGCCGCATCACTGCGGAAACGAACGACGGCGCGGGCTGGATCGGCACCCTCATCGAGAACGCCGCCACGGCGATCCAGGCAGGACGCTCGACCGCCGACGTCTCGCGCGAGTTCGGGCGCGCGGTCGAGTCGGCCGCCCGCCTCACGGCGCTCTCGGGAACGTTCGAGGCGTCGATGGCGACCGTCGGGATGCTCACCGGCATGACCGACGCGCGCCTCGGCTTCAGCGCCGCCGGCGGATACCCGGCCTCGCGGCGGATCGGCGGCCCGGACGCGTCCTTCCCGGGCTTCACGTTCGCGGACGCCTCGGACTACTCGACGATGACGGACGCCCCCGCCCCTGCCCCGGCACAGCCGAATGCCTTCGCGGGCGAGGGAACGGTCGTCTGGGCCGCGCCCGTCTGGTCGAAGTCAAGGAGCGACGGCTTCGGGGCCGGTCCGTTCACGCGCGGGCTTGACGCCGACTTCACCGGCATCGCGCTCGGCGTCGACTGGGCGGCCGGCGACTCCTCGCGCCTCGGCATCGCCCTCGAGGCGGGCACGGGTGACGCGGACTCGACGGGCTCGCTCGTCAAAACCTCGACCGACTACGACTTCTACGGCGTCACGGGCTACTTCGGCCGCGTGAGCGGCCCCTGGTCCTTCGCGGCCGACCTGAGCCTCGGTCTCGTCGACGGCGACCTCTCGCAGGCGAACGGCAGCACCCGCATCACCGCCGACGTGAAGTCGAAGGTCTTCTCAGCGGGCGCGAAGGTGAAGTACGCCTTCGCGACCGAGGCGGTCGACGTCGCGCCCTACCTGGGTCTCCGGGTGAGCGCGGTCCGCATGGACGGCATTACGGCGAGGTCGGCCTCCGCGGAGCTCCTCTCCACCGACGCGGAGACGAAGACCTTCGCCGAGGTGCCCGTCGGCGTGCAGTTCTCGAAGGCCCTCGTCACCCCGGGCGGCACGGCCGTGAGGCCCGTGCTCGACCTCTCGGTCATCCCCGTGATCGGTGACCGGGATCTCGAGAGCACCGTGAGATTCACGGGGCTCGCGGGGTCGGCGAAGACCTCGACCGAGGTGCTCGACCGCGTGAACTTCAAGGCATCGCTCGGGGTCACGGCCGGGAAGGGTCCGGTGAACGTCGGCCTCGGCGTCTCCTGGACGGGCAGCAGCAACGCCGACAACTACGCGGCGACGGCGAGCTTCTCCTGGAGGTTCTGACCGCTCATCATGAACCCGGGGCCCGGAGGGGAAACCTTCCGGGCCCTGCTTTCTTCAGGGCCGCCCCTGAGGCGGTTCCTCCCGGGCTCACCCTCGGCGGGAGCGGGTGCGGTTTCGTTTCGCCGGGCGGGTGCGATCTCGTGTCGCCGCCCTCCGGCGCGGGGCCTTCAGGGGCGCATCACGCAGCCGAAGTGCTCCTCAGCGATGGCGTTCAGCTGCCGCCGGATCTCACTGAACTCGCAGTTGAGGTCAAGCGTCCTCAGCTCAACGAGCTTTCCGCCCTTGAGGGGATAGGTGTGCGTGAAGTCGACCGCGCCCTCTGGCTTCGCATAGAGGAGCAGCCCCGAGACGGTCGTCCCTTCGACGGCGACGTAGTTGTTCACGTAGCCGTAGATCTGCTCCAGATGATCCTGACGATGGCGCTCCTGCCCCCAGCGCTCGACCGTCGCGTGCTCGTAGTACTTGGCGTCGATGATCAGCACCCTGTCGCCCATTGAAAGCGTGATGTCGGTGCGCATCACCGGCAGGAACGCGAGGCTCTCCTCGTCGGGCAGTTCATCAAACTGCCAGCGGATCCACGAGGCCGACGTCTTCCCCGGGAACTCCTGCCGAAAGTACTCGAGAAGGAACTTCTCGTAGAGGCGGTGCATCGCCTGGTCGTCGAGGAAATCCATCACCCGCACCGAGCCGTCCCGCTGAGTCATCAGCAGCCCCTCGATCACGAGTCGGCAGAAGCTCATGAGCGTGCGGTAGAGGTAGTTGTTGCGGTTGAAGTTGAGCCGCCAGTTGATGTGCGCGGGCTCGAGCGGCTCGACGCCCGCGAAGGACGCGGCGAGGCGCCTGAGCGTCCTCTTTCTCGCCGGCGCGATGTCCGCGTGGACGAGAAGGTTCAGCGTCGTGCGGATGATGCGGTTCATGTACGAGTTCACCGAGAACTCATCCCAGCCGCAGACGAGGCGCTTCTTCGTCAGCGTGCCGCCGCGCAGCGTCTCGCTGAAGACGATGCGCCCGCGCATGGCGGCGAGTTCGTCCTCCTGAGGAACATAGTCCTTGCCGATGCCGCGCTTCAGGAGCTGCGCCACGCCCTTCGCCAGGATCTCAGCCGAGAGATCGGCGACGTTCTCGAAGCGCTCGGTCTCGATGCTCCGGAAGCCCCTTGGATTGAGGTTTCCGAAGGCATACGCGAGCATGTGCCAGACGTTCCGGACCGGGATCATCGGACGGCCGCCCTCAAGGCCTCGGCCCAGTGGGAGGCACGGTCCGGGTCGTCGTACCAGTACTCGCGGACGAGCGGAATGATCTCGTACTCGACGATCTCGCCGATTTCCCCGGGATCATCGGCTGACAGGCCGCAGAAGTAGCTGTGTCCGACCTCAAAGCCGCTCCCGAGCGTCTCGTCGGCGCGGATCTCGACGTTGAGCTTCCGCACGCACTCGACCAAGCGGTTCATGCGGTCGCTCGCGAGCCCCGCGAGGTACTCCGTGAACCCCCGCGAGGAGAAGCCCGGCTTCATGTCGAAGAAGGCGAAGCGGCGCCTGAGCGCATAGTCGATGATCGCGATGCTGCGGTCGGCGGTGTTCATCATGCCGATCAGGTACACGTTCGCCGGAACGGTGAAGGTGCCCTCCCCGTAGAGGAGCTTCACGCGCTTGCCCCGCTTGTCGGACTCGATGAGCATCAGCAGCTCGCCGAAGATCTTCGAGAGGTTGCCGCGGTTGATCTCGTCGATCACGAAGAAGTAGTCGCGGCCGGGATCGGCCTCGGCGCGGCGGCAGAACTCGAAGAACGGCCCGTGGCGAAGCTCGAACCCGTCCCTCGTGGGCCGCCAGCCCATGAGGAAGTCCTCGTAGGCGTAGTTCTGATGGAACTGCACCAGGCCGACGCGCCTCTGATCCTTCGCGCCAATCATCGACCAGGCGAGGCGCTCCGCGGCGAAGGTCTTCCCCACCCCGGGCGGGCCCTGGAGGATCACGTTGCGCTTCCTGCGGATGAGCCGCACGAGCGTCGCGTAGTCGCTCTCGTCCATGTAAACCTCGGAGAGGAAGTCCGCGGGCGAGTAGGGCTCGGGCGTGTACTCGGGCTCCGGTTCGGGTGCGGGCTCCGGGGCGGTGACGGCCGCCGTGGAGGCGACAGCTGCCGCGGCGGGCTTCTCGTCATCGATCACGCCGAAGTGCGCCTCAAGCTCGGCGATGTAGTCCGGGAAGTTCGTCACCTCGGTTAGGGTCTTCATCGGAATGCTCTCCGAGGCGCTCCACCGTTCGCAGTGCGTCCACGTGACCTTTCGCACGTTTCGGAAGGTGTCGCGCCCGAGGACGCCGTCCACCTTGAAGATGTAGTCGGAGATGACGACGCCGCGGCCGAGGATCGTGTTGCTGCCCTTCTTCGCGTAGATCACGTCGCCCGGTTTCATCTCGTGCGAGAACTCCCAGAGCGCGAGCGACACGTTGGGGTACGACGCCGCCTCGAGTTTCTCCGTGAGGCGCGTGTTGATCTCCTCGCGCGTGCCGTACTGCATGAGGTCGCCGAGGAAGTCGTAGCCCCAGCCGATCGCAATGATGCCCTGCTCATGGCACTGCTCCCAGAGCGAGGCATTCTCGCCGGCCGCGCAGGCCCAGTAGCGGGTGCCGTCCGTGACTGAGTCTTCCTCGGCGGCCGCCTCGGCCTTCTCCTTCCCCGAGACCATCCAGGCCTCCCTCGAGAGTTCAGGAATCGTGCTGAAACCCCATCGACCGGTTCCGAGTTCCTGAAGAATGGCCTCGCAGATCCGGTCATAGCGCTCGCCGTCGGGCACTTCACTGAGGTTCCCGTACACCTCCGGGTCATTAAGCGCCATGCACTCCGGATCAAGCAGGAACCTGCGGTTTTTCTTGTCGAGGTTGAGGTACCTGTATGCGCGCACCCAGAAGAGCCCCATGGTGTGCCGCCAGCGGATGTACTTCGTCCCTCGGACGGCGTCATAGGCCCTGATGAAGGCGGCGCGCTCCGAGGCGTTCTCTCCTGCCGGCGCGTCTGCATAGGCGATGGCCGCGGCAAAGAGAGACCAGAGATCGTCAATGCCGTGCGCACTGCGTTCCGGATCGTTGGTGAACAGATAGAAGGTGGCCTTCTGATTGTTGAGGACGGGCACGCCCTCGAAACTCTGCGGCACCGGAGTCTTCACTCCGAGCCGTTCGGCGAGCGCGCCCGCGGTGATGATGCGTTTCTCGTTCGTGAGGCCCTTGTTGAAGAGCCCGAAGATCGTGAATGGATCGATGTCAGAAGGCGGATATACGTCATCAAGCTTTGGATATGTCACCCCGCGCGCGGCAAGCGCTGAATACATCTCACAGATGATCGAGATGAGCTCCCCTCTCCGCTCCCGGTAATCGAGCAGCCTGTCGGCGAGCTCCGAATAGAACAGAATCCAGTCAAACGAGACCTCGCGGTCCGTCTCATCCTCCTCGTCGTCATCATCGTCACCGGCCTCCGCAATGAGCCTCGCCTTCTCCGCCTTACGGCGCCGGTTCTCCTTCTCGGAGACGTCGTAGGTGAGCGCGAAAAGCTCCGCGAGACTCTTCACAGTGCACCCCTCGGCGATCACGGCGGCGAGGGCGTCGCAGATGCGGACGTACCCCTCGCCCGAAGGCACCTTCCTGAGCGATCCGATCGCCTCCGGGTTCCGGAGCGGCACCGTGTCCGTGTCGGTGAGCACCCAGCGGGTCCGCTCGTCAAGACACACAAACTTCCCGGGCCTTGCCCAGAAGAGGCCGAAAGTGATCATCCAGCGCACGCCGCTGTTGGTTCGTGCGCGGTCAAAGGCCTCGATGAAGGCCTGCCGCCGCGCCTCCCCGCCTTCGTCGGCAAAGGGGAGCGCCGCGGCGAGCAGATCCCAGAGGTTGTCGATGTCCTCGGGACGGCGCTTCGGATTGGAGGAGAAGCGATAGAAGGTGCCCTTGCGCTTGTCGAGCACCGGAATGCCCGCGAAATTCCTCGGAACCGCGGCCCTGACGCCGAGCCGTTCGGCGAGTCCCCCGGCGATGCGGATGCGGTTCTCCGTCGTGAGGCCCTTGTTGAAGAGCCCGAAGACCGTGAAGGGGTCGATGTCGGCCGGCGGATACTCGCTGTCGAGCGTCGGACACTTGATGTCGATCGCACGGAACATCTCGCAGATGATTCCGATGAGCTCGCCCCTGCGGTCGCGCCAGTCAAGCAGCCGGTCGGCAAGCTCGGTGTAGAAGGGAATCCAGTCGTGCGAGATCTCGTCCATTTGCGGCATCCTCATGAGAGCAATTGAATGAGTCTACAGACCGGAGCCCTGTCAATCAAGACGCTGATTGACGCAGAAGGCCCCTGCGAGGCACCGGATTTGCTGCGTATCCGAGACAGTCACCGAGGAGTCGCCCGATTCCCCCGAGGAACACCCGGGGCGCCGCCTTGACAAAAAGCTTTTCAAGTGGCTAAATAGATTAGAGATTTAACACAGGAGCCGCAGACATGGCCTACACCGAGTACAAGATGGACATGGAGAAGATCCGCGAGCGCGTCAAGGAGATGACCGAGAATCTCCGGCGCAACAAGGGCCGCGAGGATCTCGCGAGGCACGGCTCGGGGGTCATCTACTGGCGGCTCCACGACAAGCCCTCGTCCTACGTGGGCTACGGCCCCTACTGGTTCGCCTTGAAGGCCGTGCTGCGCCGCAACGGCTTCGATCTCGGCCCCGCGAACGACCCCGAGACCGAGCTCGCCTACTCGGGGAAGACCGACGAGGAGACGATGGTGATGGCGGAGACGTTCCTCGAGATCTACGACGAGACCTTCTTCCAGGGCACGCGGACCTTCATGCTCGACGGCGAATCGGGCGCGGACTGGACTCTCTTCGATCCGGACATGGAAATCTGGGCGAAGGACGTCGAGATCGAGCTCTGGTGACCGGCTTGTCCGGCATGGCCGGCTCCTCCCCCGGACACGAAGCGGGCGGCATGGCAAGAACCACGCCGCCCGCTTCTTTTCAGATCAGACGATCAGCCGTGACGGATTACTTGATCTTCACGGCGTTCGTGCCCGCGGTGTGACCGAAGACCATCACGTCGGCAATCGCGTTGCCGCCGAGACGGTTCGAGCCGTGGATACCGCCGGTGACCTCACCCGCGGCGTAGAGACCCGGGATCGGGCTGCCGTCGGCATTGAGGACCTGCGCCTTGTCGTTGATCTTCAGGCCGCCCATGGTGTGGTGAACGGTCGGAACCTTGCGGCAGGCGTACCAGGGACCCTCGGTCATCGTCTTGTCGGCCTTGTTGTTGGCGAGGAAGCCGAGCTTGTCCTTGGTCTTCCCTTCGACGACGGCGTTGTAGTTGGCGATGCTGGCCTTGAGCTTCTTCGCGTCCATGCCGGTCTTCTTGGCGAGGTCGTCGAGCGTGTCGCCCGCCACGACCGAGCCGAGCGCAACCATGTTGCGGATCGTCGCGCCGTTGTTGTCGACGAAGTCAACGCTCGGGTAGCGGATGTGGTTCACCACGACCCAGTACTCGCCCTTCGGCTGCTCGAAGATCGCCTTCGCGAGCACGTCGCGGGCGGCGCCTTCGTTGACGAAACGGTCACCTTCGATGTTTACGAAAATGCGGTTGCGGCCCGAGGTGCGGATGTTCTCCATCAGACCGGTGCCCGGCGTGCCGCAGGGATGGATCTGGATGTCGTCAAGACCGATCACGTCGGCGCCGATCTTCTGGCCCATGGCGATGCCCTCGCCCTGGGCGGCCTTCTGCAGGTTCGTGCAGCCGATCGACTTGTCGAGGTTCGCTTCCTTCCAGACGCCCGTGTTGAACTTCTGGCGCATCTCGATGTTGGCGCCGAAGCCGCCCGTGGCGATCACGACGGCGTCGGCGTCAACCGTGATGCTGCGGCCGAAGTTCTCCGCGAGCACACCGGTCACGCGGCCGTTGGCGGTGACGAGCTCCCTGGCGGAGGTGTCCGTGAGGACCTCGATCACCTTGGAGTTCCCGATCACCTCCTCGAAGGTGCGGATGTAGGTGTTGCCCGAGGGCGTGGCCGGATAGTGGCTGCGCTGCCAGAGCGCGCCCGTGGCCGTGCCGATCTCATCCTTGAACTTGACGCCGAGGGTCTCAAGCCACTCGACCTCCTTCATGGAGTTCTGGGTGAGGTGACGGACGAGCTCCGGCGTGCCCTTGTTGTGGCCGCCCTTCATCGTCTGGTCGTAGAACTTGTCGTACGAATCCTCGATGCCCTGCTTGCCCTGGCGGACCGGGTCGACGGCGTTCAGCGCGCCCTCGGAGACGTTGGTCGAGCCGCCGAGGAAGCCGAGCTTCTCGAGCACGATCACCTTCCTGGCGCCGGCCTGCTCGGCCGCGATCGCGGCGGCAAGACCCGCGCCGCCGCCGCCGATCACGACGACGTCAGCCTCGTACTTGGCCTCGACGGCCGGACGCTGCTCGACCTTCTTCGTGAGGGCCGGCATGTCGCCGCCCGCCTGCTTGAGGCAGTCGCGGACGCCCGCGAGAAGCGCGAAGCTCGAGATCGTGGCGCCCGTGACGGCATCGACGCCGGTCGACTGGTACTGGAGAATCTTGTCGGAGACCTTCTTCAGCGCAACCTTGCCCACGCCGATCGTCTCGAGGTTGTCCGTGTAGTCGATCGACTCGATGCGGTTCTGCGAAACCGTGACCTTGACGGTCATCGGGGCGTTGTGGCCGGTGACGTTCGCGGTGTAGGTGCCCGGCTTGAAGGTCGAGGGAGCCGTGGCGACCTCGGTCGTGCTGCAGGCGCTCAGACCCAGGGTGGCGGCGGCGACCGCAGTGAAGACCGTGGCAAAACGAGTGTTCATGTGTTTTCTCTCCTTGGTGAGGCCGGTGCCGATCCAGGATTCCGGATCTCGTGTCCCCCGGCCGCATTTGTAAATTTTACAACCCGGCCGCCTCCTGCGAAACCTGCGAAAGTTCGGAAATCGAATAATTACGTATTCAAAAATATCGCATTTATCATACGAAACGCCGTTATCCGCTCCGCCGCAGGGGATTCGGGGCGGATAAGGAATTACCCGGGGATTACAGGCCGGTCACAGTCCTTTATCATGGATATTTCGGGCAGCCTCCCGGTCCCGTTTTACCCGCCCCGGCGGGAGTGTTCCTACGCGGATGTCGGGCGGCATCTTTCACCGGCCCGTTTTCCCCGCGCGAGCGGGGCTGTCACTTCGTCGCCCGTTCTGAATTCCCGTCAGAGCGGGCGATGTTCTTTTTGAGCGGAGATTTCGGGCGGAGATTTGACAGACCCGCCCCCAGGCGAGTGAAATGTCTTCGTGGTTACCGCCCGGCTCCTGCAATGGGACTTGCTGAGGGATGCGGCCTCTTTGTCTGGATTTGGACTTCCTTCATAAAGCTGCCGCGCCGGAAAAGTCCTTCGGGCGCTGCCGGGCGGAACCGCTTCCCTTCCCCTCTTCCTCCCGCCTCCCCGCGCCTCTTCCGCGACGCGCCCTCCTCTCCTGCCGCCGGCCGTTCCTTCCGGCCCGTCCCGCCTCTATATACCGCTTCTAGGTACATTTACTTAGCACCCGCGGATCCTTAGAATCGCAGGCAATTCACCCAAGCGGGCACACCCGCCGCGCCTTTCCCGGCCGTAACGCTCAGGCGACGGCTCCGCGGCCGCCCTCACGAGAAACTCTCACAGGAAAGAGAACGAAATGGAAAAAAGGAAGATCATCCTCGACTGCGACCCGGGTCATGACGACGCCATCGCGATGCTCCTCGCCTGGGGCAGTCCCGTCATCGATCTCGTCGCCGTCACGACGGTCGCGGGCAACCAGACGATCGAGAAGGTCACGCGCAATGCCCTCGCCGTCGCGCGCGTCGGCAACATGCAGGGCCTCACGATCGCGAAGGGCTCGCGCCGCCCGATCATCCGCCCCGAGACCGAGAACGCCCCGTCGATCCACGGCGACTCCGGGATGGACGGCCCGCGCAGCCCCAAGCCCATGCACACGCTCGACCCCCGCTCGGGCGTTCAGGTGATCATCGACACGATCATGCAGAACCCGCCGAAGACGATCACCCTCGTTCCGACCGGGGCGCTCACCAACATCGCGCTCGCGGCCAGGGTCGAGCCCCGCATCGTCGAGCGCGTGAAGGAAGTGGTCCTCATGGGCGGCGGCGCGCACGTCGGCAACTGGTCGGCCTGCGCTGAGTTCAACATCAAGATCGACCCCGAGGCCGCGTACTGCGTCTTCCACGAGAAGTGGCCCGTCACCATGATCGGTCTCGACGTCACGCACAAGGCGCTGGCCACCCCGGCGGTGATGGCCGACATCGCGGCCCTCGGCACCAAGCCCGCGAAGTTCGTCTGCGACCTCATTGACTTCTTCGGGAAGATGTACAGAAAGGAGCAGGGCTTCGACGCGCCGCCCGTGCACGACGCCTGCGCCGTCGCGTACGTCATCGACCCCACGCTCTTCACGACGCGCCGCTGCCCGATCGAGGTCGAGCTCACGGGCACGGCGACCCTCGGCATGACGGTCTGCGACTTCAGGAAGCTCGACTATCCGGACTGCAGCACCCAGGTGGCGCTTGACATCGACCACGGCCGCTTCTGGGCGCTCATCACCGACGCCTTGAAGCGCATCGGTCAGGTTGAGTTCTGACGGGAGACCGCTCAATGACGAACAAGTCTCCGCGCGTCGTGGCGCTCCTCATCGCCCTTCTCGCCGCCTGCATTGCGTTTCAATTGAACGCCTCGATGCTCGGGCCGGTGCTCATCACGATCGGCCGCGAGCTCGCCGCCGACGAGGGCGCGGTCGGGTTCTCGCAGACGGCCTTCTTCACCTCGGCCGCCCTCTTTTCGCTCTTTCTCCCGAGGCTCTCCGACATGCGCGGCCGCCGGCTCGTCCTCTCGGTGATGCTCGCCGTGATGACGCTCGGCACCGTGATGGCCGCCTGCGCGACATCGATCGAAATGCTCGTCGCCGCCCGCGTGATCCAGGGCGTCTCAGGACCGGTGGTGCCGATCTGCCTGCTGATGCTCCGCAGCGAAATCCACGACAACCGTCTCTACGCAACGCTCATGGGCGTGGTCACGGCCGTGAACGGCGGCATCGCCGGCATTGACGCCTTCGCCGGCGGCTTCATCGCCGCGCACTTCGGCTTCCGCGGCGTCTTCTGGACGATCGCCGTCATCGCCGCGGTCGGCACGGCCCTCGTCGCGAAGTTCGCGCCCGAGTCGAAGCCCTCCGCGGGCCGCCGCATGGACTGGACGGGCGTCGCGTTGATCGTCCTCTCGCTCGCGCTGATGCTCTATGCGCTCAACCGCGCCGCCGACTTCGCGAACTTCTCGGCCGCAGCCGTCTTCGGCTCCGTCGCCGCGGGTCTTGTGGCGTTCTGGCTCTTCGTGAAGGTCGAGAAGCGCTCGGCCGAACCGTTGGTCGCCGTCGAGCACCTGAAGCGCCGCGCGACCTGGTCGCTGCTTCTCACGACCACCCTCACGATGACGGGCGTCTTCGCCGTCGTGAACGGCATCGCGATGTCGATCGCGCAGAACCCGGAGGCGGGCTTCGGGCTCTCGCCCGACATGGCGGCGCTCTGTCTGCTGACGCCCTATGCGCTCATCGGCTGGCTCTTCGGACCGTTCTCGGGCCGCATGGCTCCGGTGCACGGGTACACCTTCATCCTGCGCCTCGGGCTGCTGGGTTCCATCATCGGCGTCGCGATCGTGCTCTTCGCGGGTCTCTCGAGTCTCGCTGGGCTCGTGGTCGGCATCGTGCTCCTCGGCATCGCCTATGCGGGCTGCGCGAACATTCTCTTGAACGGCCTCGGCGTGGTGCTCTCGCCCGAGGAGTTCCCGGGGTTCCTGCCCGGCATGAACGCCGGAGCCTTCAACTTGGGCGCCGGCCTCTCGTTCGCGATCCTGCCGATGGTGCAGATGATGTTCTCGGGCGCCGACCCGGCCTCGACCTCCGGCTACTCGGCCGCGGTGGTGACCGGTCTCGTGATCACGGCCCTCGCGCTCGCGACAAGCTTCCTCATTCCGCGCCCGGTGCACGCGGAGGACTGACCGCCGGTTTCTGACCGGACTCATCCGAAAACACCTCCAGCCTCCCGGTCTGAATTCAGGCCGGGAGGCTTTTTCGTGCATGGTTCTTTTGAGGAACCGCAGTGAAAACTGCCGCCAGGCGCTGTACATCCAGCTCGGATAATGGTCCTTCCGACCGTTTTTCGGGCCGCCCTCACGGCTGCGACAGGAAACGGCTCACCCCTACTGCACAATTGGTCCGGAACATTTTTCGCGTCACCTGTTTTTCGATTGCCCAAGCCTCATGAAGTACATCACCTACTGGAACGCCGAGCACACCGTCAGCCGCATCATCCTGCGCGAGGACGCGCCCGAACTCGGCGACGAAGCGCCCGGCGACTTTCTCGCCCGCCGCTTTGGCGCGCAGATCTGCGCGCTCAATCCGAACCTGCGTTCGCTCCTGGAGCTTGACGGCCGTCCCGACGTCGACCAGTTCCATTGCAGCCGTCTCTCCTGCGATCTCCTTGAGGTGAGCCGCCTGAAGGAAATGCCGCCCGACGCCTTCGTCTGGGTGCTCGAGCAGAGCGTTCCGCCCGCTGCCTTCCGGGATCCGTCATGGCGCAGCTTCATGGTGTGGCACGACTACATCAGACACTGGGACATTCATCCCGTGACCATCCGGCGCTACCGCGACGAGGTGCAGAACCGCGCAGCGGTCCTTGCCGTCGGGATCCTCGTCTTCACGAAGGACTTGTGGGCGAAGAGCCGCAGCGGGAAAAAGCCCTTCACCGAAGCGAACTGCCTCGCCGTGGCGAAGCCCCTCTGCCACCACCTGAACAAGATCCTCACGGGCGTGAAGTGCCGCGTGGTCGAGCTCTCCCACGAGGCCGCCGGCGTGAGCGCCCCCGGGCTCACGGTCGCCGAGGCCGGCGACTTCATCCGGGAGTCCGGGAGCCCCGTCGTCTTCCCCGCCGGGGACTTCGAGGAGGTGCGCACGGAATCGAGCGGGGTGCACTGGAAGCTTTCGCCGGACCTCTGGGTCTCGGTCGGGCACGAGCCCGCGGGCGAGGACGGGTCGCAGGGCGGCTGGGTCGCGATGCTCTGCCGCGGCTTCGACGGCCGGATCGAGAAGCGTGCGGAAACGGAGCGCCTTGAATCGAAGGAGGCCGCGGCCGCGGAGGCCGCGCGCCGCTGGCCGGGCATCCGCATGACGAACGACGACGAGGAATATGCCATGTCCGTCGCGGCCGTCGGCGCCGTGCGCACCGGGATCCCGGTCCTTGACGGATGGCTCTGGGAGGGCGGCGTGCCCGGGCCGATCCGGCTCTGCAAGCCCGACGACCTCATGGAGGATCTGAGAAAGGGCTGAGCCCCGGAGCGAGGCGCGCCGGGCCCTTCCCCGCACGCTTTTCCGTGGCTGTCCGGGTCTTCACTTCAGAGAGGCCCCTTGCTATGCTGATCAGCTGTCGCCTGAGAGCACAGTCAGCAGAATCAGGCCACCCCCTCTGAAGCCATAGTCATGGACGAACTCAAGAAAATCGCCGTCCTCATCGACGCCGACAACACGCCGGCGCGCGTCATCCGCAACACCCTGGACGAAATCGCCACCTACGGGCGCGTCGTCGTGAAGCGCGCCTACGGCAACTGGTCGAAGCCGAACCTCGCCTCCTGGCTCCCGGTCCTCAACGACCTCGCGATCAAGGCCGAGCAGCAGACCGACTACGTCACGGGCAAGAACACGAGCGACATCGCGCTCATCATCGATGCGATGGACCTGCTCTACACGGGGCTCTACGACGCCTTCGTGATCGTCTCCTCGGACAGCGACTTCACGCCTCTGGCGCTGCGCCTTCACGAGTCGGGCGTCATGGTGATCGGCGTGGGCGAGACCAAGACCCCGGTCCCCTTCCGCAACGCCTGCGACGAGTTCGTGATCATCGAGAACATCGGCCGCTCGAACAGCTACGGCAGCTCGTCCTCGAGAAGCAGCGGCGAGCCCGAGCCCATGGCGAGCAAGGCCGAGTTCAAGGAGCTCCACGCCCTTCTCGCCAAGGCCTGGTACACCTACGAAGAGGAGGGCTACTGCAACGTCTGCTCGGCCAACACGTACCTGCGCCGCGCGAAGCCTGACTTCGACTGCCGCACCTACGGGGCGACGTCGCTGCCGCGTCTGCTCGAACGGTTCCCCCACCTCTACCGCGTCGACCGATTCGCCGGCAGGGGCGGCGTGACGATCGTCGCCTACCGCTGCCTCAACCCGAGCCCGGCGGCGCTCAGGGAGCTGCAGGAAGGCTATTGAGAACACTCCGGAGGAGTCACTCATCACGGCGCGCGGTGAACCAATGTTTTCACCCGCGCCGTTTTCATTACGGCGTCAGGCCGAGAACGGTGTTTTGCCCCGGCCCCTCTTCCTTTCAGATCGAGGGGAAACAACCCGATGATCCTCCTCGGGAATCCCCGGAACCGGCATCCGGCACCGGAGCCGTCCGCCGTACGCAGGCACAAAAAAAGCACCGGCGTCCTTACTTGGGTGATCTAAACCATGGAAGCCAGTGCTTTTCCGGCTGTCGGATGAGCTCGCTGAAAAGCTCTCTTTGACAACCTTTGAATTGAATATATCAACGCCAAAAGGTTTTGTCAAATTTTCTGTCTTTCAAGCGTGATAAGGCACTTCATCCGTCGGGATGAGGCGGCTTTTCAGAGAACGGGAAAGGCGCTTCAACGGACTCGGGCACCGCCCTTCCCCGGATCCAAAAACCTCCCCCGCCGCCGCCCGGACTACGACATTCTCCTAACTCCCTGAGCGGCAGGGAAAGTCATTTCCCCGACGGGAGAATGGGCCCGATCGCGGCAAAAGGCCCGGTCGATTATGGTGTCGCCTGAGGGATACAGACGTCAAAAGGCGCGATATTCCGGCTTCGCCCCGATGCATTCCGAATGCGGATTCCGGAAAAGCCGGTGTCAGAATTCCGGAGCGGAGGTCCCCTGCCGGCCGCTCCCGGCCGCCTCCTCCGCAGGCACCTCCGGCAGGCAGCCTGACAGACAGCCCGTCAGGCGTAAACTTAATCAAGTTGAAGAGGCGCCCCGACGAAACCCGGGAAAAGCGAAATTTCGTATACGCCGGAATGACTTCGGGGACCCGGAGTCCCTCAACTCCGCGTCCCCGACGCCAGAAATATGAATTTCGACGTAAGTATACACAGAAAACGTCCGTTGTGCGTGACCGCTTACGCAAAGCAAAATCCCTAATAGACAGACACTTACCGAAAGATTCTGAAAAATTTGAGGGAAAACGCTGAGGTGATGCAAAACAGCGCCGCGCCCCCCTGCGGACGTGTCCTCAGGATTGATCGAAAACAGCAGATTAATTTTGTGAGTTCCGAACTTTGCGCAGCAAAAGTTCGGAAACCGAAATTTATGGTTCCGATAATTTCTCTCTACCGACGTTCCTCGTCCTCGCCTCCCGCAGAGGGATTCCGGCCGGAGAGGGGGGTTCTCTGTGCACTCGTTTCCTTCCCCCGTATGAGTTCGTCTCACCTGGGAGACGGATTCAAAAACGGCGGAGCGGCGCGGTCACCGCGCCCGGAGGAAAGGCGGGCGGCGGCGTCTGAAGCGAACCGTGAGTCCTGCGCACGGGCTGGAGGGTCAGATCAGGTTGATCACCACGAGCAGCACCGGCAGCACGAAGACGAGGCCGAGCGTGGTGGCGCCGATCGGCTCGGAGAAGCTCCTCGCGACGGTTGACATGGCCTTGAAGAAGAGCCCGGCCTACGGCGTCGTCACCCAGGTCGACGCGCCGCAGGAGCCGCTCTCGGAGCGCGAGGAGCAGGTCGCCCGCCTCGTGCTCTCCGGCCTCACCAACCGCGACATCGCCGAGCGCCTCGGACTCTCAAAGCGCACCGTGGAGTTCTTCCGCGCGAACGCGATGCGAAAGCTCGGCGCGCACAACGCGAAGGAGCTCCGGCACCGGTTCAAGCTTCGCTACCCGTAGGCGTTCCGCTCCGGACCGTTCACCGGCCGGCAGAGACACCGGGCCCGCCGAACCTGATCGACGGGCCTTCCGCTTCTCCGCTCCCCGCGACGGCGCACGGTTCGACGGCCGCGGTCAGCCGTTCCCGGGCTGCTCCGACTCCCCGGACCAGGCTTCCCGCAGACCGGCCCTCCCCGCTCTTTCGGCCTCCTCCTGTTTCCGGATCTCGTCCCCGTAGAAGCGGCTGATCAACCAGACGAAGCCCGCGAGGATCAGGACCGCCCAGATGCCCGAGAGCCTGATGAACGCCTCGTACATCAGCTCCTCCCGTGGCTCACGATGAACATCGCCGCGAGCATGCAGATGACGCACGCGACTGCCGCGACAATCCTCAGCTCCGCCGTGGAGCCCGCGAGCGGAAAGGCCGCGATGATGACGCACACGACGGTGAGCTGCACGAACAGGTTCGCATAGAGCTTCGCCGTCTCGGTGCGGTTCCTCACCAGCGCGCCGGCGATGCGGACCATCAGATCCCTGAACTTCATTTTTAGTACCTCCTCTGAAATCCGCCGGAAGTCACTTCAGCCCCCGGCCTTCGACGGTCAGCTGCCGACCGCCGCCTCCTTCACGCAGACGCCGGGACAACGGCGCCCCTCCGCCCAAGCCTCATGGAATGCGCCGATATTCTCGATAGTCTGCGGTTTCCCCGGACCCTAGCCCGCCTTCCCTTCTCTGTCAAGGGGGCCCTGAGCCGCTTTGATACGAAGATCACGTTTTGCAGGGAAAGTTCAGGATCAGCGCTGTGATTTCCAGGAATTATCAGCGGCCTTCGAATCAATTTCAAAGAAGTCTGCAAGGCCGTTGCGCCTGCACACCCGGGGTCAGGGCTGCCGTCGGACTCACCGCCCCGAGCGATCCGGGGAGCGATCGTCTTTCAAGTATTCACGATATTTTTTCTCAATCCGATGTATCATGTCCTTCCCCGCGGCCTCGACGAAGGCTGCCCGGAATCAGTTTCATCAGGAGGAGGAGACATGAACATCAAGACGCAGGAATTCGCGAAGTCCGCGGCGAACCGCGCCACCACGCTCGGCCAGGCCGTGCTGCTCGCGGCCGCCCTCGATCTGCGCCCCGAGACGGGCGCCTGGAAGATTCAGTTCGAATCCGTGGACGACGTGGCCTGGCACCTCTCGAACGTGCTCCGCGCGCCCGTTCCCGCCGGCGACATCGCCGGGGAGATCGAGCGCTGCGGGTTCCCGATCAGGTTCTCGGTCGGCGCCGACGGCAATCCGGCCGCGTGCCTCCTCGGCTTCCTCATGGATCAGCGACCGGGCATCACCGAGCTCGCCGAACGCGTGCTCGAGGGCATCCCGGAGAAGAGCGTCATCTGGCTCTGCGCCACGCTCGACGGCGTCACCGCGGCGCTGCGCACGGCGAAGACCGGCTCCGCCCCGGTGCGCATCATGGCCACCGCCAGGAGCACGGCGCTCTATGCGAAGGCGCTCCTCAGGTTCGCCGCCTCGGTGCGCGGGCCCGGGTTCGTTGACACAGACCGCCTCGAGGCGGAGCTCCTCACGGAGATCCCGCGCGAGGGCGCCTTCCTCGTTGTCGAGCGGAACTTCTTCCCCGAGGACGCCGCGGGGATCCGCGCCGTCGAGTTCTGCCTCAAGCACTCCGCCCGGGCGCTCGTCTTCTGCCCCGGACACCTCCTCTACCGCACCGCGCGCGAGGAGACCGGGCTGAGGGCGGAGCTCGTCGGGAGCGGCCGTCTCGAGTCCGTGATCGAGCTCGAGACCGGAGTGGCGGAAAGCCGCGTGCACGCGCTGCTCCTCGGGAGCGCCGGCGAGAAGCGCGGGACCGTTGAGTTCCGGCAGATCCTTCACTCGGACCGCCCCTGGGGCTCTCCGCAGTCCCTGGAGCCTTCGGAGCTCTTGGAGCCCGGTGAAGCGCCCTCGGAGACGCTCACGCGCACCGTTCCCGTCGCGGACCTCGCCGTCGGCGCCCCGAGCCTGATGCCCGGCCGCTGGGTCGAGGACCGGAGCGCCGCCGTGATGCGCGACGCTCTCTCACAGCGCGTCTCCCGGCCGCTCGACCACTGCTCGACCCTCATCAAGGCCTATGACCTCAAGAAGTACAGGGTGACCGAGGCCGAGCTCGAGGCCGTCAACGGCGACATGGAGCTCGAGCGCGTCCGCGAGGTCATCCCGTCGGACATCGACCGGTACGGGTTCATCAATCCCCCGGAGAAGGAGTTCCAGGTCCGCCGCGACGATCTGCTCTCGCCGATGGTGAAACGCCAGTCGCTCAAACCCGGCGACGTCCTCATCACCGACCGCGGCACCGAGGAGTGGATCGCCCGCGTCACGCTCGTCGAGGAGATCCCCGAGGGCGAGACCTGGGTGGTCGGGCAGAACTTCACGATCATCCGCGGAGCGAGGGAGCCCGTCTTCCTCACGGTGTACCTGAGGAGCGCCACCGTGCAGGCCGAGCTCATGAAGCGCTGCGGCGGCCGCATCACGCGGCAGCTGAAGCAGATCGACCTCGCCAAGTTCCCCGTGGTCGAGCCCGACGGCGAGATGATCGTGAAGGCGAAGCGCATCCACGGCAATCTCAAGAAGAAGGTGGCGGAGCTCCGCGAGGCGGCCGCTGCGGCCGAGACCGCGAACCGCTTCGACCTCCTCGCCTGAAGCCCTGAGGCACGCCCGGCGCCCCGAAAAAAAAGCGGACGCACACCCCATGTCCGGGAGTTGTGCGTCCGAGTCGCATGACCCAGGCCTCTTACAAAATACCGGCTCATTGCGGAGCGGAATGCACCCGTCCCGGGTAAGCCGGCGGGGAAATTGGAGGCTGGGCGGGCAACGAGGAGGAAGACTTTGTCAGGGCCTCTTCAGAACTTCATCAGGGCCCTGGGGAAGTTTTCCCCGGAGAAACAACGTGTTTTCAGCCCCTCCTCATCCCGAGGATGCGTTCGGGGTGCGTGTAGACGTTGGCCCGATTGCGGCGGCAGAAGGCGACGAGCGTGACGCCGGCCTTCTCGGCCACCTCGATCGCGAGCGCCGTGGGCGCGGACACCGCGAGCACGATCTCGACCCCGCACATCGCGGCCTTCTGGATCATCTCGTAGGAGGCGCGCGAGCTGATGACGAGCGCGCCGGTCTTCCACCCCGAGCGGGCGCGAAGGCCGAGAAGCTTGTCCAAGGCCACGTGACGGCCCACGTCCTCGGCGCCGCCCGCGAAGGTTCCGTCCGGGTGCACCCAGGCCGCGGCGTGGGTCGAGCCCGTGAGACTCCCGAGCTTCTCGACGCGCTCGAGGTACCTGAGCGCCTCCTGGTAGTGGGCCAGGTCGAAGGTCTGCGTGAAGGGCACGCGCGGCGTCGGGCGCACGGCGTCGGTGAGCGACTCCACGCCGCAGATGCCGCAGCCCGTGCGGCCGGCGATCGAGCGGCGCCGGTCCTTGAGTTTCCAGAAGCATTCCGACGAGATGGTGAGCTCGACGGTCTTCCCGCCGCGGCAGCCGTCCGTGACCGCGATGTCGTGGATCTCGGAGAGCGAGGTCACGATCCCTTCGGCGAGCGAAAAGCCCACCGCGAAGTCCTCGAGCATCGTCGGGGTCGTCATCATCACGGTGTGCGAGATGCCGTTGTAGGCGATCGCCACCGGCACCTCCTCGGCCACCCAGTCGGTGTCGGGGCCCGAGGTGGCGTCGGCGATGCGCACGATCTCCACTTTCCTCGCCCCGACGGCGCCGAACCGGTCGTCGGCCTCGGCCTCGGGAAGCGAGCCGAAGGTGCCCGGCAGGAAGGCCGGCATCATGCTGATGTCTCCGCAAGTGTTCATCTCTTCCTCCTTCTCTGCCCTTCGTCTGTGTCCTCTGTCGTTCGTCCGGCGGGCATGAGCCCCCTCGGGGATCAGTAGTTGCCCTTGCCCGGGGCGGAGCCGCCCATGGTGGCGTCGCCCGGTTTGAGCACCTTCTGCGGCACCGTGCCCTTCGTCACCGCCTCGTCGTAGGCCTCCTCGAGGCCGGTGAGGACGATGCCCTCGACGTCGGGGTTGAAGGTGAGCTCGTCGCCCGGGGCGAAGAGCGTCGGCATCGCGGCGTGGCACGCGGCGCAGATGTGCAGGCGGTGGTTGTCGTCCGTCTCGTCCGAGATGTAGGAGAGGTTCGAGACCGTCTGATCGCCGCAGCGCGCGCAGCGGATGCGCTCGAAGGACCACGAGGCGCCGCAGACGCCGCAGTAGAGCTTCTTCACGTTGCCGTGGTTCGTGGTGGCGGCCACGGCCGCGACGTCGGGCTCGGACCCGCAGCAGAAGCACGTGGCCCTCTTCGTGAAGGAGGGCGCCGACTCCTCCTTCGCCTCGAGCCGGCGCGAGCACTCGACGGCGAAGCGGTCGAAGTAGGCGCGCAGCGCCTGCCCGAGCACGGGGAGCACATAGGCCTCGCGGATCATGGCGGGGACCTTCGCGGTCATCGCGACCGCGGCCTCGTAGGCCGTCACCGGGTCGGCCTCGGCGCTGAAGAGGAAGTCGTCGGTCGCGAAGATGCCGAAATCAAACGCGGCGGCCTGCGCGGCCTCCCCGTCGGTGAGCCTGAGCGATGCGAGGAGGACCTTCGCCAGGCGCTCGAGGTCGCGGCGGAAGCTCGCCGGGGTGATCTTGACCACGCCGAAGGCGAGCACCGTCGGGCCGCCCTGCGCGGCGGCGAGGATCTCCTCGTCCGCGGGCTCGCGCACGATCGTCACGTCGGCGTCGGTGAGCGAGTTGGCGAGCGTGGCCGTCTCGAGCATCAGGGGCCCGTAGACCGCGAGGCGCGCCCTCACGTCACCGTCCTTGTAGGCCTGGTAGCGCATCAGCGCGCGTTCGATCGACTTGCGGATCATCTCGGAAATTCCTCTTCGTTGTCTCATCTGCCCCGTCCGGGCGGGCGGATTTCCGCTTCTCCGGAGGGCAGTGCAGTGTTGTGTGTTTTTTTTGCCTTCCCTCTGAAGGAATCCTCTCCGGCGCCCGGGGGAGGCGCGGCGGGCGGGATTTCAGGGGGCCATGGGGGGGTCTCGGGAGGCGTTTGACGAGCGGCGCGGGGAAGCGCCGCCTTTCTCCGGGAGAGCAATGCGTCCTTTTCGGAGGCTTCGCATTGCCCTCCCCTCTCCCCTCAAGGGGAAGAGCGGGGAGGATTTTCATGTCGCCGGCGTGACGGTCTTCAGGAAGAAAGCCCCCGGGGCTGATGTGTGGGCTGCACCGGTCCCGGGGGCTTGAATCATGACTGACTTTTGTCACGTCGGAGCCGTGAGGCTCGGACTTCTCAGTCCTTCTCGACCGTCACGTTCTTGCCGGTCGTGAGCTCTTCGTTGGCCCAGTAGCCCCAGTGATAGAGGGCATCGGACTCGCTCACCTTGCCGTCGCCGAACATGATGCGGGCGGTGCCCTTGTACGGCTCGAAGATGCCGGCGCCGAGGTAGATGTGCGCGATGCCGACGATCACCGTGAGGACGAAGAAGATGTCATGCAGGAGGCGCGCCCAGAGGAGCGTGTCAGCGCTGAACTCGACCTTCATGCCGCCGCCCGGAAGCAGCCCCGTCTGCAGCCACAGGATCAGACCGGTGACGGCCATGATGATGCAGAAGAAGAGGAGCGCGCCGTCGGCGAGACGCTGGGCGGACTTCACATGATGCTGGGGCGGCATGTGAATCTTGCTCGGGAAGAACAGATAGAGCGGGAACTTCGAGGCCCAGGTGTAGTCGTCCTTGTCCCACTTGCCGAAGATGTCCTCGGCGAAGAGGTGCTTGAAGCCGCCCGGGCTCATGATGATCGCAATCAGCGGGACCACGATGTACGGGATCGCGATGATGCGGTGCAGCATGCGCATGGTGTTGGTGAACTCACCGCCCATGATCGAGCCGCCGAGCTCGGGCCAGAAGACGAAGAGGCCGGTCACTGCAAGCAGGATGCAGGTGATCGCGCCCACGCCGTGGGTGACGCGCGTGAGCAGCGAGTGACGCTGGATATAACGGGTCATCTGTATTCACTCCTTATCTGTCAGTGCGAGGCCTTGCCGGCTTTCTGAGCCTCAAGGGCGGCCTTCGCCTCGGCCTCGGCCTTCGCGCGCTGCTCGGGCGTCCACGAAGCCTTGGCCTCCTCG
>NZ_JAUNSF010000043.1 GCF_030539355.1 Sutterella sp.
ATAACTTTTCTAGCAAAGTTATAGAAACAAAAGGCACCCCCTGAGCTCAGACCTCCCCGGAGAGGGGCGAACTCACGAAGGTGCCTGGTGTCGCATCCTGAACGCGGCCGGCGGGGGCATCCCCGGACCGGCCGCAGTCCGGTTTCCTTCGGAAAGCGCAGGACCTTACTTGTCCGCGCGCTCCTCGAGGATCGCGACGGCCGGCAGCTTCTTGCCCTCGAGGAACTCGAGGAAGGCGCCGCCGCCGGTGGAGATGTAGGAGATGCGGTCCTTGACGCCGAAGACGTCGATGGCGGACACGGTGTCGCCGCCGCCCGCGATCGAGAACGCGCCCTTCTCGGTGGCCTCGGCGATCGCGTTGGCGAGCGCCTCGGTGCCGCCGGCGTAGGGCTTCATCTCGAAGACGCCGACCGGGCCGTTCCAGACAATGGTGCCCGCGCTCTTCAGAGCATTGCCGAGGATCTCGGCGGTCTTCGGGCCCACGTCGAGGATCATCTCGTCCTCGGCCACCTCGTCAACGCCGCAGATGCGGTGAGGGGCGTCGGCGG
This sequence comes from Sutterella sp., assembly GCF_030539355.1. GTDB lineage: Bacteria > Pseudomonadota > Gammaproteobacteria > Burkholderiales > Burkholderiaceae_F > Sutterella. Next base: position 549 of record NZ_JAUNSF010000043.1, read on the forward strand.
CGAAGGCCTTCGCGGCGACGACGTCGACCGGCATCGGGAGCGTGGCGCCCTTCTTCGCGAGGATGTCGAGCACCTTGCGGCACTCGTCGACGAGATCGGGCTCGGCGAGGGACTTGCCGATCGGATGGCCCGCGGCGAGGAGGAACGTGTTGAGAATGCCGCCGCCCACGATGAGCTGGTCGACCTTCTCGGCGAGATTCGAGAGGATGGTGAGCTTGGTCGAGACCTTCGAGCCCGCGACGATCGCGGCGAGCGGACGCTTCGGAGCCTCGAGCGCCTGCGTGAGGGCGTCGATTTCCTTGGCCATCAAGGGGCCCGCGCAGACGACGGGGGCGTACTTGGCGATGCCGTAGGTCGTGCCCTCGGCGCGGTGGGCGGTGCCGAACGCGTCGTTCGCGTAGACGTCGCAGAGCGCGGCGTACTTCTTGGCGAGCTCATCGTTGCACTTCTTCTCGCCCTCGTTGCAGCGGCAGTTCTCGAGCACCACGAGCTCGCCCGGCTTCACCTCGACGCCGTCGGCCCAGCCGGCGACGACCGGGACCTCGCGGCCGAGGAGCTCGCCGATGCGGTCGGCGACGCACTTGAGCGAGTCAGCGGGGGTGAGCACGCCTTCCTTCGGGCGGCCGAGGTGGCTCGTCACCATCACGGCGGCGCCGGCCTCGAGCGCGAGGCGCATGGCCGGGAGGCTCGCGACGATGCGGGCGTCGTTCGTGATCTGACCCTCTTCGTTGCGGGGCACATTGAGGTCGCAGCGGATGAAGACGCGCTTGCCGGCGAGGCTGCCGCTCTTCGCGAGCGATTCAAGGGTGTTGACTTGCATTTTTTTTCTGTCTCTCAGGAGAAAGGAATTCGGGTTCGTCACAGAAGTCAGAAAGCCGCCGCCGTCCGCTGGGTCCCCGAGGGGCAGGCGGGCAGCCGGCGGCTTTCCTTCAGTCTTTACGGAGGCTGACAGTCACGCGGATCACTTCGCTTCCATCATCGCGCAGGCCGTGTCGAGCATGCGGTTCGAGAAGCCCCACTCGTTGTCGTACCAGGCCATGACCTTGACCAGGCGCCCCGAGACCTTCGTGAGCGTCGCGTCGTAGATCGAGCTGTGCGCGTCGTGGTTGTAGTCGCAGGAGACGAGCGGCAGCTCGGAGTAGCCGAGGATGCCCTGGAGCTCGCCCTCGCTCGCCTGGCGGAGGACGGCGTTCACCTCGTCGATCGTGGTGTCGCGCTTGGCGAGGAACGTGAGGTCAACGAAGCTCACGTTGATCGTCGGGACGCGGACGGCGAAGCCGTCGAGGCGGCCGTTGAGCTCGGGGAGCACGAGGCCGACGGCCTTGGCGGCGCCGGTCTTCGTCGGGATCATCGAGTGCGTGGCGGCGCGGGCGCGGCGGAGGTCCTTGTGATAGACGTCGGTGAGGACCTGGTCGTTCGTGTAGGAGTGGATGGTCGTCATCAGGCCGCGCTCGATGCCGATCTTGTCCTGGAGGGGCTTCACGAGCGGGGCGAGGCAGTTCGTCGTGCAGGAGGCGTTCGAGACGACGATGTCGGAGGCCTTCAGCGTCCTGTGGTTCACGCCGTAGACGATCGTGGCATCGGCCGTCTTGCCCGGGGCGGAGAGCAGAACCTTCTTCGCGCCGACGTCAAGGTGCGGCTGCGAGAGCTCCTTCGAGTTGAAGGCGCCCGTGCACTCCATCACGACGTCGATTCCGAGCTCCTTCCAGGGCAGCTCGCGCGGGTTGCGGGTGCCGAAGATACGAATGCGGTCGCCGTTGACGAACATGTCCTTGCCGTCGGACTCGACGGTCGCGGCGAAGCGGCCGTGAACGGTGTCATAGCGCAGAAGGTGCGCGTTGATCGTGACGTCGCCGGGCGAATTGACGGCGACGATCTCGATGTCATGCTTCTTGCCGGTCTCGTAGTGGGCGCGGAGAACATTGCGGCCGATGCGGCCAAAGCCATTGATGGCGACGCGGATAGTCATACTGCTGATGATCCTTCGTGTGGCTGTTGACGAAAAAGAGGGAGATCGGGTTTCCTTTCAGGCCCGGAGTCCGCCTTGCCCTTCCCCTGCGGAAAAGGGGAAAGGCCCGGCGCGGACCGGGCTTTGAAGGAAAAAAGGGGTTCGGGAGGTCAGGCCTTGCGGGCGAGGAGCGCCTCGACGCGGGCGATGACGTTCTCGGTGGTGAAGCCGAACTTCTTCCAGAGGACGCCCGCCGGGGCGCTCTCGCCGAACGTGTCGACGCCGAGCACGTCGCCGGGCCCCGTGAAGTACTTCCACCAGAGGTCCGTGCGGCTCGCCTCGATCGCGAGCACCGGGGTGCCCGGAGTGAGGACCGACTCGCGGTATTCCTTCGTCTGACGGTCGAAGCGGCTCGTGCAGGGCATCGAGACCACGCGGGCCTGGATGTTCTGCGCGGCGAGCAGGTTCCTCGACTCGATCGCAAGACCCACCTCGGAGCCGGTGGCGAGCAGGATCACCTGCGCCTCGCCCGCTCCGAGCGGCGCCTCGGCGACCACGTAGCCGCCCTGGCTGATCGCGTCGGTGTCGACCTCCTCGCGGTCGATGAAGGGAAGGTTCTGGCGCGAGAAGATGAGCGCGCTCGTGCCGTCACGGCGCTCGATGGCGGAAGCCCACGCGACGATCGTCTCGACCGTGTCGGCCGGACGCCAGACGTCCATGCCCGGAATGAGGCGCAGCGACGGAACGTGCTCGACGGACTGGTGCGTCGGACCGTCTTCGCCGAGGCCGATCGAATCGTGCGTGAAGACGTTGATGACGCGCAGGTTCATGAGCGCCGACATGCGCAGGGCATTGCGCGAATAGTCGGAGAACGTGAGGAAGGTCGCCCCGTAGGGGATGAAGCCGCCGAAGAGCGCGACGCCGTTCAGGATCGCGGACATGCCGAACTCGCGCACGCCGTAGCTGATGTGGCGCGCGTGGAAGTCGCCCGTGTTGAGGCTCTTCACGTCGACCCAGTTCGTGAGGTTGGAGCCCGTGAGGTCGGCGGAGCCGCCGAGGAGCTCGGGCAGAACCGGAGCGAGGGCATTGAGCGCCTTCTGGCTCGCCTTGCGGGTAGCGACCGTCTCGCCGGCTTCAGCGGCGGCGCACACGGCGTCCATCACCTTGGCGTCCCAGTCCTCGGGAAGGTCGCCGGCAAGGCGGCGCTTGAGTTCCTTCGCGAGCTCCGGATAAGCCTTCTCGTAGGCCGCGAACATCTCCTGCCACTCGGCCTCGATCTTCGCGCCTTCGGCGCGGTGATCCCAGGCGGCGTAGACGTCGGCGGGAATCTCGAAGGGCGGGTACTCCCAGCCGATCGCGGCGCGGGTGTTGGCGATCTCCTCGTCGCCCAGAGCCTCGCCGTGGGCCTTCGCGGTGCCCTGGCGGTTGGGCGAGCCCTTGCCGATCGTGGTCTTGGCGATGATGAGGACGGGCTTGTCGTCGGTCGACTTCGCGTCCGCGATCGCGCGGTCCATCGCGTCGATGTCGTGGCCGTCGACCGGGCCGATCACGCGCCAGCCGTAGGCCTCGAAGCGGCCGCGGGTGTCGTCGCGGAACCAGCCGCGGATGTCGCCGTCGATCGAGATGCCGTTGTCGTCATAGATGGCGATGAGCTTGCCGAGGCCCCAGACGCCCGCGAGCGAGCAGACCTCGTGGCTGATGCCTTCCATGAGGCAGCCGTCGCCGAGGAACACATAGGTGCGGTTGTCAATGACGGGGAAGCCCTCGCGGTTGAACTCCGTGGCCAGCAGCTTCTCGGCGAGCGCCATGCCGACGCCGTTCGCGATGCCCTGGCCGAGCGGGCCCGTCGTCGTCTCGACGCCCGGGGTCACGCCCACTTCAGGATGACCCGGGGTCTTGCTCCCGAGCTGACGGAAGGCCTTCAGGTCATCGAGCGAGAGGTCATAACCCGTGAGGTGCAGCAGCGCGTACTGCAGCATCGAGCCGTGGCCGTTCGAGAGGATGAACCGATCACGGCCGACCCATTTCGGATCGGCCGGATTGAAGCGCAGGTGACGCGACCAGAGCGCGGTGGCGATGTCAGCCATGCCCATGGGCATGCCGGGGTGGCCCGAACGGGCCTTCTGGACGGCGTCCATGGCGAGCGCACGGATAGCGTTGGCCATCGTCTGGGGAGAGACGTTTGACATGTGAATTCGTTCTCGAGAGGAAGAGAATGGAACGGGGCGCAGGCGGACGGACCGCGCGGCCCCTCAGAAATCGGCGGTATTTTAACATTCCGCTTAGTCACTTCTACCAATCACCGCCTCTCCCGAACCCTCTCAGCCATGGCCATACCGCGTTTTTTCATCGATGCACCCGACGACGCTTTCCAGGTCGGCGCCGACTTTGAGCTCCCGCCCAAGGCCGCGCACCACGCGGGGCGCGCCCTGAGGCTCGCCGCGGGCGAGCGCGTCGAGCTCTTCAACGGCTCCGGTCTCTCGTGGTCGGGCCCGATCGGGTTCTCCGCGGACCGCACCTGGGTCACGGTCGACACGGTGGCCGAGCGCACGGCGGAGCCGCCCCTGAAACTCACGCTCATCCAAGCGATGGTCGCGCCCGAGAAGGCCGACTGGATCGTGGAGAAGGCCGTGGAGACGGGCTATTCGGAGATCATCTTCGTGCCGGCGGAGCGCTCCGTGACGCGCCTCTCAGGAGACCGGCTCGAGAAGCGCCTCGCGCGCTTCCGCGACATCGCACGGTCCGCCGCGGAGCAGTGCGGCCGCAATGTCGTGCCCGCGATCCAGGCCGAGAGCCTTGCGAAGGCGTTGGAAACAACGGAAGCGGAACTCCGCCTCATGCTCGCGCCGGGCGTGGAGGCGACGAAGGCTCCGGCCTCGGTGAAGCCCGGGCTCACGAGCGTCGCCTTCGCGGTGGGTCCCGAGGGCGGCTTCACCGCCGCCGAGATTGCAGCCGCCGCGGAGAAAGGCTGGCGCCCGATGCTCCTGGGGCCCCGGGTGCTCAGAACGGAAACGGCGGCTCTCGCCGCCGCCTGCTGGGTCGGAACGCTCGCCGGGGACTTTCCCCGGACGGGCGCCTGAAATTTACTGCTGAGGAGCGGCCGGGGCAGCCTCGGCGGTCTCGGCGGCCGCCTTCTGCTCCGCGGCCGGCGCGGCCGCGGGAGCGACCTTGACGGGATTCTCAGGGACGGCGGCAGTCGCGGAAGCCGCAGCCGCGGGCGCAGCGGGCTTCACGGCCGAGCCGTTTCCGAGCTGACGGGCCTTCCCCGCGGCGGAGGCGCGCGTCTCGACGGCCTCGGCCATCTCGGCCCATTCGCTGTAGCCCAACTGCTTCACCCCGCCCTTGCCCTTCACGTAGGACGGGCCCGTGCGCTTCGTGCGCGAGAGCTGCACGGCGCGGTCGGAGTCGCCGGATGCGGCGACGAGCAGGCGGCTCCTCTCGCGGAAGACGCGGTCGGAGTAGCCGCCGTCGGAGCGGCGGTTCGCGGCGCCGTAGTACCACTTCAACGCCTTCGTGACGCTTCCCGTGCGGGCGATGAGGCGCGAGAGGATCGAGGTGCCGACCACCATGTTGGGATAGGGCTCGAGCGCGGCCTCGGGGCCGCCGAACGCCGTGAACTTGTCCGTGTGCACGCGGGTCATCACCTGCATCAGGCCCTCGGCGCCCGCGCCGCTCTTGGCCTTCGGGTTGAAGCTCGACTCGGTGCCCGCGATCGCGAGGATGAGAAGCGGATCCACGTCAAAGCCCGCGCCGATCTCCACCGCCCAGGCGGTGATCTGACGGGCGTCGGCCATCGTGAGGCGGTAGCTGCGCGCGATGTAGGTCGCGACCTCGTTGCCGGAGACGCCGATCTTGCTCGGATCCTGGTTCTCGCCGTCCGGATGCTCGGCCTCCCACTTGCTCGCGAGCTCGACGGCGCGCTCCTCCTCCTGCTCGATCACGCCGGCCGGGGCCACGTCCTCCGCGGCCGCCTGCTGCTCCTGAACAGGGGCGGGGACGGGAGCCTTCGTGTAGCCGAGGGCATGGAGCCAGAGCGCGGCCGCGACGCAGAGAAGCGCGATGCAGCCCACGGGCCAGAAACGCTCGAACTTCGACGGGCGTTTCTCGTCGGTCACGCTGATCGAAAGGGAAGTGTTTTTGCTGCGGGTCTTCATAAAAGGAAACTTGCGGGCCGCCTCGGGCACGAAGAGACCCCGCGCCTGAGGGAACAGTGTCCGAGGCGCGCGAACCGGGAAACTCAAGGGGTTCGGGGACTGGGGTTCCTCGCGGCAGATCCGGATCGAAGTACAGCGGACGGAAGTCCGCCCGACCGGAGCTGCGGCGACTCCTGGTGAAGGGCGAGGCGCCGGGCGGTCACGCAAATTTTCTGCCGCCTGAGACTGACGCCTCCGTGTTTTTGTGAAACAGGAACGCCGCCCTCGGGTTCTTTCTTCTCCGGCCTCTCCGGGTTCTCTGGAGGCCTTTCCCGGGCGGTGCCCCTGTCAGCTGATTTTTCCCGGAGTGTACCCGAAATAAGGTGTCCGCAAGTAGAGGCCCTTACCACCTTTCGGACGACCTGTAATTGGGATCTTTCCCTGAATTCAGACGGGGTCCCGGCCTCCGTCCCCGCCCGGAAAGCGGGGTCTTTTCTGTTTACACGGACTCCTCCGGGAACGGGTGAAAGTCTCCCTGCCGCACCCCGTCCGCAGCGGCCGGGGGTGATCTCTCCGTCGTTTTTCCGCATCAGAAACGCCCTGCCCCGTCCCCGGGAGATCCGTGCGGAGCCTCATTCCGCACGGAACATGACGCATGAACGGGACTGCGAAGCAGGAGCGGAACGTCTTCTCGCGTGCCGCGGCGCAACCTAAAATGACTGCACGAGCGGGAGCCGAATCTCTCCCGCAAAAGGAGAAGACATGAAGCGCAAACCGATTCACCGCGGCGGCATCGCGAGCGCCGGCTACGACCGCACGAAGCGGGTGCTCGACGTTGAGTTCGACACCGGCCGCATCCTGCGTGCGACGAACGTGGGCCCGGAGACCGCGGAGCGGTTCCTCCATTCGAGCGCCCCGCACACCTACTGGAAGGAGGAGATCGAGGAGGTCTTCTCGGTCCACGAGATCTCCGCGAAGGAGAGCGATTCCGAGGCGCCCGTCGAGAAGAAGCCGATCGATGAGCTCAAGCGCCTCTTCGGCGACCTTTGAAAACCCCGCTCCCAAAAACATTTCGCGCCCGGAAGCTCAGCACTTTCGGGCGCGTTCGTTTTTTAGAAGACTTCAGCCGAGTTCACCCAAGTCAGGCGAAGAAGATCGTGGCGAGTCCGAGGAAGATCAGGAAGCCGCCCGAGTCGGTCGTGAAGGTGAGGAGCACCGAGCCGCCCATCGCGGGGTCGCGGCCGAGCTTGTTGAGAATGAGCGGCACGGCCATGCCGACTATCGCGCCCTGGACGATGTTGAGGAACATCGCGAGCGCCATCACGAGGCCGAGCGTCCTGCCCTGCGGCGAGTCGAAATAGAGCGCCCAGGCGCAGAGACCCGCGATCACGCCCCAGATCACGCCGTTGATGAGGGCGACCCCGATCTCCTTCTTCCAGATGTCGATGGTGTTGCCCATCGTCACCTGACCCATGGCGAGCGAGCGCACGAGAAGCGTGAGCGTCTGGTTGCCCGAGTTGCCCGCCATGCCGCCCACGATCGGCATGAGGGCCGCGAGCGCCACGACCTTGGAGATCGTGCCGTCGAAGGCCGAGATCACACGGCTCGCGAAGAAGGCCGTGCAGAGATTCACGCCGAGCCAGAGCCAGCGTCCCTTGGCGGAGTCCCAGACGCCGCCGTAGATATCCTGTTCGTCATCGAGACCGACCGCGCCGAAGGCGTCCTCCTCGCTTTCCTCACGGATCACGTCAACGACCTCGTTGACGGTCAGTCGGCCGACGAGACGGCCGGCCTCGTCGACCACGGCCGCGCTCACCAGGTCGTAGCGCTCGAACGCCTGAGCGGCGTCCGTCGCCTCATCGAGCGGGTTGAGGGTGAAGGACTCGGTCTGCATGATCTTGCGGACCTGCGTCGTCGGATCGTTCGTGAGCATCTCGACGATCGAGAGCGTGCCCTTCAGTCTCCCCTGGCGGTCCACGACGAAGATCTGGTCCATGTGATCCGGCAGGGTCTTGAAGCGGCGCAGATAGCGCAGCACCATGTCGACCGTGACTTCCTCACGGATCGAGACCATCTCGAAGTCCATGCGGGCGCCGACCGAGTCCTCGGGGTAGGACATGGCCGCACGGAGCTGTGCGCGTTCCTCGTGCGAGAGGCCTTCCTGGACCTCCGCCATCACGTCGGGCGGCAGGTCCTCGACGAGGTCGGCGATCTCGTCGGTGTCGAGGGTCTCGACGGCGTCAACGAGCTCGTCGCGATCCATCGCGTCGATCAGGGTCTCGCGGACGCCCTCGTTGACCTCAAGAAGAATGTCGCCGTCCGACTCGCTCTGGACCTGATTCCAGACCGCGAGACGGTCATCGAGCGGCAGCGCCTCGAGCACCCAGGCGATGTCCGCAGGGTGCAGGGGCTCGAGGACATCGCGCAGTTCCTGCGCGGCCTCGGGTGTGATCAATCGCGCGTCGCTGTCATCCTCGCGCTCGCGCTTCAGCTCCCTCGCCCGGTCCTCGTCCTCGTCAAGGATCTGCTGGACCCTCGCAAGGGCGCGGCTCGCCTCGTCGGAGTCGAGCGTCGGCTGGCTCTCTTCCTCTTCGTCGAGCTTTCCGGATTCGTCCTCGCGGCTCATCGGAATCGTCCCTGCGGCTTGGGGGTTGAAGAAACACGGCCGGCCTCTCCTCTGTTCGTTCCGGAGAAGCCGGGCGCGGCGGCGTTGCCCGTCATCATTTGTGACAGGCGCATGAATTCGCCCGTGAGGTTACCACGGGTTTATTACAAAATACCTAAGCCTGATGGCGGAGACTTCAGCCGGCGGATCCAACAGGCGCGGCATCCGCGGCGGGAGCGCCCTCCGCCGCCTCAGCGGCTTCGGCGCCTTCAGGCGTCTCCGGGGTCTCGGCGGGCGCGGCCTCTTCGAGTTCCTGATTGAGTTCCTCCTCCAGAGCCTCCTCCTCCTCGGGCGTGAGCGACTCGTCGAGCACGCGCACGAGCTGAGCGTCCATCACGAGATCCACGAGGTCGCAGCCGAGGATACGGAGCTCGACCTTGCGGCCGCGCGGCAGATCCTCGGGCAGCCCCGGCACGCGCTGCATGAAGGGGAGCCCGTCGATGCGCACGAGGTCGCCCTTCACGATGATCGCCTCGATCGAGGTGAGCCCCTCCTGGATGATCCAGCGCAGCGACCAGTAGCGCTCCATGCGGGTCTGGAAGTCGCCGTAGAGCGCATGGATGTTCTCGAACTGGCTCACGATCGCGAAGAGGTCGACGTCGTTGCGGGCGTAGGCCGGCGGTTCGCCGCGCAGCGCCGTGATCATCTGGCGCTGGTTGACGAGGTCGACGTAGCGGCGCAGAGGCGACGTGCTCCACGCATAGCGCAGCACGCCGAGGCCGTCGTGCGGCCCGGGCGAGGTGCTCATGCGCACGCGCCCCATGCGCTGCGAGCGGTAGATGCCCGGCGTCGAGTGCTCCTCGAGCCAGAGGCCCCAGGTGCTGTTGGCGAAGATCATCATCTCGGCGACGAGGAGGTCCAGGGGCGCGCCGCGGCGGCGGCCCTTCACGTGGATCTTCGCGTCCTCGCCCTCGCCCTCGAGCGCGAAGAACCAGTCGACGCGGCCCACGGGCTCGGGGCGGCCGCGCACTTCCTCGCGGCCGTGCTGCAGGTGCTTCGCGAAGTGCCAGAGCCAGCTGATCTCGTGGGCATACGGAATGTCGAGCGTATTCGCCTCAATCGCCTCCTCGGTGACGAGGCTGTCGATCTTGTCGTAGCGCAGGTTCGCGCTCATGCGGATGCGCTCAAGGCGCGTCTCGGTGCGCTCGACCGAGAACGTGTCGTCCTTCACCCAGGCGTAGAGCGAGAGGCAGGGCACGACGCGGCCCTCGTCGAGCGAGGCGGCCGCGACCCAGTTCTCCGGGAGCATCGTGGTCTTCAAGCCCGGCGCATAGACGGTGCTCATGCGGGCCTGCGCGACGGCGTCAAGGGGGCTGCCGCGCTCAATCATCAGCGCGGGCGCGGCGATGTGGATGCCGACGCGGGTGATGCCGCCGTCCAGGTGCTTCACGCTCGTCGCGTCATCGATCTCGGTCGTCTCGGAATCGTCGATCGAGAAGGCATCGACGTCGTCGGCGAGCGGGAGCTCCGCCCAGTCGGTCTGCGGGGGCTCGGGGAGATTGTCCGGGAACCCGCGGCCGCGCGGGAAGTTGAGCGCGTAGAAGCTGTCGACGTGCCAGCGCCAGGGCGAAGCGATGCCGCCCAGAGCGAGCATGAGGCGGAGCGGCGTCTGCCGCGTCTCCGCGGCCGCGTCCGAGAGCGCCTTCCATTCAATGGAATTGCGGTCCGGGGTGACGAGGAGCGCGAGCGCCTGGCGCGCGAGCGGCTCGGGGAGCTTCCCCGCGACCATCTCGGCGGTCCAGGCCTTCTTCTGCTCCTCCTGACGGCGCTTGCGTTCGAGCGCCTCCAGGGCCTTGGCAAGGATGTCCGCCGGGGCCTTGCGGTAGACACCGCGGCCCTTGCGGTAGAAGTAGACGGGATTGGCGTGGAGCGTCACAAGGAGCGCCGCCTTCTCGACGGGACCCGCAGAATCGCCCCAGTACTCGGCGGCGAGGTCCGCCGCGCCGAACTCGCCCTCGGGCGCGGCCTCCCAGAGGAAGGCCGGGTCGAGCTCCGCGGCCGCTTCCGGGATGCGCGCGATGAGCTCGGCCGCCGAGGGCGACTCAAAGGAGAAAAAGACATGTGACGCCTTGATCTTCGTTCTGCGCCCGGTCGTGAGTTCAACCTGATAGGCGCTGCCCGCCTGTCCGAGCACCGTGCCGGCCTTGAAGGCGCCGTCTTCCTCAAAATAGAGATTCATGTCTTCGTCTTCTTTATCTTCGTCTTGGCTGTTGTTCTGTTCACTTGGCCGGCATTCCGCCGGTCTCTGCGTTTTTTCTGCGAGGCCGCTATTTTGCACTATCGGAAGAAACCCCCTGCGCTTCTTCAGCGAGGAATCCCCGGAAGAACCCCGCGACCGCCGGCAGATAGGCCTCGAACCGCGCCATGCGGTGCTCGTCGCCCGTGCTGATCAACTTCGGGCACTGCGCGAGCGCGCGGTCGGCGAGCCGCCAGTCGAGCACCTCGTCCTCGGTGGAGAGAAGCACGAGCGCGCTCTCCGCGGGATCGGGCGCCGGTGGCACCTCTGCCGCGAGCGCACGCAGGTCGTCGGCGTACTCTGGCAAAACCGTCACGAACCGGTCCGTGCCGTAGATCTGCCGCTCGCCCGTCTGCCCCGGAATCAGGTCCCATGGGTTGAGACAGGGGTTCACGACCGCCGCGGCAAGCCCGAAGCGGCGCGCGAGCCTGAGACCGTAGAAGCCACCGAGGCTCGAGCCCACGATGAAGGTGCGCTTCCGCTCCTCCGGCGTGAGTGCCGCGATGCGGTCGCTGAGCAGCCGGTCGACGTCCCTGGGCGCGAGATTGAGGTCCGGCGCCTCGAACGTCCACCCCTCGGCCGCGCAGAGACCGCGCAGGAGCTGCGCCTTTCCCGAGGCGGGCGACGAGAGAAAGCCGTGGACGTAGATCAGACGAGTGACGGGACCGGTCATTCGCGAGCCTTCAGGCCTTCAAGAAGCCTGCCGTGGATGCCGCCGAAGCCGCCGTTGCTCATGCAGAGAAGCACGTCGCCCGGCTTCGCCTCGGCGAGGATGTCCTTCATGAGCACCTCGAAGTCGTGCGTGACGCGGGCCTTGGGGCCGAGCGCCGCGAGCGCCTCACCGGGCTCCCAGCGCACGCCCGCGCCGGCGTAGCAGAAAACCTCGTCCGCGGCGGCGAGCGCCCCGGCGAGCTCGCCCTTCATCGTGCCGAGCTTCATCGTGGAGGTGCGGGGCTCGAGGATCGCGAGGATCCGGCGGCCCGGGTACTTCGCCTTCACCGCGCCGAGCGTCTCGCGGATCGCCGTCGGATGGTGCGCGAAGTCATCGATCACGGTGCAGCCGTCGGCCTCTCCCCTCACCTCCTGACGGCGGCGCACGCCGGGGAAGGTGGCGAGCGCGGCGAGCGACTTCTGCGGATCGACGCCGATCGCGCGGGCCGCGGCGACGGCCGCGAGGGCATTGAGTTCGTTGTAGCGCCCCGGCATGCCGATCTCGATTTTCCCGATCTCCTTGCCCTCGAAGGAGGCCGTGCCGTCCTCGGAGAGCGTCCACCCCGCGGGGGTGCCGGGCTCCGCGTCGAAGCGCTCGAGCCTCGACCAGCAGCCGCGCGCGAGCGCGCGGTCCAGAGCCGGGCTCTTCGCGTTCGCGATGATCGTGCCCTCCGAGGGGATCGTGCGCACGAGATGGTGGAACTGGATCTCAATGGCCTCAAGCGAGGGGAAGATGTCCGCGTGGTCGTACTCGAGGTTGTTGAGGATCGCGACGCGCGGACGGTAGTGCACGAACTTGCTGCGCTTGTCGCAGAAGGCCGTGTCGTACTCGTCGGCCTCGATCACGAAGGGGGCCTTCGGGTCGCCCAGCTCCGCGGTCTTGTCGCCCCAGCGGGGGACGCCGCCGATGAGGAACCCCGGGTTGAGGCCGGCTTCCTTGAGGATCCACGTGAGCATCGAGGTCGTCGTGGTCTTGCCGTGCGTGCCCGCGACGGCGAGCACGGGACGGCCCTGCAGGATGTTCTCACTCATCCACTGCGGGCCCGAGATGTACGGGAGCCCCGCGTTGAGGATCGCCTCGATAAGCGGATTGCCGCGGGAGACGGCATTGCCCACGACCCAGAGGTCGGGTTTGAGGTCGATCTGCTCGGCGCCCCAGCCCTTGATGATCTCGATGCCGTTCGCGGCGAGCGCGGTGCTCATCGGGGGATAGACGTTGAGGTCGCAGCCGCTCACACGATGGCCGGCCGCGCGCGCGAGCTGCGCGACGCCGCCCATGAAGGTTCCGCAGATACCGAGGATATGAATGTGCATGACGCTTGTCTTCTTCTGAACTGGACGGTGCGCTTCTCACCTGAGGTGCCGCGCCGCCCGGATGAATTCTTTTCACGAACGGGCATTGTCGCCCATCCGCACACGGAACGGAGGTCCGGCAAGTGACTCCTCTGACGCCTGACATGATCAGATACCAAAGCGACCGCCCTAGAATGAGTGCCCGAACCTTTTCCGAGACCTGTGAGGAACCCACATGCCGAAGAATTCCGCCCCCGCCGGAACGCGCGCCGCGGCAGAGGCCGCCGCGCTTGCCGCACGACTCATCGCCGCCGAGAGCGCGAGTTGGAAGAGCGCCTTCGCGGACGCGCGCACAGCCACGGGTGCCGTGCCTGACGCGGAGGCGGTCGCCCGCGAGATCCGCCGCTGGTTCGCGCTCTTCTCGCCCGAGGCGCATGCGCGGGTGCTCTTTGAGAAACGCCGGGCGGCGCTCGAGCTCATGCGCCGCGTGCCTGAGCTCGACTTGAGACTCATCGGCGTCGTGCTCTCGGGCGAGGCGACCGAGCGCTCGCCCGTCGAGCTCGTCACCCGCGCGATGGGAGAAAAGGAAGCAGCCATCACTCTCCTCTCGGCCGGACTCGAGGCGGAGTCTTTTGACACCCCCTGGCCCACGCGCTTCATGCGCCTGAGGAACTCCGGGAGCGGCGGCGTCCGCAGGGATGTGATCACGATCGCGACCTCGGTCGCAGGCGAGACGCTCCTCGTCCGCGTTGCCCCGCCCCACGCGCCTCTTCCCGCGGATGAGGCGCCCGACGAGACGCAGACGGCGCTCGAATCCTCCGGATCCCTTGGGGCACAGGGGGTTTCCGCACTTTTGGACGAGATGAGAACTACTACCGCCTCATCCTTTTTCGTAGCACAGGATTAGCCCATTTCCGGCATCCAAAGCGCTCGTCCGCTCTCTAAACTTGCGCCAAAGACATTTCCGCCTCCCCGGGGGAGGCGGTGTCGTTTGCCCCGGCTTCCCTACTCCGGGGAAAAGAGCGCAGACGGAAGGCTTTTCAGAGCAGTTGACGGCAGTTGACATCAGAAAAGGCACTCCTGGCGCAAAGAAACCCTTTGACAAGATGCAGGGAGAATGCGCAGAATTGCGCTGAATTGTCCGCTGATGAGCGGAGTAAAGAGCGAGAAGGCCGCGCTTGCGGAATTTTCGCCTCCCCAATACACTGCGGAGCCCTGCGGGCGGCAAGTGCTTCCTGCCGCCCTGCCCGTACTCTGAAACCCACATCTCTGAACATCCATGGATCTGCGTAAACTCAAGACACTGATTGACCTCGTGAGCGAAAGCGGCGTTGCCGAGCTCGAGATCACCGAAGGTGAAGACCACGTGCGCATCGTCAACCGTACGAACGCGCCCGCGCAGCCCCTTCAGAGCACGATCGCCATCGCGCCCGCCCCGGTCGCGGCTCCCGCTCCGGCGCCTGCGCCCGCCCCCGCGGCCGCTCCCGCGCCCGTCGCCCCGCAGGCCGAGGGCGCTTCCTCCGAGGCGATCACCAGCCCCATGGTGGGCACTTTCTACCGTGCCCCCTCGCCCGGCGCCGCTCCCTTCATCGAGGTGGGCGACCACGTCAAGAAGGGCCAGGTGATCGGCATCATCGAGGCCATGAAGCTCCTCAACGAGGTTGAGTCCGACAAGGACGGCGTCGTCAAGGCGTTCGCCGCCGAGAACGGCCAGCCGGTCGAATTCGGTCAGCCCCTCGTCATCCTCGGCTAAAGATCAACCCACAGCGGGAAAAGAATGTTTGGAAAAGTCCTCATTGCCAACCGCGGCGAGATCGCGCTGCGTATTCAGCGCGCCTGCCGTGAGATGGGCATCAAGACCGTGGCCGTGCACTCGACGGCCGACGCGGATGCCAAGTACGTCCGACTTGCCGACGAAAGCGTCTGCATCGGACCTGCCTCGTCCACGCTCTCCTATCTCAACATTCCCGCCATCATTTCCGCCGCGGAGGTGACGGACGCCGAGGCCATCCACCCCGGCTACGGCTTCCTCTCCGAGAACGCGGACTTCGCCGAGCAGGTGGAGCGCTCCGGCTTCGCCTTCATCGGCCCGCGCGCCGAGAGCATCCGCCTGATGGGCGACAAGGTTAGCGCGAAGAAGGCCATGCGTGACGCGGGCGTGCCCTGCGTACCCGGCTCCGACGGCGCGCTCTCCGAGGATCCGCAGGAAATCCTGCGCATCGCCCGCGAGATCGGCTACCCGATCATCATCAAGGCCTCGGGCGGCGGCGGCGGCCGCGGCATGCGCGTCGTGCGCACGGAGGCCGCGCTTCTCACCTCGGTCTCGATGACCCGCGAGGAGGCCCGCGTCGCCTTCGGCAACCCGACCGTCTACATGGAGAAATTCCTCGAGAACCCGCGCCACATCGAGATCCAGGTTCTCTCGGACAACTTCCAGAACGCGATCTACTTGGGCGAGCGCGACTGCTCCATGCAGCGCCGCAACCAGAAGGTCCTCGAGGAGGCGCCCGCCTTCGGCATTCCGCGCCGCTCGATCGAGCGACTCGGCAGCCGCTGCGTGGAGGCCTGCCGCCGCATCGGCTACCGCGGCGCCGGCACGTTCGAGTTCCTCTACGAGAACGGCGAGTTCTACTTCATCGAGATGAACACCCGCGTGCAGGTCGAGCACCCCGTCAGCGAGCTTATCTCGGGCGTCGACATCGTCTGCGAGCAGATCCGCATCGCCGCCGGCGAGCGCCTGCGCTACAAGCAGCGCGACATCGAGTTCCACGGCCACGCGATCGAGTGCCGCATCAACGCCGAGGATCCGTTCAAGTTCACGCCCTGCCCGGGCAAGGTCACGGCCTGGCACCTGCCGGGCGGCCCCGGCATCCGCATCGACACGCACGTCTTCGCGGGCTACACCGTTCCGCCCTACTACGACAGCATGATCGGCAAGCTCATCGCCTACGGCGACACCCGCGAGCAGGCGATCGCCCGCATGCGCGTCGCGCTCTCCGAGTTCGCCTGCGAGGGCATCAAGACGAACGTGAAGCTCCACAGGCTGCTGCTTGCCGACGAGCGTTTCGCCCGCGGCGGCACGAGCATCCACTACCTCGAGGAGATGCTCCACGCGCGCGAGGTCAGCCGCGCCTGATCCTCAGCCCCGAGTTACCTTAAAATCCACGGGAAGCGGAAATCGCAGGACGGTTTCCGCTTCCTTTTTTACGTTCCCTCCTCAGAAGAGAACCTCCAGTCATGCGTGAATACCGAATCCTCGCCGACCAGCGCTCGGCCGAGGAACTCTCCGACCTGCTCCTTGACGCAGGCGTGCTTTCCGCGGCCCTTGAGGACGCCGATGCCGACAGCACCGACGAGCAGCCGCTCTACGGCGAACCGGGCCTCGAGCCCCAGACCCAGGCCTGGCCGCGCTCGATCATCTCGATTCTCACGGCCGACGGCTTCGACTTCCAGGGTGCGCTCGCCGCCGCCGTCGCGCAGGCGGGCTGTGACGCGCCGGAACTCCTCGAGACCTCGGACGTCGAGGACCAGGACTGGGTGCGCATCACGCAGGCCCAGTTCCAGCCCGCGCACGTCTCGCCCCGCCTCTGGATCGTTCCCTCGTGGAGCGAGCCGCCGGAGCCCGACGCGCTCATCATGCGCCTCGACCCGGGCGTGGCGTTCGGCACGGGCTCGCACCCGACGACGCGCCTCTGCCTCAACTGGCTCGACGAGAACCTTCACGCCCATGACTCGGTCCTCGACTACGGCTGCGGCACGGGCATTCTCGCGATCGGCGCGAAGATGCTCGGCGCCGGCCGCGTCACCGGCACCGACATCGACCCGCAGGCCGTCGAGGCCGCGCGCGACAATGCCTCGACGAACGGCGCGCAGGCTGACTTCCACCTCCCCGACGCGATGCCCGAGGGCCGCTTCTCGGTGGTCGTGGCGAACATCCTCGCCAACCCGCTCAAGCTCCTCGCTCCCGCGCTGCTCGGCCGCGTCGCCCCGGGCGGCAGGCTCGTCCTCTCGGGCGTCCTCGCCCGCCAGGCCGACGAGGTGATCGCCGCCTACGCGGCCGCCGATCCGACGCTGCCGCTCTCGGTCTGGCGTGAGGACTCGGGCTGGGTCTGCCTCGCCGGCAGCCGTCAGAACTGATTTCCGGAGAAAAGCAAGATGGTCCGAATTCTTCGCTGCCCGCACTGCGACGCCCTCTGGCGACTCACCGAACCCGCTCCGCAGTACCGCTGCGGCGCCTGCAGCAAGACCTTCACCGCCGAGGAGGCGAAGCACGTCGACGTCGCCGAGGAGAAGCTCAACGCCCTCCTCGCCGAGGAGAAGGCCACGCGCGCGGCGCAGGCCGAGGCCGAGAAGGACGCGCTCGTCGCGAGCGCCCAGCCCGTCGAGCAGGTCTCGGCGGCCCCGCGCCCCGCGCTCTACGTCACGAAGCGCTCCGGTGCGAAGGCGTTCCTGCTCCTCATCTTCGGCTTCCTCTGCTTCCTCGTGGCGCTGGCCTCCGGGTTCCTGCTGATGCACCAGTTCGTGCTCGCCCAGGCTCCGTTCCTGCGTCCGGTCTACGAGAAGGTCTGCACGCAGGTTCCCTGCCCGCAGTTCTACTGGACGAACGCCAAGGCCTTCCGCGCCGAGGGCTCGCTCGAGCCCGACCAAGAGAAGGGCCTGAAGAGTCCCGCCGTCCGCATGCGTCTCACGAACACCTCCGAGCACCCGCAGCAGCTGCCGTCGCTCGAGGTGAAGCTCCTTGACCCGGCGGGCGACACGATCGCCTCGCGCGTTCTCGATCCCGTCGACTACGGCTTCCCGCAGAAGCCCGCGGTTCTTCCGGCGGGCGAGTCGACCGAGACGATGATCGACTTCAAGATCGAGCTCGCGCATGACGCCGCCGGCGTCTCCATCCGCCCGCTCGCCTCGGACAACGGCCGATGAGCGTCCTGCTCACCGGTTCGATCGCCTACGACACGGTGCTCTCGCATGAGGGCACCTTCGCGCGTCAGTTCGTCGAAACCAACCTCGCGAACCTCAACACAACCTTCCTCGCCCGCGGCATGCGCCGCGACTTCGGCGGATGCGCGGCGAACATCGCCGTCTCCATGAAGCGCCTCGGGGGCGACCCCGTCCTCTGGGGCGCCGTGGGCACGGACGGCGACGCGTACCTTGAGCGCTTCCGCTCGATGGGAATCCGCACCGACGGAATCGCAAAGCTTGAGGACGCCTATACCGCGCAGTGCTTCATCCTCACCGACGCGAACGGCTGCCAGCTCGGCGCCTTCCACCCCGGTGCGACGGAGCGCACGCCCGAGGTTCCCTGGCCCGTGATCGACGGAGAGAAAGTGCGCCCGACGGTGGCGATCCTCTCGCCGGGCGGCCGCGCCACCACGCTCCACGCGGCGAAAGCCTGCACAGAGCGCGGCGTCCCGTACATCTTCGACGTCGGGCAGGAGCTCCCGCTCTTCTCGGGGCGCGAGCTCACCGAGATCCTCATGGGCAGCATCGGCATCGCCTACTCGGAGTACGAGTCGCAGCTCTTCGAAGCCGCCACGGGTCTCTCCCCGGCTGCGATCGCCGCGAAGGGAAAATTCGTGCTGCGCACCCTCGGCAAAAAGGGCGCAGAGCTCCTTGAAGCCGGCACAGCGACGCCGCAGTTCATCGAGACCGTCCCCGTCAAAGCCGTGAGCGCCGTGGGCGCGGGCGACGCGATGAGGGGCGGGCTTCTGGCCGGACTCTCCATGGGACTCTCGCTCCTTGAGTCCGCCCGGCTCGGCGCGGTCGCGTCCGCGCACAAGGTGGCCGCCGCCACGGCGCAGGACTATCAGCTTGATCTGGAAACTGCCCGCCGCGACTACGCCTCGGTCTGGGGCGAGGCGCCCTTCTGAGGCGTCATTCTGACTTCCTCAAAAGATCAAAGGCCGCTCGAATTTGACGGGCGGCCTTCGTTCTGTCGGGGGACGGGTTTTATTCGTTAAAAGTAGAAGAACCCGCGCGAGAGCGGAATGGCGATCATCAGCAGGAGGTTCGCGACCACGACGAGAATGAGCGGCGCGAAGTCAAAGCCCTTGAAAGTCGGCACGACGCGGCGGATCGGGCGCATGAAGGGGTCAAGCAGCATCGCGAGCGTGTAGGTCATCATGTGCTCGCGGTTCGTCCAGGTCATCACGCACCAGATGATCGTGCCCCAGGAGATCATCTCGAGCGCCCAGCGGGCGACCATCGCGAAGGGCGCGATGATGAGCGCCACGGGGGTCGTGAAGCCGTAGCCGATCGTGCGGTTCACCACCACGGCGATCACCGCGGTGAGAAGCGCCGCGACAAGGCACGCCCAGTCCACGCCGCCCTTCGACTTGAAGGTCTTCGAGAGCGGTCCCACGAGCCAGTCGCTCATCTGCTTGCAGAGCTGGCAGAGCGGATGACGGGGCGAGAGCGCCCAGTAGTAGAGCCAGGCCCGCAGCAGAAGAATCGCTCCGAAAAAGCCGAAGACGATGCCGAAGATGAAGTGCAGAGCGGAAGCGAGCATGGAAAAGTCTCGAAAGAATGGCGGACGGCGGTCCCTGACCGGGTGCAACTATTGATTATGCCGCAGCGGGTCCCCGCACCGGAATCGTCTTTAATGTTTGAGACAAATCGGGCCGTGTCTTCCGGGCGGTTCTTCAGCTGCCCTGCGCCGCCCGCGTGAGTTCCTCAATGCGGCGCGCGAGCATCCCTCGGTCGCAGTCCCCGGGCGCGATGGCGAGCTGCATCCGGGCGGGGAGCATCCCGCGGAGCCGCTCCCAGTCAAAGAAGGGACCCGGATCGCTCTTGCGGCCCGGCGCGATCGTCTCGTGGCCGGTGACGTGAGTGATCGGGAGCATTTCCCCGAGGCGCCTCATCAGGCTCCCGAGCGCCGCGTACTGCACGTCTTCAAAGGGCACCTCGCCCGTGCCCTCGAGCTCGATCCCGACCGAGAAGTCGTTGCAGGCGTTGCGGCCGCGGAAGTTCGAGAGCCCCGCGTGCCAGGCGCGGTCAAAAACGTTCACGTACTGGATCGTCTCGCCCGTGCGGCGGATGAGGAAGTGCGACGAGACGCGCAGGCCCATGAGGTCGCCGAGCGTCTCCTCGCCCGGCTTCGCGGTGTCGAGCGTCCCCATGAAGAGGTCGTCGACGGCGGGACCGCCGAACTCGCCCGCAGGGAGCGAAATGAAGTGCACGACGGCAAGTGTGACAAGACCCGCGTCGCCGGCGGGTCTTTCGTCACGGTGGGGGCTCTCGCGGTGCCTGAGGCCCGGGAGCCACCCTTCCTCGTATGAGGTCATTTGCTCGCTTTATTCACGTTTGGCGGCCGCGTCGCGGCAGCGAGCCGAGCAGTAGGTGTGGGAGCCGCGGCGCACGACGTCGCGCTTCGGGATGTAGAGCCCGCACTCCTCGCACTTCTCCATCGGCTCGCCGATCACCGCGGCCGCGTTCTTGCGGCCGCGCTCGTTGCGGCGCAGCTCCTCGAGCTCGTCACGCTCCTTGATCGAGAGCTCCTGCTTCTTGCGCGAGAGCGTCCAGCAGATCGCGATGACGGCGAAGATGCCGAGAAAGAAAAGAATCCTGCTCATTCAACGCTCCCTCAGAGGAAGACTTCAACGATGAAGCTGTAGCAGAAGTAGGCGACCACGAAGACGATGAAGCCGGCCCAGAAGAGGCGGAGCGCCGTGCGGGCGCGCCAGCCCGCGAGCCAGCGGCCGAGAAGCAGCACGCCGAAGATGATCCACGAGATCCACGTGAGAATCATCTTGTGGTCGAACTGGAAGAAGACGCCGTAGGCCTCCTTCGTCACCCACGCGCCCATGATGAGGACGAGCGTGAGGAGGACGAACCCGCAGCCGACGATGCGGAAGAAGATGCGCTCCATGACGATCAAGCCGGGGAGCGAGTCAATGAAGCCGTTCGCGGTGCCGGGGGACTTGAGCTGCCGGTTCTGGATCGACATCAGGATCGCGTGCACGAGGGCGATCACCATGAAGCTGTAGGCGGCGAGCGCCGTGAGAAGGTGCCAGCGGAAGAGCGCGGTCCAGCCGGACGCGGCGACGGCGCTGCCCTGGAAGATAGCCGGGAAGACCGCGCCGAAGGCCGCCGCGATCAGCACGATGCCGAACTGCGCGTGGAGCCTGTGCACCCAGGACTCAATAAGCAGGATGATCACGGCGAAGAAGAACATCACCGAGACGGCGTAGCCGAAGCCGAAGTGCACGGACTCGGGCTGGAACATCTCGCCCTGGATGGCGAGGCCGTGCATGATGAGACCGAGCAGGACCGGCCAGCGGATCAGCGACGACGCGCGCGCGTCGGCGCCCTTCTTCATGGCGGTCACGATCGCGATGCCGGCCGCGAGGTAAAGGAGCGCGGCGAGGCCGGTGAAGATGAGTTGAACTGACATTTGAGGAAGCTTCCGCCTTCTTTTGCCGAGAAGAGATTCGCCTCACGGGACTTGCAGCGGGGACTCGCATGTCCGCACCGCCCGCCTCCCCGCGGGTCACCCGGAACGGACGCACCGCTCCCGGCTCTTCTCTAAAATAACGTGTTCACCTCTGACCACCTCCTTGCCTCCCCCTTCGGGGCGGACGGGAAATCCGTGTTGACGGAGCCCCCGCAGGAGTCACGGTCAGCGTCAGATCATTTTAAGGCCGAGCCTTACTGAGCGCTGAATAGAGATTCCCTCTTCGGCGCCCGCCGCTCAGCGCCGCCAATCAGCGACCTCAGATCGGTCACACCAAGACACCCATGCTCGATTCACTCAGCCAGCGACTTTCCAAGATCGTCAAGACCATGCGCGGTCAGGCGCGCCTCACCGAAGCCAACACCAAGGAGATGCTCCGCGAGGTGCGTCTGGCGCTCCTTGAGGCCGACGTTGCCCTCCCCGTGGTGAAGGAGGTCCTTGCCCGCATCAAGGAAAAGGCGATGGGCGAGGAGGTGGTCGGCAACCTCAATCCCGGCCAGGCGCTCGTGGGCGTCGTGCAGCGCGAGCTCACGGCGATCATCGGCGGCGACCTCGAGCCGCGCGAGCGCGAGCTCAACTTCCGCGTCCAGCCCCCGGCGATCATCCTGCTCGCGGGCCTGCAGGGCGCGGGCAAGACGACCACCGCCGGCAAGCTCGCCCGCTGGCTCATCAACGACCAGAAGAAAAAGGTCCTCACGGTCTCCTGCGACGTGTACCGCCCGGCCGCCATT
>NZ_JAUNSF010000004.1 GCF_030539355.1 Sutterella sp.
GGGCCGCGCCGAGCCCTTCAACAACGTCTCGCTCGCCGTGATCAACACGATCCGCCAGAGCGAGGGCAAGGGCGAGCTCACGCTTGAAGAGACCGTCGCCTCGGGTGAGCTCGAGTACATCCCGTTCCCGGAGGCGCTGAAGGGCAAGTACCAGGCCTTCACGCGCGCCAACCTCACGAACCTGCGCAAGGGCGGCTGCGACGTCGAGTTCCGCACCGTCAAGGAGGGCACGTCCGAGTACATGCGCGCGCTGCTCGAGCAGTTCCCGACGGTTGAGTGATCGTGAGAGCCGCCTTCCTTGACCGCGACGGCGTGATCAACCTTGACCGCGCCTACGTGCACAAGCGCGAGGACTTCGAGTGGGTTCCGGGGGCCGTCGAGGCCCTCCGGATCCTCCACGAAGCAAGGTTCGCGCTCGTCATCGTCACGAACCAGTCGGGCATCGGCCGCGGGTACTACACCGAGGACGACTTCCACAAGCTCAACGACTGGATGACCGCGGAGCTCGCCCGCGCCGGCGCCCCTGTCGCCGACGTGCGCTTCTGCCCGCACCATCCGGTCAACGCCATTGACCGCTACCGGTGCGAATGCACCTGCCGCAAGCCGCTCCCGGGCATGATCCTCGACTCCGCGAAGGCGCTCGGGATCGACCTCTCGCGCTCCATCCTCTTCGGGGACAAGCAGCGCGACTGCGTTTCCGGCTTACGCGCGGGTCTGCCCGAGTGCGTGCTCCTCGGCACGGACGGAAAGGAAGTTCCCGCTCCCGTCCCCGAGGCGACGCGCGTCGAGCGCGACCTCCTCACCGCAGTGAAGTCGGACTGGTTCCGCGAGTTCGCCGCGGGCTGAGACCGCCGCTAAAACAATCCGAGAATCCCGGCATGCCGAACTGCGTGACCGGGATTTTCTTCGCCCTCTAAAATTCAGGAACACCGGGCCCGGGGAACACCTGCGGCCCGTCGCCCCAAGCATCCCCGGAGTCCTTTCGATGAGCACCCGCTGCCCGCCCCCCGCCTTTGAAAACAAGATCTGCTCGATGGAGGACCTCGCCCGCCGCGCGGCCGAGCTCCCGAAGCCCGTCGTCTTCACGAACGGCGTCTTTGACATCCTGCACCGCGGGCACGTCACCTACCTCGCCCAGGCCCGTGCGCTCGGCGCGAGCCTCGTCGTGGCCGTCAACAGCGACGCCTCCGTGAAGATGCTCGGCAAGGGCGACGACCGCCCCGTCAACACCGAGGCCGACCGCGCCGCGGTGCTCGCCGCGCTCGAGAGCGTGAGCCTCGTCGTCGTCTTCCCCGAGAAGGTGCCGCTCAAACCCCTCGCCCTCGCGCGTCCCGAGATCTACGTGAAGGGCGGCGACTACCGCATCGAGGACCTGCCCGAGGCGAAGCTCGCCGCCGAATGGGGCGGCAAATGCGTGACGATCACCTTCGAGCACCAGCGCTCGACGACGGCGCTCCTCAAAAAGGTCCGCGGCGCCTGATCCGGTGCCGCCGCCGGAATGGAACCCGCTCCCGTCCCGCACGGGCGCGGGTTTTCTTTTTGGCTCGCACTCTGCGAGGATTCAGCAGATATCTGACGCCTTTCCTGCCTTTTCCTGCCGGGCTCGAACATAAACTGACCCTCAACAGATGAACCGATTTCCTTCTGAAGGAGAGTCCCATGAGGAAGCTTGCCCTTTCCGCCGTCCTGATGTCCGCGATCACGCTTGCCTGCGGCGCCGCATCGGCCGAACCGATCAAAATCCGCCTCACCGCGGGCGAACATGTCATGACCGCCACGCTCGAGAACAACGCCACCTCGCGCGCCTTTGCGGCGAAGCTCCCGCTGACGCTGCCGATGATGGATCTCTACGGCCGCGAGATGTGCTACCGCTTCCGCGAGGCACTGCCCGCCGAGGAGGTGACGACGAGCGGCTACGACGTGGGCGACATCGTCTACTGGACCCCGCGCCACAGCTTCGTGATCATGTACGGCCAGAACGGCGAGGTGATCTCAAGCCTGCAGAAGCTCGGCCGCATCGACAAGGGCGTCGAGGTCTTCAACCGCACGGGCGACGTGGACGTGAAGTTCGAACTGATCAAGTGATGGAGACCACTGCCATGAAGCGACGCGCACTGCTCTGCGGCGCCTTCGCGGGCGCTCTCCTCTCCCCCGCACTCTCCTCCGCGGCCTACCGCCCGAGGGTTCTCGTCGTCTGGTACTCGAAGTCCGGCAACACCGCCGCGATCGGCGAGATGATCGCGGAACGCACGGGCGCGGACACCTTCGAGATCGTCCCCGAGCGCTTCTACGGCCGCGAGCGCCCGAAGATCTCCCAGGACGCTAAGCGCGAGCGCGAGGAGCGCGACTTCCCCGCAATCAAGGGGCAGCTGCCTGACCTCTCGAAGTACGACCTCGTCTTCGTCGGGAGCCCCGCCTGGTGGTACGGACTCGCCACGCCCGTGATGGCGTTCCTCGACCGCGTCGACTTCCATGGCGCCCGGGTCGCCGGCTTCAACACCTGCGCGGGCGACGGGCACCTCTTCGAGGAGGAGCTGCGCGCACAGGCGAGGAACGCGAAGTTCGCGGGCCCATCACCTTCAGGGGCACCTACGACACGGGGAGCGGCCCCGAGCCGCCCGACGGCCGCGCCTACCAGCGGGATCACGCCGCGGCGACGGGCAGGAGGCTCGACGAGTGGCTCGCCGGAATCCTGGCCGGATAAGGAGGGGAAAGTCAGATTTACCGGGCAGAATCGGGCAGTCAATTGCCCGGTTCCGCCCTTAACTCACGGGGGCCCGCGGAAATATGCTCAGTTTCAGGCAATTTTCCTCTATGGAGCCCCGATCATGAATTTCCGCATTCTTCCCCTCGTCCTTCTCTCCGCCGTCTCCTTTGCGGGCGGCGCGGGTTCGGCGCAGGCCGCCGAGCCCATACGCCTCAGGGTGACCGCCGCTGGTCACACGCTCACGGCGACGCTCCTCGACAACGCCACGGCGCGCGCCTTCGCGGCGCGTCTGCCGCTCACGCTTCACATGAAGGATCTCTTCGCGCGCGAGATGTGCCACAACCTGAGGAAGGGCCTGCCCGCCGAGGAGGCCGGCACGAGCGGCTACGAGGTGGGCGACATCACGTACTGGCTGCCGATGAAGAGCTTCGTGATCATGTACCGCCAGAACGGAGAGGTGATCAGCTCCATGCAGAAGGTCGGGCGCATCGACAAGGGCGTCGAGATCTTCGCGCGCACGGGCGACACGGACGTCACCTTCGAGCTGCTCGAACCCTGAGCCGTGTTCAGGACCCGCCTACACCATCCTCGTCCTGCTATGAGTTCTTCCCAGGGATGTAGCAGGTGCTTCTGCCGGCACCTGTCCGAAGGATCATCTTCGAGTCGACCAGTTCCTTCAGGGCCTTGTTGAGAGTGGAGCGTGGGACGTTCACTTTCCCCTGAAGTTCCTTGGGGCTGAGAGACCCGTACTCACGTATCAGCGCCGCAACTTTTTCGTTCAGAGTGGGCGATTTTTGCAGCTTCGGTAGCGTGATCTTGAAAATTCGCGTCGAGCACGCGCACGACGGCTTCAAGAAAGATTCTTCATAGCCCGCGAATATATCGGCGAAACCGCTCCCCGCTTTTTCCATCCAGCGCAGGCGCAGGAAAAGCTCGGAAAGAAAGCGGTTCCTGCAGAATGAGAAGCCGTCCTGGTACAGATCCTCGATCGTCAGACCCGCTGGAAGTGTCGCAACGGTCTGGAAAACCATCCGATCGGCAAAGATATTCACCGTGGTGGGAGACGGCAGATCAATGTTGAAATCGCGATGAACGATGCAATTCGTGAGCGCCTCACGAACGGCGACGGGCGGCCAAGGGTTGACATCTATACGCTCTTCCCCGTCTGTCGTTTTAGTGCTGCGCGGCAGGTTGTTCTGTTCCAGAATCTTCAGGGCATCCTCGCGCTGCTTCAGGATCGATCCCTTGAGTTCAGGTCCGCCAGAGTAACGGTCGTCCTCGCCAAGAAACTCGCTGATCTTGATGTGTTCCCGGTTCTGGTCAGAGAGGAGCAAGCCGAAATTCGTGAAGCGTCCATAGGTGTCCGCAATGCCATAGCCCACAAAGTTCGCTTCTGAAAATGGCACGGCCCGTGTCTGGCAGATGCGGCGAGCTTCTTCGAAAGTCAGATCCTGAAAGCGGGCTATGCGCTCTTCCCAGGGAATCAAATCCTTCGCCATGCCCATGATCTCGGAGCGCTCTGCCTGGAGAGACGATGAGCCGACCCGTATGAAAACGCCGCCGTTGGTCCAGTTCTTGTTTTTGAAAGCGTAGGGGCGGTCATCGCCAAGCAACACCTGAACGGCCGCGACTGTTTTGCCATCAGGCAGGGCAATCGGCTTCACGCGAATCAGGCTGCTCATGTCAGGCTCGACACCGTTTCGTGCGAACGTAAAGACGGTGCGTTCTATCCTGTCGAAGTCTTCCACGCCTACGCCTTTGCCGTCATTATCAACACCAAAGTAGATGGTGCCACCGTAGGTATTGGCAAAAGCGATCATCGTCTTCTGGGCTGTGTCCGACCAAGCCTGCTTGAACTCAACTCTTTCGGACTCATGTCGCCCCCAGGGCTGCGTCGTCTCAGTCATCGTGCTCTCCCGGTTTTCTTCTATCTTCTAAGCATAAGTAAAAGATTTGGAAGATTATAGAAGAATGTTCCTTGCACTCACCTTTCTCTTCCTGTACATGCGGTCGCCGACCACAAATACGACAAGGCCGCCCGTGGTCACCCATGGACGGCCCTTCCTTTACTTCAGGCTCTGAGGCGCGTATCAGCCGATGCGGAAGCCGCGCTTGCGCGCGAAGTGCACCGTGGCGTCAAGGAAGCCCTGCTTGCTGCCGCAGTCAAAGCGCGTGCCCTCGAAGCGGTGCGCGTAGGCCGGGGATTCGTTCAGCATCGTGGCGATGCCGTCGGTGAGCTGGATCTCGCCGCCCACGCCCGCGGTGAGCTTCTCGAGGTGGTCGAAGATCTCGGGTTCGAACACATAGCGGCCGATGACGGCGAGGCGCGACGGGGCGACGCTCGGATCGGGCTTCTCGACGATGCCGCGCAGACGCGAGGTGTTCTGGGTCGCGTCGTCAACGCTCACGATGCCGTACTTCTTCGTCTCCTCGGGAGCGACGTCCTGGACGGCGAGCACCGAGCCGCCGCCCTGGGCGGTGCGGGCGTCGATGAGCTGGCCGATCGTGGAGGTCTTGGCGTCCATCAGGTCATCGGCGAGGATGACGGCGAAGGGCGAGTCCTCGACGACGGGCTTGGCGCAGAGAACCGCGTGGCCGAGGCCGAGCGGCTGCGGCTGGCGGATGTAGATGCAGCGGACTCCGGGCGGGACGATCTCGCGGACGATCTCGAGGAGCTCGTTCTTGCCCTTCGTCTCGAGCTCGCGCTCAAGCTCGGCGTAGGTGTCGAAGTGGTCCTCGATGGCGCGCTTGTTGCGGCCCGTGACGAAGATCATCTCCGTGATGCCGGCGGCCGCGGCCTCCTCAAGGGCATACTGGATCAGCGGCTTGTCAACGACCGGGAGCATCTCCTTCGGCATGGCCTTGGTGGCGGGAAGGAAACGGGTGCCGAGACCGTTGACCGGGAAGACAACTTTGCGAACGGGCTTCATAGGATTTTTCAAAAACCGAGTTGTTTCGTGAAGGATGGTGAACCGAGGGAGCTAGAGCGGTCCGCCGGAATGTCGTTCTAGAATCTTCCGGTGCCGCGAAGTGAGTCGGGTGAGCTTACCGCGCATCCCCGGCCGCGGCAACTGCATGCAGTCAATTGAGGAGTACCAATGAGCGGCAATCTCTACGCGATCGGTGATGTCCAGGGCTGTCTTGAGAGCCTTGAGGGGCTTCTCGAGCAGCTTCCCGGCGATGCGGAACTGCTCTTCGTCGGCGACCTCGTCAACCGCGGACCGCAGTCGCTCGAGACGCTCCGGTTCATCATGGGGCTCGGCGACCGCGCGACGGCGCTCCTCGGCAACCACGACATGCATCTCCTTGCCTGCGCCGCCGGCGCGGGCAAGGTCCACCGCAAGGACACGATCGGCCCCATTCTCGAGGCCCCGGACGCCGGAGAACTTCTTGACTGGGTGCGCACGCGGCCGCTCATGGTCGAGCGCGACGGCGTGATCTTCGTCCACGCGGGCGTGCCGCCCCTCTGGGACCTGCCCACGGCCCGTGCGCTCGCGCACGAGGTCGAGGCGGAGCTCGCGGGCGACGACTGGAAGCGGTCGCTCGCGCACATGTACGGCAAGACCCAGTGGGCGCCGGACCTCACGGGCGACGACCGTCTGCGTGCGATTCTGAACGGCTTCACCCGCATGCGGTTTGTTGACCGCGAGACGGGTCTGCTTGACTTTGACCAGAAGGAGGGCGTCGGCCGCGCGCCGGCCAATCTCGTGCCCTGGTTCGAGTTCCGCGGGCGCAAGCCCCTGGGCGCGCCCGTCTGCTTCGGTCACTGGTCCATGCTCGGTCTCATCAACCGCCCGGACCTGATGGCGATCGACACGGGCTGCCTCTGGGGCGGGGAGCTCACGGCGGTGCGCATCCCCGACCGCCGTCTCTTCACCGAGAACTGCCCCTGCTGGTCCAACCCGCTCGCCTGATCAAAATCAGGCGGCCGGCGTCTGCTCCGCGGGCGTCTCCGCAGGCTTCTCCGCGGCAGGCGCCTCAGTCTTTTCCGCCGGCTTCTCCTCCGTCTTCGTCTCCCCGTCCGCGCTGCGGATGCCGGAGGCGCGCATGCGGTCGGAGCGGGCGCGCTCCTTCTCGGCGGTCGCATCGGCCCAGCCGAGGGCGCCGGCCATCACGCGGGAGGCCTCGGCGGCGAGTTCCCTGCGGTCGCGGCCGACGGAGGGAATCGGATCGAGGATCGTCACCTCGGCGCCGACGCCGGGGGTGAAGATCACGCGCTTCAGAACCGTGCCGAGCGTCTCGTGCGCGTAGGAGGCGAGCGTCGAGGTTTCCCCGTTCACCGTGTAGCGGATCGTCACGGGCAGGATCTCCGCGCCCGCGGGCTCGGCGCCCGCGAAGAGGTTCGCGTAGAAGGGCAGCAGTTTGTCGCCCGGGCCCGTCGTGCCCTCGGGGAAGAAGAGCACGTTCGTGCCTTCGCGGAGAGCGGCGGCCATCGCCTCGGCCACCTCAAGCACCGCGCGCTTCCTCGAGCGGTCGATGTAGATCGTGCCCACGTGGGTCGTGATCGGTCCGAACACCGGCCAGGAGCCGATCTCCTTCTTGGCGATGAAGCGCACGGGCAGGATCGAGTCCAGGATGAAGATGTCGAGGAACGAGATGTGGTTCGCGCTCACGAGGTAGCCGGGCCCCCTGTCACGGATGCCCGCCGCGGCGGAGGGGTCGGGGACGCTGCCCTTGACGGTCACCCTGACGCCGATCACCGCCGTGATCCACGGGGCGAGGTGCTTGACGTACCAGGCGCGGGTGCGGTGCTGAAGCACGGGGAAGAGCCCCACCGCCACGAGGAAGATGAGGATCGCGAGGAAGAAGAGAAGAATCAGCCGGAAAGTGCCGACAACGTAGCGCATGTTGTTGCTCTCGCTTCAGTGGGAGGCGGCGGCGCGGCGCGCCTCCGACTCCCGGAAGAACTGCTCAAGGATGACGCGGGCGGCCTCGTCGTCAATGTGGTCGCGCCCGTGCTCGACCTCCACCGAGGAGAAGCGTTCGTCCACGGTGAAGACCTTCAGGTGGTGGCGGCCGCCGAGCTGCCTCGCGAACCGCTCGCAGCGGGCCGTGAGGGTCGAGGGCGAGCCGTCCCCGAGACGCGGAACGCCCACGACGAGAAAAGCCGGGCTCCACTCCTCGATGAGAGCTGCCACGGCCTTCCAGCGCGAGTCGTTCGTGGGCGTGTCGAGAATCGCGAGCGCCCGGGCGGAGTTCGTCAGTGTGTTGCCGACGGCCGCGCCCGTGCGGGCGAGACCGAAGTCAAAGGCGAGCACAACGCCCTCGGGCTCCTGCTTCATTGCCACTCCTGAAGAAGAAAATTTGAAGTCTGCCGGACGGATTCACTTTCCGACGTGACGCCGAGGGAAACAACGGCCGGCGAATCGGCGTATTCTATACGCCCATTTTTTCCCAGAAGCCTTCTCCGGACCCCGGTTCACCCGCTCCGGGCCCGGCCCGGCTTCACCTTTCGATCCCCTGCCACCATGATCGACAATGTTCTCGAGCGCCTCACGACGCTCTTCACCGAAGGCGGCGCCCGCTTCCGCGTTCTTCACCACGAGGCCGGCGACCGCACGAGCCAGTCCGTCGCCGACATCCGCGGCACCGAGCTCGGCCAGGGCGCGAAGGCGCTGTGCTGCACCGTCAAGGGCAACGGCGTCAAGATGCACGTCCTCGGCGTGCTGCCCGCGGACATGCAGGCCGACCTCTCGAAGCTCGCAGCCGCCGTCGGCGGACGCCGCGCCTCGCTCGCCTCGCCCGACGAGGTGATGGAGCTCACGGGCTGCATCTTCGGCGCCGTTCCGCCGGTGAGCTTCCACCCGGACCTCACGCTCATCTGCGACCCGACGCTCTTCACGCGCTACGACGAACTGGCCTTCAACGCCGGCGCCCGCGACGTCTCGATCATCATCTCGACCGAGGACTTCAAGCGCATCGTCGCCCCGCGCATCGCGGACTTCCTCAGGGACGCCGCCCCCGCCGAGGCCCCCAAGGCCTGACACCCCGATTCCCTTCCCCTCAGGCCCCGCCATCCCGATTGATGGGGCTCCCGGGGGAAAATCCTTCGTCCGCACAAGCCGCAGGCGGACGTCTCCCCGAAGGAAAGTCTCCGGGCTTGCGCGCCCGGAGCCGAGCCGTCCCGGCGCCCGCCGGAGACGGCCGTGGCCGTCCCCGGCCGCAGAGCGGCAGATAACACTTTAGACCCGCTTCAACAATTACTACTAGGAGAAGGCGCGACCTCCCCGGCCCCTCGAACGAGGGCGGCGCGCCGCAGCTCAAATGGATTTCTTCGCAAGCATGCTTGCCAACTCGCTCACGCCGATCACGCTCATCTCGGGCGTCGGCCTGATGCTTCTGTGCATGGTCGCCCGCTACAACCACACGACCGACCGCATCCGCCAGCTCCTCAAGCGCCGCGAGGACGGTGACTACTCGCTCGAGCCCGACATCGACCGCGAGATTCACCTGCTCTTCCGCCGCGCCAAGTACCTGCGCCGCGCGATGCTCTGCCTCGTGCTCTCCGACGTCTGCTCGGGCCTCCTCGTCGCGACCAACGTGCTCGCGCACCTCACCGCGCTCAACTTCATCATCGTGAGCTCCTTCTGGCTCGGCCTCGGTCTCGCGCTGATCGTCGCCTCGACGGTCTACTTCAGCCTCGAGGTCCGCGTCTCGCTCCACGCCCTTCAGATGGCCATCGAGCACCTTCCGGGCAAGTCCCGCCTGCCCCTCGCCTGATTCCCGGGAGAAGAAAGAAAATGATCTCCATCACTGAATTCAATCAGTCGCTTGCCCTCGCCCTCGGCCCGATCACGCTCATCTCGGGCGTGGGCCTGCTGATGATGTGCATGACGAACCGCTACAACCACGCGACGAACCGCATCCGCCAGCTGATGGCGAAGCGCCACACCATCCCGGGCTCGCCCATGATCCCCATCATCGACCGCGAAATCGACCTGCTCTTCATCCGCGCGTCGCTGCTGCGCCGCGGCATGCTCTCGGTCGCGCTCTCGGCGCTCGTCGCCGCGATCCTCGTCGCCGTGAGCGTGAGCTCGAGCTTCCTCGGCGTCAATCTCTCGGTCCCCGAGAGCATCCTCCTCGTGATCTGCGTGCTGCTCATCGTGTTCTCCGCGCTCTTCTTCTCGCAGGAGATCAGCGTGTCGCTGCGCGCCCTCGAGCTCGCCGTGAAGAACATCCCGGACGGCTCGAAGAAGGAATAAGACGGCCCTTTCCGTCTCGCCTCAAGAAAAAGCGCTCCGAAGCCATCGCGGCCGGAGCGCTTTTTTCGTTGAATGCGGCTGCTGAGATCAGTCGCGGTAGCCCCAGAGCAGGTAGATGCCCGAGCCCTCGCCGAACGTGCGGCCGGCGGTGAGCTGGATCGCACCGATCGGGCTGTCGACGCCGATGAACCAGGAGGCGGATTTCCGCCACTGATTGTCGGTGTTGCCGAAGCCCGCCGACTCGCCGCCGCTGTTCCAGGCGCGGCCGATCTCGCCCTGCACGCCAGCCCAGACCGGCACCGGGAAGGGCAGCAGGTCCGAGAGATTGCGTGAGAAGGCGAAACGGCCGTACTGCAGGTGCGAGCCCGACCAGCGGCCGTAAGGAGCGCCCGCCATGCGGCCCGCGCCGCCGAGCCGGTAGTAGCCCGAGACGGTGGTGTGTCCGTACTCGCCCTCGAGCACCGCGGTCCAGGGCCCCCAGCTCCAGGGGACGAGCGCATTGACCTCGAGCAGGTGCACGTTGCCCTCGAGCACGCTCGCCTTGTCGGTGAACCTGCCGTTCGCCTCGAGCCGGAAGCCCTTCGTCGGGAAGCTCACGTTGTCGAGCGTGTCGAGGAAGAGCTCGAAGCCGATGTAGGACGCATCCACCTCGTCCCAGGGAGGCACGTCACGGCCCACCTCGAGCGAGGACTCGCGCGACATCCAGCCTGCGGAGACGCCGGCGTAGCCGAGGCGCGGGAACTCCATGCCGAGGAGCGCCCTCATGTCCGTCGTGGCGCTTCGCCACGTCGCGACCGCGTTCTTTCCCTCGTAGATGTCGTAGAGCCTGCGCTCCCAGGAGATCTCGGGCTCGATGAAGAGCGGCAGTCCGAAGAGATTGAAGGGCTGGTAGAACTGCGTGAGGAAGCGCTGGTCCTCGCCCACCTGCAGTTCGTTGCGCCATTCGCTCCCGAGCGGGTTGATGTGCCAGGCGTGCGCGAAGAGGAAGTTGAAGGTGCTCACGCTGTCGAAGTCCGTCTCGACGGACCCGCCGAAGCGCACGCTCGAGTAGTTCGTGTCGCGCTCGCGGGGCTCGAGCTCCACGACGTAGGTGCCGTTGTCGCCCGGGACCACGCGGTAGGTGATGCTCTCGAAGACGCCGTCGGCGTAGAGGCTTCTCGCCGCGGCGTCGAGCGTCCTGCGGCTGTACGTTTTGTTCGTGCGGATCTGCGCGCGCTCAAGGATGCGCTCGTGCGGGATCACCGCGCCGGGGCGCTCCGCGACGATCACGTCGGTGACGTAGAGCGGCCCCTCGTTCTCGGTGTGGTGGAAGTACCGCGTCCTCGCCTCGGACCACTGCGTCCACTCGGCCTTCGGGCGGATGAAGCGCGCGATCTCCTCGGCCACGGCGCGGGCGCTCTTCTCGCCCGCCGCGATGATCTCCTTGGAGCGCTTGAAGTCGGCCGACGTGAAGCCCTCGAGATCGGGCGTGATGAGAAGGTCTCCCTCCTCGAGCGCGGCGAGCGAGTTCCTCACGTTCTGCTCGGTGAGGAGGTTCACCATCTGCGCCATCACGCCCACGACGTTCGTGAGTTCCTCGCGCTTCGAGAGCGGCGTGCCGACGTTCACGGCGATCACCACGTCCGCGCCCATGTCGCGGGCAAGCTGAACGGGGAGGTTGTCGACGAGGCCGCCGTCAACGAGAAGTTTCCCGTGGAACTGAGCGGGCGCGAAGGCGCCCGGGATGGACATCGAGGCGCGCATCGCCTCGCGCACCGACGCGTCCTTCTGCATGATGACGCGCTCGCCCGTGACGAGGTCGGTGGCGGGCGCGGCGAAGGGAATCGGCAGCATCGAGAGGTCGCGCACCATGTCGACCGGGACGGTCTCGCGCGCGAGGAAGAGCGCGAGCTCCTCGGCGGGGACGAACGACTCGGGCAGCTTCGGCGTGCCGTCCTTCGTCACCTCGATGCCGCTCGCGGGCAGGCTCTTGTAGTCGTCGTCCTTCTTGCGCCAGGAGAGGAGCGCGCGGTTCGGGTGGGGCGCGAGCATCTGATCCCAGTCAACGCCCGTCACCGTGCGCTCGAGCTCGTCGACCGTGAAGCCCGCCGCATAGGCGCCGCCGATCATCGAGCCCATCGAGGTGCCGGTGAGCACGTCAACGCGCACCCCCATTTCCTCGAGCACCCTGAGGACGCCCACGTGCGCGAAACCGCGGGCGCGCCGCCCGAGAGGACGAGACCCACGCAGGGACGGTTCTCCGCCCGGCAGCGGGCACGCACTTCATCGGGCGTCGCCGCGGCCACTTCTGTGGCGGCGAGGCAGCAGACGGCAAGCGCCGCGAGGCGCACATGGCTCCGTATCGCATTGCTGAGCGTCATGAGGGAGTCCTTTGCAAAAGAGAAATCGCGGTGTCGTTTGCCGACAATGCGTTTCACGGGCGAAAATGCTCGGATCGATACTTTTCCGGGCCGCTCCGTTTACGGAGGTCCGAGCGGTAAGGCAGTCCGGGAAAACACCACTTCAAACCATAAAGGAAGATTGTATGCGCGTACTTCTCACGGGCGGCATGGGATTCATCGGCTCGCACACGGCCGTCGTGCTGCAGGAGGGCGGCCACGAGCCCGTGCTCTACGACAACCTCTCGAACGCGGACCGCGCCGTCACCGGGCGCATCGAGCAGATCACCGGCAAGGCCCCGAAGTTCATCGAGGGCGACATCCGTGACCAGGCCCGCATGGAGGAAGTCCTGCGCGACGAGAAGATCGACGCGGTCATCCACTTCGCCGGCCTCAAGGCCGTCGGCGAATCCGTCGTCAAGCCCCTCGAGTACTACGACAACAACATCATCGGCACGCTCCGCCTCCTCGAGGCGATGCGCGCCACGGGCGTGAAGCGCCTGATCTTCAGCTCCTCCTCGACGGTCTACGGCACCCCGCAGAGCCTGCCGCTGCGCGAGAGCGATCCGACGGGCGAGGCGACGAACCCCTACGGCCGCACGAAGCTGCAGATCGAGGAGATCCTCTCCGACCTCTGCCGCGCCGACCCGACCTGGAGCTGCATCTGCCTGCGCTACTTCAACCCGATCGGCGCGCATCCGTCCGGACTCATCGGCGAGGACCCGAACGGCATCCCGAACAACCTGATGCCCTACGTCGCCCGCGTGGCAAGCGGCCGCCTCCCGGTCCTCAACGTCTTCGGCAACGACTACGACACCCCGGACGGCACGGGCGTGCGTGACTTCATCCACGTGATGGACCTCGCGCGCGGCCACGCCGCGGCGCTCCCCTACTGCATGAGCCACGAGGGCTGGAAGGCCGTCAACCTCGGCTGCGGCCGCGGCTACAGCGTGCTCGAGATCGTCGCCGCCTTCGAGAAGGCCTCGGGCCGCAAGGTCCCGGTGAACTTCGCCCCGCGCCGCGCCGGCGACATCGCCGCCAACTGGGCCGATCCGTCGCTCGCCCGCGAGCTCTTCGGCTGGGAAGCCCAGTGCAACATCGAGGACATGTGCCGCGACGGCTGGAACTTCGAGCAGCACCGCGCCGCGGAACTCGCTCAGAAGCAATCCTGAAAAACCCGTATTGCAATCCGCGGCGGGTTTCAGTCGTCCACAGATTTATCCACAAACGTTTTTTAGATAAATCAAGTGGTTGCGCGCAAATTTCGGAGTTATTCACCGAAAGATGCGCGCATCGGTGAATTACCGTTTTCGCGTGGTTGTGCGCCCGGACAGAGTCTGATCTCTGCTCCGGGCTTTTCTTTTCAGAGCGCGCGGGCGAGCCAGGGGCCCGTGGGGCTCTCCGGATCCGCAGCGACCGCCTCGGGCGTGCCGGCGGCGACGATCCTGCCGCCAGATTCGCCCCCGCCCGGGCCCATGTCGATCACCCAGTCCGCGGCGGCGATGACGTCGAGGTCGTGCTCGACGATGAGAACGGTGCTGCCGGCGGCGGTGAGGCGTCTGATCGCTGCGAGAAGCTTCGCCGTGTCCTCGAAGTGCAGTCCCGTCGTGGGCTCGTCGAGGATGTAGAGCGTCCGCCCGTCCGAGCGCTTCGCGAGCTCGGTGGCGAGCCGCACACGCTGCGCCTCGCCTCCGGAGAGCGTCGCCGCGCTCTGCCCGAGCCGCAGGTAGCCGAGCCCCGTGTCGGCGAGCGCCGTGAGGCGCGGGCGCATCTGCGGGTGCGCGGAGAACTTTTCGAGCGCCTCGTCGACGGTGAGATCCAGGATGTCCGCGATCGAGAGCCCCTTCCAGCGGCACTCGAGCGTCTCGCGGTTGTAGCGCTTCCCGCCGCACACGTCGCAGGGCACGGTGAGGTCGGGGAGAAACTGCATCTCGATTCTCACCTCGCCCTCGCCCCCGCAGGCCTCGCACCGCCCTCCCTTCTGGTTGAAGGAGAAGCGCGCCGCGCCGTAGCCGCGCTCGCGCGCGGTGAGCGTCTGGGCCATGAGCTCGCGCACCGGGGCGAAGAGCCCCGTGGCGGTCGCTGTGTTCGAGCGGGCGTTGCGGCCGAGCGGACTCTGGTCGACGACAACCGCGCGGTCAAAGGCCTCGAGTCCCTCGATCGACTCGAAGGGCAGCGACCGATCCTCGGCGCGGTTGAGACGGGCCGCCGCGGCCGCGGCAAGCGTGTCCGAGATGAGCGTGGACTTCCCCGACCCCGAGGGGCCGGTCACGACCGTGAGCGCCCCGACGGGGATCTCGAGCGTCACGTTGCGGAGCGTCCGCCCCGACGCGCCCGTGAGCCTGAGCCACCGGCTGCTCTCCGCCGCAAAGGCGGGGCGCTCCGGCACCGCGGTGCGCCTTCCCGAAAGATAGGCGCCCGTGACCGAGTCCGGGTTGGCCATCACCTCCCCGGGGCTTCCTTCGGCGACGACGCGGCCGCCGAGCTCTCCCGCGCCCGGCCCCATGTCGATGATCCGGTCCGCGGCGCGCATCATCTCCGCATCGTGCTCGACGACGAGCACGGTGTTGCCGAGGTCCCTCAGGCCCTTCAAGGTCCGGATGAGCCGCTCGCCGTCCGCGGGGTGGAGCCCGATGCTCGGCTCGTCGAGCACATAGAGGACCCCGGAGAGCCCCGAGCCGATCTGACCGGCGAGGCGGATGCGCTGACGCTCGCCCCCCGAGAGGGTCGAGGCGCGGCGGCCGAGCGTCAGGTACCCGAGGCCGAGGTCCGCGAGGCACGCGAGACGCGTCCCCGCGCCCGCGATGATCCGCCGCGCGGCCTCGCCGCGTATGCCTGGCAATTCAAGCCCGGCGAGCCACCCGCGCAGGTCCTCGACGGGCATCTCCATCAGGTCGGCGATCGTGAGCCCGGCCACGCGGACATTCCTCGCGACCTCGGAGAGTCCCGAGCCGGAGCAGGCCGGACAGGGCTCCTCGTCGACGAGGCCCGTGCCGTGACAGGCCGGGCAGGCTCCCTTCGGACTCATGCGCGAGAAGTTCCTCGGCTCAAGCTCTCCCGCGGCGAAGTCGCAGAAGGGGCAGGCGTTGTTCACCGACCAGGCCGCGCTCCAGTCGCCGTCCATGTCGGCGGCCGCGGCGAGCCCGCCCGCGAGTCCCGCGGCGTTCTCAAGGCTCTCCGCGATGCGCTCGCGCTGGTCGGCCCGCACCCGCAGGCGGTCGACAACGACCGCGAGATCGTGCGGCTCACCGTCGGCGAGGAAGTCCTCCTGCGGCAGGTCGTCGAGCATCATCACCTCGTCGCCGACGCGCACGCGCTGGTAGCCCTCGGCGAGAAGCTTCGAGAAGAGCGCCCTCGCCTCGCCCGCCGCGACCTGGCGGCGGCGCCAGACGGGCGCGAGGATGAGGACGCGCTTCTCCTCCGCGGCGAGGATGAGTTCGTCCGTCATCGCCGCGACCGACTTCGCCTCGAGCGGCACGCCGTGCCTCGGGCAGTGGGGCGTGCCCGAGCGCGCGAAAAGAAGCCGCAGATAGTCCTCGGTCTCCGTGACGCTCCCGACCGTGGAGCGCGCGCCGCCCGCGGCGCTTCTCTGGTCGATCGCGATCGCCGGGGGAAGCCCCGTCACCTGGTCGACCTCCGCGCGCGGCAGGCGCTCGAGGAACTGTCTCGCATCCGCGGAGAGGCTCTCGACATACCGGCGCTCACCCTCGGCGTAGAGCGTGTCAAAGGCGAGCGAGCTCTTCCCCGAGCCCGAGAGCCCGGTGATGACGACGAGACGCCCGCGCGGGATGTCGAGCGAGATGTTCTTCAGATTGTGCGTGCGCGCGCCGCGCACCGAGATGCTGTCCATGGACATACCCCTTTCGGGAGTGGTGCGATTTAAGGAGACGGAAAAGAGAAAAAACTATAACCCGATGCATCCGGCCTATCCCGCCCGCGGGACGGGCAGGAACTTAACCCCGGTCACCCTCCTCACCCCGCCCGCTTCTCCCATGTCCAAATCGGCCGCCTGGCGCATGACCGCGCAGGAAAAAAAGTCGAGCCTCGCTCTGGCGAGCATCTTCGCCCTGCGCATGCTCGGCCTCTTCGTGATTCTCCCGGTCTTCGCCGTCTACGCGCGCGAGCTTCCGGGCGGCGAGAACGCCTTCCTGGTGGGACTCACGCTCGGCGTCTACGGCCTCTCGCAGGGGCTGCTGCAGATCCCGTTCGGCGCGGCCTCGGACCGCTTCGGCAGGAAACCCGTCATCATCGCGGGCCTCGCCCTCTTCGCGCTCGGCAGTTTCATCGCCGCCTGCGCGGGCTCGATCACCGGCGTCTTCATCGGCCGCGCGCTCCAGGGCGCGGGCGCGATCTCCGCGGCCGTGACGGCCTTCATCTCCGACAGCGTCCGCGAGCGCGTCATCACGAAGGCGATGGCCATGGTCGGGGCCTCGATCGGACTCACCTTCGCGCTCTCGCTCCTCATCTCGCCGCCCCTGGCCCGCGTCTGCGGCATCGAGGGGCTCTTCGCGCTCACGGGCGTCCTCGCCCTCATCGCGATCGCCGTCGTGCGCTTCGTCGTGCCGGACGCCCCGCAGATGATCCGCACGCCCGCCTCGGGGAAGCCCTGGCAGCAGATCGCGCTCGACCCGCAGCTCCTGCGGCTCAACATCGGCATCTTCGTGCTCCATGCGGTCCTCACCGCGATCTTCGTCGTGGTGCCCACGCGGCTGGCGAGCATGGACCTTCCCACGGGCGAGCACTGGCAGGTCTACCTGCCCGCGGTGATCGCGGGCTTCTGCGTGATGGCGCCGCTCATCATCGTGGGCGAAAGGAAGAACGCCCTCGTGCGCGTGATGCGCATCATGATCGGCTTTCTCACGGCGGCCTTCGTGCTCTTTGCCTACCTGATGCACTCGATCTGGGAGATCGCCTTCCTCCTCGGACTCTTCTTCATGGGCTTCAACGTGCTCGAGGCGACGCTCCCCTCCCTCATCTCCCGCATGGCGCCGAAGAGCGACAAGGGCCTCGCGATGGGCATCTACAACACCACCCAGAACCTCGGCCTCTTCGCGGGCGGCACCGCGGGCGGCTGGATTGCTCAAACGTGGAGCGCCGAAGCCGTTTTCTTCGCCTGCGCTTTTGCTATGCTTCTGTGGCTCGCCTCAGCCTTTGGCCTCAAGGAGCCTCCTTGCGCCAGCCGGGAACCTGGGGAAGCCCTTAATTGATTTGATTTTTAAGATTTTTTATACACCGGTTACTGAACATGGCTTCCGTCAACAAGGTAATTCTCATCGGCAATCTGGGCGCTGACCCTGACGTTCGCTACACCCCCGACAGCAACACCGCCATTGCGACGCTCCGTATCGCGACCTCGCGTCGCTACAAGGGCCGCGACGGCAACCCCGTCGAGGAGACGGAATGGCACCGCGTGGTCCTCTGGGGCCGCCTCGCCGAGCTCGCCAAGGACTACCTCCGCAAGGGCCGCTCGGTCTACATCGAGGGCCGTCTGCGCACCCGCAAGTGGACCGATCAGAACGGCCAGGACCGCTGGTCGACCGAGATCGTCGGCGAAGTGATGCAGTTCCTCGGCGGCCGCAATGACCGTCAGGATGACAGCGGCTACGCCCCGCACGACGAGTTCGAGAGCGCGGCCCGTCCCGCCCCGGCCCGCCAGGCCGCCCGTCCGGCGCCCCAGCCCGCTCCGTCGCCCGCCGCGGCCTCCGCTCCGATCGACTCGCTCGAAGAGGACGTTCCGTTCTGATTCATCTCCTCACGGCGCCGGCCCTGCAGTGACAGACACGCAGCCGGCGCAGAAGTGAAGGTCGAAAAAAATCCGCGCCCCCGAAAGGAAGCGCGGATTTTTTGTTGGGTCGGCTCCTTCGTACCTTACTCGTGGCGCACGGCCTCGATCGGGTCGAGCTTCGCCGCGCGGCGCGCAGGGAAGAAGCCGAAGACCACGCCCGTGACGGCCGAGACCGAGAAGGCGAGCAGGTTGATGAAGGGATCGAACGCGAAGGGCACGCTCATCGCGATGCAGGCCGCGTAGGAGGCGAAGAACGCCACCGCGACGCCGAGGAGTCCGCCGAGACAGCCGAGCACGAGCGCCTCGATCAGGAACTGCAGCAGCACCTCGCGGCCGAGCGCGCCGATGGCGAGTCGGATGCCGATCTCACGGGTTCGCTCGGTCACCGACACCAGCATGAT
Organism: Sutterella sp.; assembly: GCF_030539355.1. Classification (GTDB taxonomy): domain Bacteria; phylum Pseudomonadota; class Gammaproteobacteria; order Burkholderiales; family Burkholderiaceae_F; genus Sutterella. The sequence continues at coordinate 18,474 of NZ_JAUNSF010000004.1, forward strand.
GTTCATGATGCCGATGCCGCCCACGAGAAGGCTCACTCCCGCGACGGCGCCGAGCAGCGTCGTCATGATCCCGGTCGTGCTCGCGACCTTCTGCGCGATCTCCGCGGTGTCCATGATCTGGAAGTTGTCGTCGTCGCCCGCGGAGAGCGAGCGGCGCTCGCGCATGAGCTGCTTGATCGCCTCCTTGATGCGGTCGCGGTCGGAGTCCGCGTTGATGAGGACGAGAAGCGCCGAGACGCGGGTTTCGCCGAGGAGCCTCCTCTGAACGGTCTTCAAGGGCATCACCAGGAGGTCGTCCTTGTCGCCGCCCATCGCGGCCGAGCCCTTGCTCTTCAGCATGCCGATCACGCGGCACGAGAAGCTGCCCGTGCGGATCTGCTCGCCCACGACGCCCGTGGTGCGTCCGAAGAGTTCGTTCGCGATCGTCGTGCCGATCACGCAGACGGCGCTGCCGGCGAGTTCCTCGGCGTCCTCGAAGCTCCTGCCCTCCTCGATCGTGCGGTTGTCGATCGTGAAGTAGGCCGAGTCGGTGCCGATGACGCTCGACTGCCAGTTGCGGCCGTTCGCGACGAGCGTGACGGTCTTGCTCGTCTGCGGGGCGACCTCCACGACGCCGGCGATCTGGCTCTTGATCGCGTCGATGTCGGAGAGCTTGAAGTCAGGCGCGCCGATCGACTGCCCCGGCCCGAGACGCATGCCGGGGCGCAGCATGATCTGGTTGTTGCCGAAGCTCTCTATCTCGGACTTGATCGCAAGCGACGCGCCGTTGCCGATGGTCACCATGGTGATCACCGCCGCGACGCCGATCACGACGCCGAGCACCGTGAGCAGGCTGCGCATCGGATTGCGCCAGATCTGGCGCAGCGCAAGCATGAGTGCATTGCCGATCATGATTCGCCTCCCTGGCTCTCCTTCCCGACGCGGCCCGGGAGATCCCGGTCATCGCGCACGAGCCGGCCGTCGCGGAAGATGATGTGGCGCTTCGCGTAGGTCGCCATCTCGGGCTCGTGGGTGACGAGCGCGACGGTGATGCCCTCGGATTCGTTGAGGTCCGAGAGGAGCTTCATGATCTCGACGCTTCGCGCGCTGTCGAGGCTGCCCGTCGGTTCGTCGGCAAGCAGAAGCTTCGGCTTGATGACGATCGCGCGGGCGATCGCCACGCGCTGCTGCTGGCCGCCCGAGAGCTCGGCGGGCGTGTGGTGCGCCCACTCGACGAGCCCGACGCGGTCGAGCGCCGCGAGGGCGAGCTTCTGGCGCTCGCTGCGCTTGAGGCCTCGGTAGAGGAGCGGAAGCTCCACGTTCTCGAGCGCCGTGGTGCGCGGCAGCAGATTGAAGCCCTGGAAGACGAACCCGAGGTAGCGGCGCCTCAGGAGCGCGCGCTCGTCGTTCGTCAGGTTCTCGACATGCACGCCGTCAAAGAGGTACTCGCCCCAGGACGGGCGGTCGAGCGCGCCGATGATGTTCATCGCGGTCGACTTGCCCGAGCCCGACGGCCCCATGATCGCCACGAACTCGCCCTCGTTGATCGAGAGGTCGATGCCGTGGAGCGCCGTGAAGGCCGCCTCGCCCGTGCCGTAGCGCTTGCCGATGCCGCGGAATTCAATGAGAGGTCTCTGGTCCATGCCCTCTGAACCTCCTCGTCAGCTGCCCGAGCGCTGCTGGTCAACGATCACGCGGTCGGACTCAGTGATGTCGCCCGAGATGATCTCGGTCTTCGTGCCGTCGGTGAGACCCGTGCGGACGTGCACGGCGACGGGCTGGTTGTCGCGCAGCACGTAGATCGTGCGCTCGCGCTCGACCTGGCCCTGGCTGGTGTCATCCTTGACGGTCTTCTGGCGGTTGCCGCCGCGCCCCGGGGGGCCCGGCATGAAGGCGCTGCGCGCCATGCTCGCGCCGGTGCTCGACTCCTCCTGGGCCGCGCGCGGCACGAAGCGGAGCGCCGAGTTCGGCACGAGGAGCACGTTCTCCTTGTGCGCCGTGGCGATCGTCGCCGACGCGGTCATGCCGGGGCGCAGCTGCATGTCGGCGTTCTCGACGTCGAGGTAGGTCGTGTAGGTGACGACGTTCTCGTTGGTGGTCGAGCCGTAGGCGACCTTGCGGAGATTCGCCGGAAAGCGCTTGTCGGGATAGGCGCTCACGGTGAAGTAGGCCTTCTGGCCGGGCTTCACGGAGCCGATGTCGGCCTCGTCGACGTTCACCTGGAGCTCGAGCTTCCTCAGGTCCGTCGCGAGCGTGAGGAGCTCGACGGCCTGCAGGCTCGCCGCAACCGCGTAGCCCGGCTCGACGTCGCGCGCGAGCACGACGCCGTCAATGGGCGACTGGATCTTCGCCTTCGAGAGATCGGTCTCGGTCTGGTCGAGCGAGGCCTTCGCGTCGTCGATCGAGGCCTCGGCCACCGCGACCGCGGCCTTCGCGGTCGCGACGGTGGCCTCCTGCGCATCGAGGTCGGTGCGCGAGGGCATCTTGCCGCCCGAGAGCTTGTTGAGCTCCTTCAGGCGCTTGTCCTTCACCTCGGCCTCGCGCAGCGTGGCCTTCTTCTCGGCGAGCTCGGCGTTCGCGCTCGCGAGCGCGGCGCGGGCGCTCGCCACCTTCGCCTCGAGGTTGCGGGTGTCGAGCTCAATCAGGACGTCGCCCGTCTTGATGATGTCGTTCACGTCGACGTTCACCTTGTAGACGATGCCCGAGAGCTCGGAGCCCATCGTCACGGTGCGCGTGGGATTGAGCGTCCCGTCGGCCGAGACCGTCACGGCGATGTTGCCGCGGGAGACCGCCTGCGTCACCCAGGAGAGCTTGCCCGTGCCGCCCTGGCCCTGGTACCAGTACCAGCCGCCCGCCGCGCCTGCGGCGAGGAGGACCGCCACGGGAAGGGCCTTGACGTACCACGGGCGCTTCTTTTCGCCGAGGAAGGCCGCCACCGATTCCTTGTTCTCTTTCGTGCTTTCAGTCATTTTTGGTTCTTCTCAGTAAAAATTCTTTGTCCGGGTTCCCGTCACTGCGCCGCGGCCTGCTGCTGCTCGCGGGCCTCCTTCGCGGCCTCCACACCCCAGGCGCCGCCGAGGGCGCGGTAGAGCGAGATGTAGCCGATCGCGCGGTCGGCGCGGTTCGTGAGCTCGCTCTCCTCGGCGGAGAGCAGCGACTGCTGCGTCGAGAGCAGCATCGAGTAGTCGCCGATGCCGGCCGAGTACTCGTGCCTCGAGAGCTTCTCGGCCTCGCGGGCGTGGTCAACGGCGCGCGCAAGGTCCTCGACGCGACGCTCGGTGCTCTCGATCGTCGAGAGCGCGTTGTCCGTCTCCTCGAGCGCGGCGAGCAGCGTCGAGCGGTACGTGGCGACGGCGCTGTCGAGCTGCGCGGCGGCGGTTTCCTCGGCCGCGACGAGCGAGCCCCAGTTGAGGATCGGCACCGAGAGCGCGGCGGCAAGCCCCGCCACGCCCGTGCCGGCCGTGCCGAGGGCGCTCACCGCGGTCGCGGTCGTGCCGATGTTGCCCGTGAGCGAGAGCGTCGGGAAGAAGTCGGTCTTAGCGCTCCTCAGCGTCTCCACGGCGGACTCGACTGCGCGGCGCGCGCTGCGGATGTCCGGGCGGTTGGCGATCGTCTCCGCGGGGAAGGACATCGCCATGCCGACGGGCGGCTCGGGGATCACGCCGGTGGGCTCGAGCCCGAGCTTCTCGACGGGCAGGCCCGTGAGGCGCATGAGCGCGCTGCGGTACTGCAGGATGCTCGCCTCGAGCGACGGGATGCGCGCGCGGGCGGAGGCCACCTGCACGAGCGCGTCCTCGGCCTCGGAGGCGGCGCCGGTGCCGGCCTCGAACTGCCACTTCGAGGTGTCCGCCGTCTCCATGTAGTTCTTGAGCGAGGCCTTGACGATCTCAAGCTGCGCCTCAGCGGAGCGCAGGTTCACGTACGCCTCGGCCGTCTCGGCGGCGGTCGCGGCGCGCACGTCCTCGAGCGTGTAGGCCTTCGACTCGGCGTTGAGATACGCCGCGTCGGCCTTCCAGAATTCGCTGCCCGCGAGATTGAGCGTGAGCGACCCCGAGGCCTCGGCCGAGACCGAGTTCGACCACGAGCCGTTCGAGCGACGGCGCGAGCCGTCGGCGCCCGCCGTTGCCGATGGCCAGAGCGCGGAGTTCGCGCTGATGATCGTGGCGCGGGCGGCGCGCAGGTTCGCGGCGGCCGTCTCAATGTCCGGGTTGTTCGCGAGCGCCTTGCCGATCAGGTCGGTGAGCTTCGGATCATTCCAGCGGTTCCAGAAGTCCGACCAGGTCTCGACCGAGCCCGCGGGAAGCGACTGACGCTGCCAGCCCGAGGGGGAGGCCTCGGCAGTCATGCGCTCGAGATCAGGCTGCTGGACCGCGCAGCCCGTGAGCGCGAGGCAGAGCGCTGTGAGAAGGGCGGCAGGTCTCAGGTTGCAGTACATATGTTTTCCTTGGATTTTTCGTTTTCTCCGGGACTCATCCGAGACCCGGGGTTTCTTCCATTTGAGCGCATTGTCCGCCCGCAGTAATAGGAGATCCTTAGATCGACCCGCACTTTGTCTCAATTCATGAATGTTGAAATGCCTGTCACTGTTGCGGAACTGAGATTGATTTCCCGGCTTTGTTAAGATACGGCGACGACATTGTTTTACCTCAATCCCTGACATGTACAAAACGCCCCGTCGCATCCTGATCATCGACGACGATGTCGAGCTCGTCACGCTCCTCGTCGACTACTTCACGCTCGAAGGCTTCCAGACCACGCCCGCGCACAACGGCGCGGCCGGCCTGAGCCTCGCCGAGACCGAGCACTTCGACCTCGTCGTGCTCGACGTGATGATGCCCGGCATGAACGGCGTCGACGTCCTGAAGCGCCTGCGCGAGCACTCGCAGATCCCGGTGCTGATGCTCACGGCCCGCGGCGACCCCGTCGACCGCATCGTGGGGCTTGAGCTCGGCGCCGATGACTATGTGCAGAAGCCCTGCCCGCCGCGTGAGCTCGTTGCACGCATCAACGCGATCCTGCGCCGTGCCTCGAGCATGCGCACGGTGACCGCTCCGATCGAGGTGGGACCGCTCAAGGTGGACTCGTCGCTGCGCTCCGTCTCGGCCTTCGGGCGCGAAATCGAGCTCACGAGCACGGAGTTCTCGCTCCTCGAGCTTCTCGCCCGCCACGCGGGCTCGCCCGTCTCGAAGGAGGAGATCTATCCGAAGGTGCTCGGCCGCCAGATGGGTCCCTACGACCGCGCGATCGACGTCCATGTCTCCTCGATCCGCCACAAGATCGTCCCGGTCGTCGGTCAGCAGGTGCAGATCGAGAGCATCCGCGGCGTCGGCTACCAGCTGATCGTGCGCTCTCCGGACGCTCCGCCCGAGGAGGCTCCGCGCAGGCGAACAAGGCGAACATCGTGATCTCGCTTGCCTGATATCGATCGCTAATCGATATCAAGATTTACCCGAGGGGGTCTCGCCTTTTCCGATCGAAGGGCGCAAAATGATCTGATCCACTGCTTCTAACAACAAGGCAAAAAGGACCAATCATGAGCAATTACCCCACCGAGAACCTCCGCACGCTCGCCCTTGTCGGCCACGGCTCCTGCGGCAAGACCTCCCTCATCGAGGCCATGCTCTACCGTTCCGGCATGATCCCCGAGCTCGGCAGCGTCGAACGTGGCAACACGATGTGCGACAACGACGCGCTCGAGAAGGAGGTCGGCCACTCGATCCGTCTCGCCGTCGCGCACGTTGACACGGCCATGGCGGATCTCACTCCGGTCCGCATCCACATCCTTGACACCCCGGGCTACCCCGACTACCTCGGCCAGGATCTCTCGGCGCTCGACGCCGTGAAGTCCGTCTGCGCCGTCATCGACCCGACGCGCGGCCCCGAGCTGCTCACCCGCCGCATGATGGAGGTCGCCAAGGAGCGCGGTCTCTGCCGCCTGATCGTCATCAACAAGTTCGACATGCCCGAGGTTGACCTCGAGAAGTGCCTCGAGCAGCTCCGCGAGACCTGGGGCCCGGGCGTTCTCCCGATCAATCTCCCGACGCGCAACCGTACGCACGTCATCGACTGCTTCGACCGCGAGGACGGCGACAGCGACATCATGTCCGTCGAGGAGGTGCACCGCGCCTTCATCGAGCGCGTCATCGAGGAGGATGACGAGATGCTCGAGCGCTACCTCGAGGACGGCCGCGTCGATCCGCGTCTGCTCCACCCGCTCGTGACGCGTGCGCTCCGCTCCGGCCACGTGATCCCGGTCTGCTTCACCTCGGCGAAGAACCTGATCGGCATCCGTGACTTCATGAAGGTCATCATCCGCCACCTCCCGCACCCGGGCGAGGCGAACGAGGCCCTCTTCCAGAACGCCGACGGCACGCCCTTCCGCACCTACCCGGACAAGAACCTCCCGGTCATCGCCCAGGTCTTCAAGATCGTCAACGACCCGTACATCGGCAAGATCGGCATCTTCCGCGTCCACCAGGGCACGATCACGAAGGACTGCACGCTCTACGTCGACGGCAGCAAGAAGCCGATCAAGGCCCCGCGTCCGCTCATCCTGCAGGGCAAGAACACCCAGGAGACCGATCTCCTCTCGCCGGGCGACATCGGCGCGCTCGCGAAGATTGAGGAGCTCAACTACGGCTCGATCCTCCACGGCGACCCGATGGACGGCGGCGTGCACATGCGCCCGATCAAGTTCCCGCGCCCGATGTACGGCCTTGCGATCCGCCCGGCCCGCCGCGGCGACGAGAGCCGCATGAGCGAGGTGCTCGCCAAGATGCAGAGCGAGGATCCGACGATGGTGGTCGAGCACGACTCCGTGCTCAATGAAACCGTCATCCGCGGCCTCACCGACATGCACGTCCGCTCGGTGCTCAACCGCATGCGCACGAACTTCAAGCTCGAGGTCGAGACCTCCGCTCCGTCCGTGCCGTACCGCGAGACCATCTCGGCCCCGGCCGAGGGTCATGCCCGCCACAAGAAACAGACGGGCGGCGCCGGCCAGTTCGGCGAGGTTTATCTCCGCGTCGAGCCGCTCCCGCGCGGCCAGGGCTTCGAGTTCGTCGACCAGGTCAAGGGCGGCGTGATTCCGTACAACCTCATCCCTGCCGTCGAGAAGGGCGTCCGCGAGGTGCTCGCCCAGGGCTATGTCGCCGGCTATCCGATCGAGGATCTCCGCGTCACGGTCTACGACGGCAAGCATCACCCGGTTGACTCGAAGGAAGTCGCCTTCGTCGCCGCCGGCCGCAAGGCCTTCCTTGACGCGCTCGCCAACGCCGCTCCGCAGGTGCTCGAGCCGATCGTCGAGGTCGAGGTCACGGCTCCCGAGAGCTACATGGGCGACATCGCCGGCGACCTCTCGAGCCGCCGCGGTCAGGTGACGAACACGGTGTCGCTGCCCGGCGGCGAGATCGAGGTGACGGCCCTCGTGCCGCTCGCCGAGCTTGAGAACTACGCCACGCGTCTGCACGCCCTCACGCAGGGCACCGGTGCGTGGAGCATGGAGCTCTCGAGCTACCAGCCCGTGCCCGCCGCCAAGCAGGCCGAGCTCGCCGCTCATTATCAGCGCGCCGAAGAGGACTGACCTCTGAACGCCTGAAGGGGAGGCGGAAGCCTCCCCTCGACGGGATGCCTCCCCGGGAAGGAGGCAAAAAGAAGGAGTCGCAAAAAGCAAGGTCCGTTGCTTTTTCGACTCCTTTTAAATTTGGGAAGAGGTGCGGGCGCCGGCTTCTTTTCCCTTTTCCCCCGGCGCCCGCCCCTCCATCTGGAGAAGACTCTGTGCTGAGCCTGAGGTTACTTGAGGCTCTTGGCGTAGGCGGCGGCGCCTTCACCGGCGAGACGCCCCGAGGTGTAGGCGAAGCCGAGCGTGCCGCCCTCGAAGTCGACGTAGGCCTTGCCATACATGCCGCCCGCGTCAGCACCCGCGGCCCAGAGGCCCGGGATCACCGTGCCGTCGGTGCGGCAGGCCTCGATGCGCTCGTTGATGCGGATGCCGCCCAGGGTGCCCAGGTTGCGCGCGATGAAGCGGACCGCATAGAACGGGCCCTTCTTCACGGGGATGAAGCGCTTGCCGTCGGCGAAGAAGAGCTCGTCCTTGCCCGTGGCCGCGGCCTGGTTGTACTGCTCGACGCTCGCCAGGAAATTCCCGACCGGAACGCCGATCGCCTTGGCGAGACCCTCGATCGTGTCAGCCTTGTAGACCGTGGCGGTCTTGCCGACGAACTGGTCGAGGTACTTGCCGAGCTCGAACGGGGTGTTCTCGGCCTTCGAGAGCTCCTCGGTGTCGTTGGGCTCGTTGAACTCCATGAAGAACTCGCGCTTTCCCTTGAACGCCTTGTACTGCTCCTCGATCGCCGCGAAGCCGCCCTTGGCGACGCGCTCGACCATGCCCTGGTCGAGGATCACGAACTCGGTCTGCTTGCTCTGCATGCCGAGCTCGGCGCCGTGCACCGAGTAGAGCGTGACGTTGCTCTCGTCGCCGAAGCGGTCGCCCTCGAGGTTGACGCGCAGGTTCGGGTAGCGCGTGAGGTCGGTGAGGGACCACCAGTTGTCGGTGATCTTCGTGAACTCGCCGATCTCGGACTGCGGGAAGGTCATCCAGAAGTACTGCGTGACGTCCGTGCCGCGGCGGCCGGCGCCGGCCTTCCAGGCCATGCGGATGCCGTCGCCGGTGTTCTGCGTCACCTCGCCCGGGGTGTAGGGCTCGCCGAGGAACTCCTTCATCATCTCGGCGTTGCCGCCGAAGCCGCCCGTGGCGATGACCACGGCCTTGGCGTCGATCTCAAGCGTCTTGCCGCCGCGGCCCTTGGCCTTGACGCCCGTCACACGGCCGTCCTTGTCGGTGATGAGCTCTGTGGCGGGGGTGGAGAAGTACGCCGTGCCGCCCGCGGCCTTGAAGGACTTGAGCAGCCCCTGGAGGGCCTTGGCGCCGCCGTGCTGGTAGCCGTGGAGCGTGGCGGGCTTGCCGACGTGGGCATAGCCGCCGCCCGTGCCGGCGCTGACGAGCTTGAGCTCGGCGCCGTTCTCGCAGAGGAAGTCGACCGTGCGGCCGGCCTCGTCAATGATGCGGCGCACGAGGCGGTTGTTCTGGAAGCCGCCCGAGAGGGTGTGGTACTCGTTGAAGAGCCACTCCTTCGAGACGACCTTGCCCGCGGCCTTCTGCTGCGAGCTGTCCGCGGCGAACATGCCGCCGGCGAACGAGCCGGCGCCCATCTGGAAGCCGGTCTTCTCGAGAAGCACCGTCTTCGCGCCGGCCTTCTGGGCGGCGACGGCGGCGGCGGAACCCGCGGCACCGGCGCCGATGACGACCACGTCGGCCATGATGTCGGCGGCGAGAGCGGGGGCGGAGAAGGCAAGCGCGAGAGCGGAACCGAGCGCAACCTTCCTGAGATTCTTGATGTTCATGGGTTTCTCCATCCTTCTTTGGTGATCCTTTCGCTGAACGGTGGAGAGAGGGTTCGGGGCCGCCGTTCATCGATGAAGCGGACTTTAGGAAAGAATTTCGGAAAAGAAAAACACACAACATTTGCGCCCCAGAGCCCCTCCCCTATCTGCCCGGATGTCCTCTCCCGCAGGGCTTGCAGTGGAACATCAAAATCTTGTGTAATTGCAGAACCCCCTGCGGGTTCTCTACCCTTCCGACATCTTTCCCTTTTCCGACGCTGTGCCGCCGCTTCCCCGACGCCGGTGCCGCGCCCCAAGTCACGATGTCTGCACGTCTTCGCACTCTCGACCTCTACCCGGATTCCTTCGGGGACGATATCTTCGGGCTCGCGCCGCTCTCCCTCAACGCACGCGACAGCTATCTCGAGCATGTGATCGGGAACAAGCTGATCACCGCCGAGTCCATCCATGCGAGCGAGAAAAAGCTCGCAGGCATGATCGTGAGCTCTATCGTCGAGTGCGAGCTCCTCATGTACCTGAAGCAGGTCAAGCAGGCGGGCATCACCGACTATCGCAACGGCTACGTCGAGCGGCGCCTCAGTCTCGGCGGCGACGACATCACCGTGCAGATCTCCCGCGACCGCCGCGGCTCCTTCGAGCCCTCCTTCGTGCACCGCTACTCGCGCGATCTCCGGGTCGACATCGCCGACCTTCTCGCGCTCGCCTGTGCGGAGGGCTACAGCGAGGAGGAGCTCAATCACCTGCGCGACGTCGTCTACCGCGACGCCGACTCGGAGCTCCCGCAGAACCCGGACCAGTTCTTCTCGATCCTGCGCCGGCACTACCGGAACTGGACGAACACCCGCACGCCGCAGTTCGTGCGCCTCGTCTCCGGCTGGTCACTCATGTGCCGCCATCGCTGCGGCATGGTGAAGCTCATCGTCGGCGTGAGCGCGCTCATGCCGAACGGCCGCCTCGCCGGCATCCGCGCCGAGGCGGGATCGCCCGCTGACGCGGAGATGCTCGTTGACCGGCTGATCTCCCGCACGGGAACCGTGAACGGCATCCAGACGCCCATGATCTTCGTCGCCCCGAAGGGCGACATGCTCTTCCGTGACGCCGTCCGCCGCCACTGGCCCGGGACGCTCGTCGTCAACGAAGCGCCCGTCATGGCCGCGCTCAACTGATTCACCCTGAACGCTTAAAACGAGGGCCTGTCCAGTCTCTGCACTGAACAGGCCCTCTTCTCTCAAGGCATTATGGAGAAAACGTGCCGGGAGGTCCCGGGCTTCCGGCGGGGAGACGCGCCGGAGTCCAGGATCCACCGGCACGCTCCTCGTTCCCAGGATCCCTCCGCGGAAATCAGAAGATCAGAAGAAATGGGGCACGCCGATCTGGAAGGTCGTGGCGCTCGAATCCGGATCGATGTCCTCGTCAAGCGCGCCGCTGCCCTTCGCCCAGCTCGCGATCGTGTATAGCATCGTGCGCTGCGAGAAGTACTTGTAGAGGCCGGCGGCGACGACGTGGCGCTTGAAGTCCTCGTCCGTGTCGGTGTTGTGGCCGTCAAGGTACTGGTACTGGAAGTTGAGCTGAACCCTCTCGGCCACGGGGAACTGAGCGCCGACGTAGGCCGCGTCACCGCGGATGCCGCCCGAGAGATTGCCCGAGGCCTGGTAGATCGCGTTGGCGGCCCAGCTCGCGAAGGCGTATTCATCCTGATGCTCGGAGTGCGAGAAGCCGCCCATGAGCTTCATGAAGTCGAGATCCCAGCGCGCGGCGCCCTTGACGATCCAGCCGTCCTTCAGCGTGCTGCCGTTGGCGCGCTCGACGCCTTCCGCGGAGAGGAAGAAGCTCAGCTTCTCATCGGCGCGGCCCCAGTTGAGCGCGACGTTCCAGTAGCGCTCGTTGTCCTGGAAATGAGTCTTTTCCTTGTCCTCGCTGGCGCCCGTGAGCGAGTAGAAGACGCCGGCGCGCAGACCGGCGAACGAGGGCGTCGTGTAGTAGACCGAGTTGGAGAAGCGGCTCCAGGTGCTGTGCTGCGTGCTCTGGAGAGCGGCGTCGACGTAGCCCGCCTCGAAGGCGTCGTACTTCACGTACCACGACTGGGTGCCCAGTCCCGTGGCGAAGGACGAGATGCGGCCGGCGCCCAGCTGACCCCAGTCACCCTTGAGGTAGACCTGGCTCTCGTGGTTCCAGAGACGGTCGCCCGTGTTGTCCATCGTGCCGTCGTCCGTGTTGTAGCCGAGCGTGAGGTTGAAGCCCACGGTCGCGGCGCCGAGGTTCTCCTCGCCCATGAGGGTGATCTCGCTGCCGACGTACTGGCCCGGATCCATGCGCAGCGTGTCGCCCGCCTTGGTGTGGCTGTAGGTGAGACCCACGTCGAAGGCGCCGCGCATGCTGAAATCGGCGGCCTCGGCGGCGGAGACGGTGAAGAGGCCGGCGACGAGCGCGGCCACGAGAGTGGTCCTGTGAGAGAGATGCATGTTTGGGTTCTCCTTGGTGTTTTTGGGCTGGAGGCCAATCTACGCACCTGTCAAGAGGAATCCAATTACACAAGATTCGGGGAAGCCGTCCGCCCGGGGTCCGTCCGGGGAGAACTCCGCGCAGGCGTCAGCCTGCGTCCAATTACGCCTGAATCCCGGCATCCGGCCGCTTGCCGGACCGGGCGGGGCCGATATTCAGCTCCGGGTTTTTCATATAATTGCCGTTCCGCGAACAAACACCTTTCACGCCCTCTCACGAGGGCTTTCATCATGCCGATTTACGCCTACAAGTGCACCTCCTGCGGTTTCGAAAAGGACTTCCTGCAGAAGATGAGTGACAAGCCCCTGACCAAGTGCCCGAGCTGCGGCAAGGACACGCTGAAGAAGGAGCTCTCCGCCCCCGGTTTCGAGCTCAAGGGCTCCGGCTGGGCCGCGACCGACTTCAACGGCGGCCCCAAGGCCGTCCCGGCGGCGCACCGTCACTCGGACAAGTGACCAGCAAGCGACTGAGGCAAACTTTCCCGGCAGGACGGTGATTCCTGTCCCGACCACAAACATAGAAGAAAGACCCCGATCCTCAGCCCGGAAACCGCGCCGCGAGTGAAGTCGCCGCGCGGTTTTTCTTTTTCTGCATCCCCTCGGACTTCCGCCATGTTCAAGAAGTACTTCTCCGCAGGACTCCTCCTGTGGTGCCCGCTCGTCATCACGCTCTGGGTGCTCGAGACCATCATCCGCTGGTCGGACTCGGTCGTGCAGCTGCTGCCGCCGAACCTCCGTCCCGAGGTTCTGATCGGCTACGAGATCCCCGGCATCGGCCTCGTGATCGCCGCCGCCGTGATCTTCGTCACCGGCATCCTCGTCGCGAACTTCATCGGTCAGTGGATCGTCTCCCGCTGGGAGCGTTTCCTCGAGAAGATCCCGCTCGTGCGCCCGATCTACTCGGGCGTCAAGCAGATCCTCGAGACGGTGCTCTCCGACCGCACGCAGAGCTTCCACGACGTGGTCCTCGTCGAGTTCCCGAGGAAGGACTGCTGGACCTACGGCTTCGTCGTGGCCACGCCCGGCGCCGGGACACAGAAGGAGATGGGCGGCGAGGACATGATCACCGTCTTCGTGCCGACGGCGCCGAACCCGACCTCGGGCTACGTCGTCATGGTCGAGCGCGCCGCCGTGCGGAAGACCTCCACCTCGGTCGAGGACGCCTTCAAGTTCCATGTGTCGCTCGGCGTGATGACGCCCGCGGCGCAGAATGCGGAAAAATCGCCCGAGGCCGCGCCTGAAAACGCCTCCGGCACGGCGACTCAGGCCTGATCGCGCTAAACTTTCTAGATACGCCCTGCACTGCCCCGCCGCGTTCATTCAGAGCGCCCTCCGCCAGAGGAGTGCTCCGGCGGGATTCCGTCAGGCAGGCCAAACCGAATTTCTGGACGTTTTCGATCCCGGAAGGGGATCGGGCGCGCCCTGCTTTTTTCTACTACCCTGCCGTCCCCGATGTCGGAGGCGGCAATTCTGGGAGCTTTTATGCGAACCGTGTACTCTGGCTTGGTTGATGAATCCCTCATCGGCCAGACTGTGACCCTCTACGGTTGGGCCCATCGTCGTCGTGACCACGGCGGCGTGATCTTCATTGATCTTCGCGACCGTGAAGGCCTCGTGCAGGTCGTCTGCGATCCGGACCGTCCGGAAGTCTTCAGCACCGCTGACCACTGCCGCAACGAGTACTGCCTCAAGGTCGTCGGCGTCGTGCGCGCCCGTCCCGAGGGCACCAAGAACGAAAACCTCATCTCCGGCGGCGTCGAAGTGCTCTGCAACGAGCTTGAGATCCTCAACCCGTCCGCAGTGCCTCCCTTCCATCTCGACGACGACAACCTCTCCGAGACGACGCGCCTGACGTACCGCATCCTCGACCTCCGCCGTCCGATGATGCAGCGCAACATCCGCACGCGTTACCGCGCCGCGATGGCCTTCCGCAAGTTCCTCGACGCCAATGGCTTCATCGACATCGAGACGCCGGCCCTGACGCGCTCCACGCCTGAGGGCGCCCGCGACTACCTCGTGCCGTCGCGCGTCCAGGAAGGCTGCTTCTACGCCCTGCCGCAGTCCCCGCAGCTCTTCAAGCAGATGCTGATGATCGCGGGCTTCGACCGCTACTACCAGATCGTCAAGTGCTTCCGCGACGAGGACCTCCGCGCTGACCGCCAGCCCGAGTTCACCCAGGTCGATATCGAGACCTCCTTCATGAACATGGACGAGATCCGTGCCCTGATGGAGAAGCTCGTCCGCTACGTCTTCAAGGAAGCGATCGACGTGGACCTCGAGGATCCGTTCCCCGTCATGTACTACGATGACGCGATGGATCAGTACGGCTCCGACAAGCCGGACCTCCGCGTGCACCTTCGTCTGCACGAGGTCACCGACCTCGTCGCCAACTCGGCCTTCAAGGTGTTCTCGGGCGTCAAGTCGCTCCACAACGGCAAGGTCGTCGCCATGCGCGTTCCGGGCGCCGCCAGCATGCCGCGCTCCGAGATCGACTCCTACACCGAGTACGTCAAGATCTACGGCGCCAAGGGCCTCGCCTACATCAAGGTCAACGAGCTCGCCCGCGGCCGCGAAGGTCTGCAGTCCCCGATCGTGAAGAACCTCTCCGACGAGGAGCTCAAGGGCATCCTCGACCGCGTCGGCGCCGCTGACGGCGACGTGATCTTCTTCGGCGCCGACAAGGCCAAGATCGTCTGGGACAGCCTCGGTGCGCTGCGCCTGAAGATCGGTCACTCCGAGTTCGGCAAGAAGAACGGCCTCTTCACCCCGGGCTGGAAGCCCCTCTGGGTCATCAACTTCCCGATGTTCGAGTACTCCGAGGAAGAGGGCCGCTGGATGGCCTGCCACCACCCGTTCACCTGCCCGCTCGACGGCGACGAGGACAAGCTCCTCACGGATCCGGAGCACTGCTACGCCAAGGCCTATGACTGCGTGTTGAACGGCTGGGAAATCGGCGGCGGCTCGATCCGTATCCACCGCGAGGAAGTTCAGGAGAAGGTGTTCGCCGCCCTGAAGATCGGTCCGGAAGAGGCCCGTCAGAAGTTCGGCTTCCTGCTCGACGCCCTCAAGTTCGGTGCGCCTCCGCACGGCGGCCTCGCCTTCGGTCTCGACCGCATCATCGCGATGATGGTCAACGCCGACTCGATCCGCGACGTGATCGCCTTCCCGAAGACCCAGCGCGCCCAGTGCCTGCTCACGCAGGCCCCGTCGACGGTCGACGAGAAGCAGCTCCGCGAGCTTCACATCAAGCTCCGCCGCGAGCCGAAGAAGGAAGACTGAGATCGACTGATCTCATCGGCATCCTGGGCGGCCGCGAGGCCGCCTGAGCGGTGCTGAATTCCTTCTTTTCCGAGAGGCCCCGCGATCAAACGCGGGGCCTTTTTCGACCTTCCTTCCCCTCAACTTTTCCCCGGTTCCGGATCCCTCGCCATGCAAAGCCTCTGGATGCTCGCCGCGTCCCTCTTCTTCGCCCTGATGGCCGTCTGCACGAAGCTCTCCGCAGCGAACTTCGGCACGTTCGAGCTCGTCTTCTACCGCAACGTATTCGGCGTGGTCTTCCTCGGGGCCTGGATCCTCCTCACGCACCGGCAGATCGGCACGAGGTACTTCTTCAGCCACATCAAGCGCAGCTTCTTCGGGACCTTCGCGCTCACGATCTGGTTCTGGACGCTGGGACTGCTGCCGCTCGGCACCTCGATGACGCTCAACTACACGAGCCCGCTCTACATGGCGCTCATCGTCTCTGCCATCATGATGAGGCGCGGCGAAAAGCCGCACCTCGGTCTCATCGCCGCGGTCATCGTCGGCTTCCTCGGCGTCGTGCTCGCGCTCCGGCCCGAGATCCACGCCGGCCAGGAGCTGCCCGCGATGATCGGTCTCACCTCGGGCATCCTCTCCGCGCTCGCCTACATGCAGATCAAGAGCATGACGAAGCTCGGCGAGCCCGACTGGCGCATCGTCTTCTATTTCTCCTGCTTCGGCACCTGCTGGGGCCTCGCCGGCAACTTCATCACCGTGGGCTCAATGACCCCCGTGGGCCTCGCCGACGTGCCGGCGCTCCTCGGCATCGGCGCGAGCGCCGTGCTCGCCCAGATCTGCATGACGCACGCCTGGGGCGCAGGGAACATGCTGCTCACGAGCGCGCTGCAGTTCTCCGCGATCGTCTTCGCGGCGGTGCTCGGCCTGCTGATCTTCAGCGAGCCCATCCCGCTCGAGACCGCGGCCGGCATCGCCCTGATCATCGTCTCGGGCGTCACCGCCACCGCGATGACGAAGCGCGCGAGCTCAAAGTCCGCCGCGGCGAAGAAGTAACTTCAGAAGCTGAGCTTTCCCCCGGCGAGGAGCACGTCGTTCCAGTCCGTGCCCTGCCCGGGCGGGATGTGCACCGTCACCTCGAGGCCGGGGTGCTCGCGCCTCAGGCGCGCGGCGAGCTCGTACGCCCCGGCCGCGCCCGCGAACGAGCGGTCGTTGTCGCCGCAGATGCGGATGCGCTCCACGCCCGCCGGCACCGCCTCAAACCGTCGGAAGCCCGTGAGCGAGATCGCGCTCCAGACGGGAAGCCCCGTGAGCTCATGCACGGAGAGCGCGGTCTCGATGCCCTCGGAGAGGCAGAGGATCGAGGTCGGGGGAAAGAGCCGCACCAGGCCGTCCTCGACCGAGCCCGGCGCGAGTTTCTTCACGTTGGGCACCGGCGCCTTGCCGCCTTCCTCCGTGAGGAAGGTGCGGTGCAGCGTGACGAGCTTCCCCGCCGGGTCGGTGACGCAGGCGATCATCGCGGGGAACTTCCCGAGAAGCTTCGGCGCGCCCGCCTCGTCGGTGCCCCAGCAGGGCACGTCATGCCCCTCGCGGAGCATCGCGCTCAGGTCGCACCGCCCGAGACCGCGGCTCGCGAGATAGCGGCGCACGGGGGCGTCCGCCGGGAGCTCCTTCAGGGGCACCGCGGCATTCCACTCGGCCTCGAGCCTCGCGAGGCGGTCCGTCTCGCGGCGCTCCTCCCCCTCTCGGAGCCGGCGCCACTCGTTGATCTCCTCGCGCGAGCGCTGACGCGGCGGGATGCCGAGATAGCTCTCAAGCCACCGCAGCGTCTCGGGGAAGCTCCTCCTCGAGAACTTCATGAGGAGTTCGATGCCGTCGCCCGCGCCGCAGCCGCGGCAGAACCAGCGGCCCTCGGTCTCCTTCCTGAAGAAACTGAAGCGGTCCCGCCCGCCGCAGAGCGGGCAGGGGCGGTTGTCGCGCTCGAAATGCGCGGGATCCATGCCGCCGGCGGCGAAGATCTCGGGCCAGCGGCCCTCGGCGCGTGATTTGATGAGTTCGATCTGCGGGTCCATAGTGTTTTCCGTCCTTTGCCATCAACTTTACGGACGGGTGGCCCGTTTGCTGTCGCAGCCGAACAGGTTGAAATCCGGGCGACGTTTTTCGGCGCCCGGGTCAGGGAATTCAAATGCTCATCAGGAAGCTGTCGCGGTCCTTCCACGGGTCGAGCGTGTAGCCCACCTCGGTGACGACGCCGTTCACGTCGAACTGCACCCAGCAAGCCATGTCGAACATGCCCTCGTCCTTGAAGCGGTACATCCAGGCGTGCTGGTTGCTCAGGTGGAACTCATACTCCTGGGCGCACTTGCCGAAGAGGTTCCAGACATCGGCCTCCGTCGAGACGCCCGGCTTGATGAGCGCGAAGTGCTCGCGGTCGAGCACGTTCTCAAGCTTCTCGAGGCGCCCCTCGGCGTCGAGCGTCATCCACCAGACCTCCTGCGCCGCGCCCTGGCCGGAATAGACAAGGCGCGTGCGGCCGTCGGGGAGCGCGACGCGCGCGTGCGGGGCGCCGAGGTACTCGACGATCTGGGGCTCGGGCGCGCCCATGTCGACGAGCTGCGGATGCGCGCAGCCCGCGAGAATGCACGGCACGGCGGCCGCGACGAAGAGCGCCTGCAGAATGCGTGAATTCTTCATTTTCTACTTCTCCTTGGGAAGCGACTCGACAGGGGCCGTCTTCTCTTCCCAGCCACACTCAAGCTGATCAATGAGCGACTTGAGCGCCTGCTTGAACTCGGCCTTGCCGACGCCGAGGAGCACCGCGTCCTCGTAGAACTCGGAGAGCGACTCGGCGGCCTCCTCCCAGTTCTCCGTGAGCACGCGCACGCTCTCCGTGCAGGACACGGTCGTGCCGTCAACGCGCTTCCAGACCTTCGGGGCGGGCGGAATCGTCTTCATCAGCGCTTCTCCCCGGGCTGAAGCCCGTAGGTGCGGAATTTTTCGATCACGCGGCGCATCTCGTCGGCGGGGATGAGGCGCACGTCCCCGAGCTGCCTCACGACGCAGTACTGGTGCGCGAGGTTCTCGACCTCCGCGGCCATGGCAAGCGCCTTTTCCAGGTTCTTCCCGAGCGCGAGCGAGCCGTGGTGCTCAAGGAGGCACGCGTTCTTCTCGCGCAGCCCCTCGGCGGCCGCGAGCGCAAGCTCATGCGTGCCGAAGGTGCGGTAAGGCACCACGTCGATCGAGTCGCCGCCCGCCGCGGCCACCATGTAGTGGAAGGCCGGGATGGGGAGGTTCTGGCAGGCGAGCGCCGTCGCGAAGCACGAGTGGCAGTGGACGATCGCCTGCGCGTCCGCCCGCAGCCGGTAGACCTCGGCGTGCATCTCCCACTCGGAGCTCGGGAGCCGCTCGCCCTCCATGGCGTTGTCGGCGAGCCTGACGAAGATCAGGTCCGCGGGCACGAGATGCTCGTACGGGATCCCGGTCGGCGTGATGATGAACCCGTCGCGGAGGCGCGCCGAGACGTTGCCGGACTTGTTGACGTTGATGCCGCGGCGGTTCATCTCGAGCGCCGTCGCGATGACGGCGCTCCTCAGTTCCGTTTCCTCAGAGCGCATGCGCGATCACGTCCTGGAAACCGGCGGCGAGCTCCGTGGGCGCGAAGACGCCGCGCTCGGTAATGATGCCGGTGACAAAGCGGTTGTGCGTCACGTCAAAGGCGGGATTCGCCGCGGACTCGTCGGGCGAGGCGATCTGCACCGAGATGTCGTGGCCGGTGTGGTCAAGGCCGCGCACGGAGAGCACCTCGGCGGCCGAGCGGTTCTCGATCTCGATCTCGCGCTTGCCGTCGGTGAGCTTCCAGTCGATCGTCGACGAGGGGGCCGCGACGTAGAAGGGCACGTCATTGTCCTTCGCGGCGAGCGCCTTGAGGTAGGTGCCGATCTTGTTGGCGACGTCGCCGCGGCGGGTGATGCGGTCGGCGCCGACGATCACGGCGTCGACGTCGCCGTGCTGCATCAGGTGCCCGCCCGCGTTGTCCGCGATGATCGTGTGCGGCACGCCCTGCTGACCGAGCTCCCAGGCCGTGAGCAGACCCTGGTTGCGCGGACGGGTCTCGTCAACCCACACATGGAGCGGGATGCCGCGCTCGAAGGCGAAGTACACGGGCGCGAGCGCCGTGCCGTAGTCCACGGTCGCAAGCCACCCGGCGTTGCAGTGCGTGAGGATGTTGAGCGGACGGCGCAGTTCCTGGTAGAGCTTGGTGATGACGGCCGCGCCCGCCTCGCCGATCGCGCGCGAGCACATCACGTCCTCCTGCGTCATCGTCTCGGCGAGCTTCACCGCGGCCTCGAAGCGAAGCGCGGGCTCGCGGGGCAGCAGCGCCGTGAGCATGCGCTGGACGGCCCAGGAGAGATTCACCGCCGTCGGGCGGACGCCCTGGATGCGCTCCGCGGCGCGGATGAGCGCGGCGTTCGACGGATCCTCGCGCGTGGCGAGCACCACCGCCCAGGCACCGGTGATGCCGATGAGCGGAGCACCGCGCACGCGCATCGAGTCAATCGCCTCGACGCAGTCGCGCCAGTCCGAAAGCACTCGCTTCTCGTAACGGTAGGGCAGCAGCGTCTGGTCGATGATCTCGATCGCTTCTCCGCCCCTGACAGAGCGAATCGTGCGGGTGGGAATGCCGTCAACCTTCATAAAACAACCTCAGAAAAAACGCGGCGCCGGGCTCTCTCCCGGGGCGGAGAAAGCATTTCAAAGCCGCATCTTTTGAGTTTAGCAAGGCGGGCCCGTGGGCTACACTTGAATCCACGAAAACCACCACCTCCCCGACAGTACATATGCCCCAGAACACACTTACCGCCGCGCTCAGGCCGCGCTCGATCGTCGTCATCGGCGCGAGCAGCCATCCGGCGAGCCGCGGCTATCACGTGTGGCGCTCGGTGAGCCTCTCCCCGGGGCTCGAGCGCGTCTGGGCGGTGAACCCCAAGTACCGCTTCGTCGGCGACCACCCGTGCTTTCCGAACGCCGATGCGGTGCCCGACCGCGACATTGACCTCGCGATCCTCTGTGTCTCGCGGAAGCATCTCGCCGAGGCGCTCCGCAAGCTGCGCCGCAACCCGCCGAAGGCCGTGCTCTTCGCGCCCCAGGAGGAGGGTCCGCTCTCGGACGCCCTGGAGATCTCGGAGCTGAGGAAGGCCGCGCGCGAAATGGGTTCGCGGCTTCTCGGCCCCAACTCGATCGGCGTCATCGCACCGAAGGCGGGCATCAACGCGAGCTTCTGGCCCCGCATGCCCGCCGCGGGCGGCATCGCCCTCGTCGCGCAGTCCGCGATGGTCGCCACGGGCCTCATGGACCACGCCGACGAGTCGAGCCTCGGCTTCACGGCGGTCGTCAACACCGGCCTTGAGGAGGACATCTCCCTCGCTGAGGTGATCGAGCACTTCGCCCACGACCGCACGGCGCGCGTGATCGCCGTCGAGGTCGAGGCAATCAAGGAGCCGCGCGCCTTCGCGAGCGCGCTGCGCGCCGCGGCTGATCAGAAGCCCGTGATCGTGCTGCGCGCCGGCCCGGGCTCGGGCTACGCCGCCGACCGGCTCGCCGCCACCCGCTACGGCACCGACGCGGGCGAGGACCGGGCGTTCGACGCGCTGCTCGCCGCCGCCGGAGCGCTCCGCGTGCGGACCTTCGGCGACTTCTGCTCGGCGGCCGCGGCCTTCTCCGCCGGGACGCTCCCCGCGGACGCCCGCGCTGCCATCATCTCGAACGGCAGCGGCTTCGCCGCGCTCGCCGCAGACGTCGCCGAATCCTCCGGCGTGCAGATCGAGGGGCTCGGCAACCGGACCATTCAGAGGCTCTCGAAGGCCCATCCGGGCGAGCGCATTCCGGTGAACCCCGTCGTCATCGGCGCGAGCGCCACGGGCGAGCGGTTCGCCGAGACGCTCGGCATCGTGCTCGACGACCCCGCCATCCAGGGCGCGAGCGTGATCGTGGGCCCGAGCCCGATGTCCACGCTCGACCCCGCCTTCACCGCCATCGCCGCCGCCGCGAAGAAGAGCTTCAAGCCCGTCATCGTCTCCTGGGTCTCGAGCCACGGCACGCCCGCCGTGCGCCGGCAGCTCGACGCCCTTCCCGACTCCCGCGTGATCGCCATCCGCTCGCCCGAGCGCGCGATGAAGGCGTTCGGCCTGCTCGCCGAGCGAAGCCGCATCCTGAGGGAGCGCCGCGCGCTCCCGCGCGCCGGGCGCGGCATGCTCTCCGAGGACGCGCTCGCGCAGATCCGCGTGCTCTTCTCACGGGTTCTCGAGGACGGCCGTCACTTCCTGCTCCCCTGGGAGGTGCGCGCGCTCCTCAATGCGCTCGGCCTCCCCACGGTGCCGGCGCGCCTCGTCTCGACGCTTGAGGACGCGCAGAAGGCCGCCCTTGAGCTCGGCTGGCCGCTCGCGATCAAGGCCTCGAGCGAGGGACTCGGCAGCCGCAGCGCCTCCGGACTCGTCTTCCTTTCGCTCAGGAGCCCCGAAGAGCTCGCCCAGGCCTGGGAGAAGCTCACCGGGAACCTCTCCGAGCGCACGCCGCTCGCACGCCCCGAGGGCATTCTCGTCGAGCGGATGAGCGCGCACTCGATCGAGCGCGAGCTCATGCTCCGCATCCGGCTCGACGCCGTGCTCGGCCCCGTCATTGAATTCGGCGGCGCCGGCCTCGCAGGCGCCTCCCACGGCGACGTCGCCGTGGGCCTCCCCCCGCTCTCGCTCGCCGAGGCCGAGCGGCTCGCGCACGAACCGCGCGCCTCCGTTGCGCTCGGCGCCTACCGGGGGCTTCCCGAGATCGACTGGACGGCGCTCGTCACCGCGCTCTGCCGGCTCTCCGACCTCGCGGCCGCGGTGCCCGCGCTCCGTGAGCTGCGGCTCGAGCCTGTGGTGGCCGGCCCCGGAGGTCTGCTCGTGCTCAACGCTGAGGCCGCGCTCTACGACGCGCCGCTCGAGCCCGACCGCGGCTACGGTCACCTGACGCTGCGGCCCGCCGCCCTCGAGTCCGCGGAGATCTACACCGACCCGAAGGGAGAGCGCTTCACGCTGCGCGCCCTCACCGAGGACGACTGCGTGCGGTTCCGCACCTTCATCAGCTCGCTCTCCGAGCAGAGCTTCTACTACCGCTTCCACACCGCGGCGGCGCTCTCCGACGAGCGCATCGCGCAGATGCTCTCGCCCGACTGGTCCCGCTCGGGAGCCTGGGTGCTCACGGCGGGCGAGGGAGAGAACGAGGTGATCGCCGCCTCGGGCCGCTGGTCGCTCCTCGAGGGGCGGGATGCCGAGTTCGGCGTCGCCACCCGGGACGACTACCAGCGCCGCGGACTCGCCCGCGTGCTGATGGCGAAGCTTGAGCGCGAGGCGGCGCTCGAAGGCTTCAATACAATGACGGGTTTCGTGCTCCCGGGCAATGAACCGATGGAGCGCTTCATGCAGACGGTCGGCTACACCGTCGGCGAAGAGGTCACGGGCGCAGAGCCCCGGCGCTGGTCGCGCCGGCTCACGCCGCCCGTTCCGGATTCTGAAAAAACTGAAAAACCATGATCGAGACAAAGCTTCTGTACGGCATCCTTCACGTCACGCTCTCCCGCGCCGAGCGCCGCAACGCGATCTCCCGCGAGATGTTCGACACGCTCGCCGACACGCTGCTCGCCGCGGCCGAGGACCCCAAGACCCGCGTCGTGCTTCTGAAGGCCGCGGGCTCCGTCTTCTCCGCGGGCGCCGACCTGCAGGAGGTTCTCTCCGACGAGGCCGGCATGGCCGCCGCCGAGGACCGCTTCTTCCGGGCGCTGCGCGAGTTCCCGAAGCCCGTCATCGCCGAGGTGAACGGCGCCTGCGTGGGGGCGGCCTTCATCACGCTCCTCTACTGCGACCTCGTCTACGCGGGCACGCACGCCCTCTTCTCGCTGCCGGCCGTCGCACTCGCGCGCACGCCGAAGTTCGGCGCCGCCGCCGTGATCGAGGCCGCGGCCGGCTACCCGAAGGCCGCCGAGAAGCTTCTGCTCTCCGAGCCCATCTCCGCCGACGAGGCCGAGGCGATGCGCCTCATCACCCGCGTGGTCGAGGACGAGCACTTGGAGAGCGTCGTCGCCGCGAAGACCGCCCGCCTCGCCGTGCTTCCCCCCGGTGCTGTCTCCGGCATGAAGCGGCTTCTCGGTGCGGCGCGCGCGGACGCCGCCGAGCGCTTCGCGGGCCTCGAGACCGAGCTCCACGCCCGTCAGGCCGTGAGCCCCGAGGCCGCCGAGGCGCTCCGGGCCTTCCTTGAGGGCCGCAAGCCGGTCTTCCAGCCCGAGGAATAATCCTTTTGGTGCATAGCGCACCATTTCGGTGCTGACGGCGCCCCGCATCATCTTGGTGCGGGGCGTTTTGCACTCTTTCTTACCTAGGGGTAAACCCTGAAAAGATATCCGCAGGACATTGGCACGGTTTGGCACGGTGCTTGCTCATTAACCGATGGCCCCTCCTTCCTCCCCGTGAAAGGAGCCGAGTTAGAAGCCTTACAAGAGATCAAGGAGCATCCTATGTTCAAGCCTTCCAAGCTGACCGCCGTCGTCCTCTCCACATGCCTCCTCGCGGCCTCCGCCGTGAGCGCCGCCGAACTCACCGGCACCCTCAAGAAAGTCCAGGAGACCGGCACCATCACCCTTGGCTACCGTGAAAGCTCCGTCCCGTTCTCTTACCTGGATGCTGACGGCAAGCCCGTCGGCTACGCTTTCACCGTCTGCCGCAAGGTCGCGGACGCCGTTCAGGCCGAGCTCGGTCTGAAGGACCTCAAGATTCAGTACCAGGCCGTCACCAGTGCCAACCGCATCCCGCTCATCCAGAACGGCACGGTCGACATCGAGTGCGGCTCCACCACGAACTCGCTCAAGCGCCAGAAGGAAGCCGCCTTCTCGGTCGCCTACTTCGGCATCCAGGTCTCCGCCGCGGTCTGGAAGTCGAGCGGCATCAAGTCGCTCATGGACCTCAAGGGCAAGACCGTCACGATGACCTCGGGCACGACCTCCGACGCGCTGCTGAGGAAGTTTGACCGCGAGAACAAGCTCGGCATCCGCTACCTCATGACGAAGGACTTCGCCGAGTCGATGCAGCTCGTCGCCAACAAGCGCGCCGACGCCTTCGTGCTCGATGACGTGCTCCTCGCCGGCCAGCTCTCGAACCTCGACAACGCGAGCGAGTTCACCATCCTTGACGCCTCGCTCGGCGTCGAGCCCTACGGCGCGATGTTCCGCAAGGATGATCCGCAGTTCAAGGCCGTCGTCGACAAGACCGTCATCGGCATGATCAAGTCGGGCGAGCTCGCCAAGCTCTACTCGACCTGGTTCGAGAATCCGATCCCGCCGAAGAACGTGAATCTCAACTTCAAGATGAACTCCTACACGAAGGAGCTCTTCGCGAACCCGAGCGACAAGGGCATCTAAGAATCCGCCCTGTCACCCCCTGATCCACGGCTTCATCAACCCGGGTGCGGTTTGCCAGCAGATTTGCTGCACCCGGGTTTTGTTCTTTTTCAACGTCAAAGACCCCCGATTCAGACGGAAAACTCTCCGGCGCGCTCCCTTGAGGCGCTCCGTCCGACTGATTCCCCAATTACAAGAGGCTTCGCGTCATGGCGCTCAATCTAAGTCTGGACTCGCTATTTGAGCAGTCCCTGTTCACCGAGGACCCCTGGTGGGTCTACATCCTGTACGGCGCCAACTGGACCATCGGCCTCGCCATCGCCGCCTTTGCCCTCGCCATGGTGATCGGCATCATCATCGGCACCCTGCGCACGACCGAGAACCGGTTCGTGAGCGGTCTGTGCGAGGCATGGATCGAACTCTTCCGCAACATCCCGCTCATCGTCCAGATCTTCCTCTGGTACTTCGTCGTTCCCGAGCTCATCCCGCCCTACAAGGACTGGCTCATCGAGACCGACCCGGCCGTCGCCCAGTTCGTGACCGCCTTCATCTGCATGGGCCTCTTCACCTCGTCGCGTATCGCCGAGCAGGTCCGCGCCGGCATCGCCAGCATCCCGAAGGGTCTGCCCCGCGCCGCCTGCGCCCTCGGTCTCACGACCGTCCAGACCTATTCCAAGGTGATCCTCCCGATGGCGATGCGCCTCATCGTTCCGCCGCTCACGAGCGAGGCGATGAACCTCGTGAAGAACACCGCCGTCGCGCTCACGATCGGTCTGCCGGAGCTCACCATGCGCGCCAACGAGATGGGCGAGAACACCTTCACCTTCTTCGCCGCCTACCTCTGGGCCACGATCCTCTACATCGTCATCGCGCTCGTCGTGAACCGTCTGATGGGCTGGGTCGAGAAGAAGAGCGCCATCCCCGGCTTCATCGCCGCCAAGTAAGAAGGAGTCCGGAAAATGTCGCTCGATCTGTCCTCCATCACCAACTCGGTTGACTTCCTGCTCGCCGGCTTCGGCTACACCCTGCAGCTCACCGCCATCACGGCCGTGCTCGGTCTGTTCTTCGGCACGCTCCTCGCCCTCGCCCGACTCTCGCGCAACGGCTGGATCTCCGGCGCCGCGCAGCTCTACATCAACCTGATGCGCGCCGTGCCGCTCGTGCTCGTGCTCTTCTGGTTCTTCCTGCTGATGCCGGAGATCCTGCGCATCATCCTCGGCCTCGACACGCCGGTCATGATCGGCGCGAACCTCACCGCCATCATCACCTTCGTGCTCTTCGAGGCGGCCTACTTCGCCGAGATCATGCGCGCCGGCATCCAGTCGATCAGCCGCGGGCAGTTCTTCGCCGCCACCGGCCTCGGCCTCACCTACGGCCAGACGATGTTCTACGTCATCCTGCCGCAGGCCATCCGCAACATGCTTCCCGTGCTCCTCACGCAGACGATCATTCTTTTCCAGGACACCTCCCTCGTCTACGTCATCAGCGGCACGGACTTCATGGGCTCGGTTGTCAAGATCGCCCAGCGCGACGGAGAACTCGTTTTGATGTACTCTTTTGCAGCTGTCTGCTACCTTGCAGTCTCGCTCTCACTTTCGATGCTCATCCGCCGCCTTCAGGCCAAGATAGCCATCGCCTCCCGTTGACACGCGGCCCCGCACACACCTAATACAAGGGCAACCCCTCGAAGGATTCTTCCCATGGCAATGATTGAAATCAAGAACATCAGCAAGTGGTACGGCAACTTTCAGGTGCTGAAGAACTGCTCCGTCACTGTTGAAAAGGGTCAGGTGGTCGTGGTCTGCGGCCCCTCGGGCTCCGGCAAGTCGACGCTCATCAAGACGGTCAACGCCCTCGAGCCCTTCCAGAAGGGCGACATCATCGTCGACGGCGTGCACGTGGGCGACCCGAAGACGAACCTCCCGAAGCTGCGCAGCCGCGTCGGCATGGTGTTCCAGCACTTCGAGCTCTTCCCGCACCTCTCGATCCGCGAGAACCTGATCCTCGCCCAGATGAAGGTGCTCGGCCGCTCCCGCGAGGAGTCGCTCACGCGCGGCCTGAAGCTCCTCGAGCGCGTCGGCCTGCTCGCCCACGCCGACAAGTATCCGGGCCAGCTCTCCGGCGGCCAGCAGCAGCGCGTCGCGATCGCCCGCGCCCTCGCGATGGATCCGATCTGCATGCTCTTCGACGAGCCGACCTCCGCGCTTGACCCCGAGATGATCAACGAGGTGCTCGACGTCATGGTGAGCCTCGCCAAGGAAGGCATGACCATGATGTGCGTCACGCACGAGATGGGCTTCGCCAAGAAGGTCGCCGACTACGTGATCTTCATGGACGCCGGCGAGATCATCGAGAACCTTCCGGCCGACGAGTTCTTCAGCAAGCCGCACAGCGAGCGCGCCCAGAAGTTCCTCTCGAAGATTCTCAACCACTGATCCCGCAGACGGAATTCCCGGGGAGCCCCGCCTCGGACGGCGCCCCGGATTCCCGGAACGCTCCGCGAGATATTTCCGCACCGCGCCCCGCCGCGCGGTGAGGAAGTATTGCGGAGCGTTTTTGCGTCCTGAGATTTCTTTAAAATGTAGGGTTGCCCATACATGCCGGAGAAAAATTGATGACCGACCCGCATTTTGACGCCGCCGCCGCGGTTGCCCTCGGACGTGACGTGCTCAGGCACGAAGCTGAATGCATCCTCGCCGCGGAGGAGCGCATCGGCGCGAGTCCCGACTTCGCCCGCGCCGTGGAGACGATCCTCGGCTGCCGCGGCCGCCTCGTCGTCTCCGGCGTCGGCAAGTCCGGCCACATCGGCCGCAAGCTCGCGGCGACCTTCGCGAGCACCGGCACCCCGGCCTTCTTCGTCCATGCGGGCGAGGCCGCGCACGGCGACCTCGGCATGGTCACCGCCGACGACATCGTCCTCGGCATCTCCTACTCGGGCGAGACGCAGGAGCTCCTGATGATCGTCCCGACCCTGAAGCGCGAGGGCGCCACGCTCATCGCCATGACCGGCAACCCCGCGAGCTCGCTCGCGCGCCACGCCGACATCCACATCAACTGCCACGTCGAGCGCGAGGCCTGCCCGCTCAACCTCGCCCCGACCTCGTCGACGACGCTCACGCTCGCGCTCGGCGACGCGCTCGCCGTCGCCTGCCTCTCGGCGAAGGGCTTCCGCAAGGAGGACTTCGCCCGCAGCCATCCGGGCGGCGCGCTCGGCCGCAGGCTCCTCATTCACGTGCGCGACATCATGCGCCAGGGCGACGCGGTGCCCCGCGTCACCGAGGACATCGCGCTCCTTGACGCGATCCGCGAGATCACCCACAAGCACATCGGCATGACCGCCGTCGTTGACGGCGCGGACCACGTGATCGGCATCTTCACCGAGGGCGACCTGCGCCGCCTCATCGCCCGCGTGGGCGACGTGCGCGAGATCCGCATCGGCGACGTGATGACCCGCAGTCCCCATACGATCGGCCCCGACGAGCTCGCCGCGGCCGCAGTGAAGGAGCTCGAGGCGCACCAGTGCAACCAGCTCCTCGTGACCGACCCCGACGGAACGCTCGTCGGCGCGCTTCACATGCATGACCTCATGGACGCCAAGGTGATCTGATGACCACACAGCTCGAACGTCTCCGCCGCATCCGCATCGTCGTCCTTGACGTGGACGGCGTCCTCACCGACGGCTCGCTCGTCTTCACGGGAGAGGGCGAGCTCGCCAAGACCTTCCACGTCCGCGACGGCCTCGGCATCAAGCTCCTGCAGGCCGCGGGAATCGAGGTCTGCATCCTCACGGGCCGCACCTCGTCGATCGTCGCCTACCGCGCCGACGAGCTCGGCATGACCCGCATCGAGCAGGGCAAGCTCAAAAAGCTCCCGACGCTGCGCAACATGCTCGAGAGCGCCGGCCTCACGCCCGAGGAATGCGCCTACATGGGCGACGACCTCCCGGACCTTCCCTGCCTGCGCACGGTCGGCTTCGCGGCCACGCCCGCCGACGGCAGCGCCGAGCTCGACCCGTACATTCACTGGCGTGCGCCGCACCCGGGCGGCCGCGGCGCCGTGCGGGACCTCGCCGAGCGCATCCTCCAGGCCCAGGGCCGCTGGGAGGAGCTCCTCGAGAAGCAGTTCCTCTCCCAGGAATAAGGCGCCATGGCTCACCGCAGACTGATCATCCGCGAGCGCATCACCGCCATCATCGGCTCGGTGATCCTCTTCGGCCTCGTGCTCCTCTCCTACTGGTACTCGATCCAGCAGGATCTCGCGGGGCTGCGCTACGTCCCGAGCGAGAACAGCCCGGACTTCATCGCCAATGACGTGACCCTCACCGACTTCGACCGGGAGGGCAAGCCCACCCGCCGGGCGCACGCCGCCAACCTCAAGCACTTCTCCGACGAGCGCATGCACGCCGACCAGGCGCGCTTCGTCTCGCTCGACCCGGACCAGGCGCCCGCCGTCGCGGTCGCCGACGAGGTCTGGAGCAACGACGGCATGGAGACCGTCGAGCTCTCCGGCAACGTTGACGTCACGCGCGCCGCCTTCGAGGGCGAGCCGGACCTCAACTTCCGTTCTGAATATGTAAAGGGCTGGATCGATCTCGGCCGCTTCGAGACGGACCGCCCGGTTTTCCTGCGCCGCGGCACGGACACCACCGAGGCCGAGGGGGGCATGATGTACGATAATGTGGCCCGCACCGTCGAACTGCGCTCGCAGGTGCACAGCGTGCTGCATGCGGAGAACTTCCAGACCCCCGGGCAGCCGTCGACAGGCACCACCTCCGAGGGAGAACAAGAACAATGAAGAAACTTCTCATCGCCGCGATCGCCGGCGCCCTTGCCCTTGACGCCTGGGCGCTCAGCACCGACCGCGAACAGCCCATTGAGGTTCATGCCGACCAGTTCAACGGCGACGAAGTGAACCAGACGGCCGTCTACAGCGGCTCGGTCGTCGTCGACCAGGGCTCGATGCGCCTGAACGGCGCCCGCCTTGAACTGCGCATCACGCCGAAGGGCTACCGCAGCATCACGCTCACCGGTGCGCCGGCGCGTTTCCGCCAGCAGCGCGATCCCGCCGAGAAGAACCCCGTCGACGAGTGGATGCACGCCCAGGCGGCCACGATCGTCTACGACGAGGAGCATGACACCATCACGCTCACCGGCGCGGCGAGGCTGTCGCGCACCGAGAACGGCAAGGAAATGGACACGACCGAGGGCGAGCGCATCGTCTACGACATGCGCTATGCGCGCTCCGTCGTCGAGGGCGGCGTCTCGCAGCAGGGCCAGAAGCAGCGCGTGACCACGATCATCGCGCCGCGCCCGCAGTCGGGTGAAAACTCCGGTCAGCGCTCCGGCACGACCCTCTCGCCCGCCGGCCGTCTCTCGAACCACTGAAGAATTTAGTTTCAAGCATGGATCAAGCTCAAATCGTCCGCCGTGATGACTCACTTGAGCACACGCTCACCGCACGCGGCCTCAAGAAGAACTACGGCTCCCGACAGGTCGTCAAGGGCGTGGATCTCTCCGTGAAGTCCGGCGAGGTCGTGGGTCTGCTCGGGCCGAACGGCGCGGGCAAGACGACGACCTTCTACATGGTCGTGGGCCTCGTCGTCGCCGACGGCGGCTCGATCGAGCTTGACGGCAAGTCGATCATCCACCAGCCGATCTACAAGCGCGCCCGCATGGGTCTCTCCTACCTCCCGCAGGAGGCGAGCGTCTTCCGCAAGCTCACGGTCGAGGAGAACATCCGCGCGATCCTGCAGATGCAGGTCAACGAGAACGGCAAGCGCCTCTCGACTGCGGAGGAGAACTCCCGCCTCGAGACGCTCCTCGACGAGCTTCAGATCAAGCACCTGAGGACGAACGCCGCCCTCTCGCTCTCGGGCGGCGAGCGCCGCCGCACGGAGATCGCCCGCGCGCTCGCGGCCAATCCGCGCTTCATCCTGCTCGACGAGCCCTTCGCCGGCGTCGACCCGATCGCCGTCATCGAAATCCAGCGCATCGTGCGCTTCCTGCGTGACCGCAACATCGGCGTGCTCATCACGGACCACAACGTCCGCGAGACGCTCGCGATCTGCGACCACGCTTACATCATCAACGAGGGACGGGTTCTCGCCTCCGGCAACCCGCAGGACATCATCACGAACCCCGACGTGCGCGCCTTCTACCTCGGCGACAACTTCAGCATGTAGGAGTTTCCCCCCGATGCCATCGCTCTCCGTCGGCTCCGCACAGGTCCTTCAGCAGCAGCAGACAATCGCCCCGCAGCAGCAGTACGCACTGAGAATCCTGCGCATGAGCGCGCAGGAGCTGCTCGACGAGGCCGAGCTCACCGCCGAGGAAAATCCGCTCCTCGAGACCGAGCCCGCGCCCGAGCAGGACGCCCCGGGCGCCGAGCCCGCGCTTCATGAGGAGGCCGAGACCGTCCGCGCCGAGGACCAGGACCACCTCCCCGAGGACCACGGCCCGCTCGAGAACGTCTACACGAGCTGGACCGGATCGGGCAGCGCCGACGGCGACGAGACCCCCGCGGTCGAGCGCGTCGCCGCAGCCCCGACGCTGCGCGAGTCGCTTCTCGCCGAGCTCGGCTCCCTCGAGACCCGCCCCGTCATCCGCGAGCTCGTCACCTGCCTCATCGAGGAGCTCGATGACTCGGGCTATCTCCCGGGCTCGATCGCCGAGGTGGCCGAGAGTCTCTCCTCGATCGTCACCGCGTCCGACGCCGACTGGGCTGAGGCGCTCGCGCTCCTGCAGACCTTCGATCCGCCGGGCGTCGGCGCCACCTCGCCCGCCGAGGGACTGGCGCTCCAGGCGCGCCGGCGCGTCGCCGACGGCACGGCCGACGCCGCGACCGCGGAGCTCCTCGTCGAACTCCTCACGAATCACCTCAAGCAGATCGCCTCGGGCGACCGCAAGTCGCTGCTCGCCGCCGCGCGCGGAGACGAGAAGCGCCTTGACGCCGCCCTCGCGATGCTCAGGACCCTCAACCCGCACCCGGCCTCGAACTATTCCTCCGAGGTGACGCAGTACATCGTCGCCGACATCATCGTGCGCGAGCGCGAGGGCGTCTGGACGGCGGAGCTCAATCCCTCGGCCCAGCCGGGCCTGAGGCTCTCCTCGGTCGCGCAGGGCATGGCTGTCGACGAGTCCACGCCCTTCGGGCGCTACCTCGCCGAGGCGAAGCGCCTCATCTCCGGCATCGAGGCGCGCCGCACGACGCTGCTGCGCACGGCGGAGTTCGCCGTCGCCCGCCAGCAGGAATTCTTCACGAAGGGCCGCGCCGCGCTCATCCCCCTCACGATCGGCGAGGCCGCCGGCAACCTCGGGCTCTCCGACTCGACGGTGAGCCGCGCCGTCTCAGGGAAATACTTCCAGTGCCCGTCGGGCACCTTTGAGCTCCGCAGCCTCTTCCTGCTGCCCAGCGTGCAGGCCACCGACGCCGAGGGCATGAGCGCGCTCGTCACCCCGGCCCGCATCCGCGCCCGCATCGCCGAACTGATCGCCGCCGAGTCCCCCGACCACAGGCTCTCCGACCAGGCGATCACCGACCGTCTGCGCGACGAGGGCTTTGACATCATGCGCCGCACCGTGGCGAAGTACCGCGACCTCGAGGGCATCCCCTCGGCAAGACTGCGCGGCGGCCGCTGAGACCACCTCATGAATCTTCTCTCACCCTTCCTCAATCTGCATTCCGTGCGGATTGACCTCGACATCGCGAGCCAGAAGCGCCTCTTCGAGGAGGCGGCGCTCGCCTTCGAGCGCACCGCCGGCATCCCGCACGACGAGGCCTTCGCGGCGCTCTCCGAGCGCGAGCGCATCGGCAGCACCGCGCTCGGCCACGGCACGGCCGTGCCGCACGGTCGGCTCGCGTCGCTCGAGGCTCCCGAGGTGGTGTTCCTGCGCACCGTGAAGCCTCTCAAGGTTCCCTCCCCGGACCGCTCGGGCGCGCAGCTCTTCATCGCGATCCTCGTGCCGGAGTCGAACCCCGAGGCGCACCTCGGACTCCTGAGGGAGGTGGCCGCGCTCTTCTCCGACGATGCCGTGAGAGCGAAGCTTCTCGCCGCGAAGGATCCGGTCGAGCTCTGCGACATCATTGCGGCGTGGGTGCCTCCCGCCGGCCTGCACCCGGCCGCGGACTGACACTCCGTCACCGTTTTTCGGCCGGTGGCTTAAGCCACCCCGGGCATGATTCCTGCTAAAACTGAGTCCTGTTGAATCTCCCTCTCAGACTCCCCGAAGCAGGAGCACACCATGCAGCTCATCATCGTCACAGGACTCTCCGGCGGCGGCAAGTCCATCGCCATCCGCCAGCTTGAGGACAGCGGTTACTACTGCATCGACAACCTTCCCGCGGAATTCCTCGTCCCCGTTGCCGAAAGCCTGGAGAAGACCGGCGTGAATACGGCCGCCGTCGCCATTGACGCGCGCTCCCTCGTGCTCTTCAAGTCCTCCGTGACCGAGACGCTCGACGCGCTCCGCGCGCGAGGCGTCGACGCGCGCGTGCTCTTCCTCACGGCCTCGAACACGGAGCTCGTGAAGCGCTTCTCCGAGACGCGCCGCCGCCACCCGCTCTCTGCCCTGGCCGAGAAGGACGATCAGGAGCTCACCATCGACGACGCCATCGCCCATGAGCGCTCGATTCTCGAGCCGCTCGCGCAGGTCTCGCACGTGATGGACACGACGAGGCTGCTGCCGAGCCAGCTGCGCCGCTGGGTGCAGCAGTTCGCGGGCGAGCCCGAGGCGAAGCTCACGCTCACCTTCGAGTCCTTCGGCTTCAAGCGGGGCCTGCCCTTCGCGAGCGACCTCGTCTTTGACGTGCGCTGTCTGCCGAACCCCTACTACTACCCCGAGATGCGCCACCTGACGGGCCTCGACCAGCCCGTGGCGGACTACCTCGCCGGGCAGCCGCTCGTGACCGAGATGGTCAACGACATCATCGCCTTCGTCGAGAAATGGCTCCCCCGCTACACCGCGCAGAACCGCCACTACCTCACGGTCTGCATCGGCTGCACGGGCGGCCAGCACCGCTCGGTGTACGTGGCCGAGCAGCTCGCGAAGCACTTCGCCTCCCGCTCGGGAACGATCGTGCGTCACCGCGCGCTCGAGTCGGTGACGCCCGCCGAAGGGAAGATCCAGACGGTCTGACGCGCTTCAGTCCTCCCCGTCGAGCGCCTTCATCACGAGGCGCCTGACGGGCGTGGGCATTCCCGGCCAGGCGGCCGGGTCCCGCGGGAAGGCCGTGAATCCCTTTAGGGAGAGGTCCCCTGAATCGCACTCGAGCACCGCGGCCTCGATGAAGAGCCGCTGGTGCGTGAGCTCGCGCTTCATCGTGCCGAGGCTTCTCGCGCGCCAGCTGCCGTCGAGCCCGAAGTCCGCGGCCGAGAGGCCGAAGTTCACCTCCGAGAGCGGCGTCTCCCTCACCACCGGGACCCAGAGTCCCTGCCAGATCGTGTCCGTGCCGCGCGTGAGCCAGACGCCCGCGCGGCTCACCGGCACCCCGACCAGAAGCCGCCGCTCGGTCTTCACGAGCGGGCGCTTGGGCTGCGGGAAGGCCTCCGGCGTGCCGAGCACCCGTGCGCGGCAGAAGTCGCGGACCGGGCATTCCCCGCAGGCGGGGGATTTCTTGCGGCAGACGAGGCTCCCGAGGTCCATCAGGCCCTGCGTGTAGGCGGCGATGTCTGCGGAGCCGGGAAGCGCGGCGCGCGCCGCGGCTCCGACCGCCGCCTCGAAGTCCTTTTCGCCGACGCGCCCCCGGATTGCATGAATGCGCGCGAGCACGCGCTTCACGTTGCCGTCGACCATGGGCGAGACGGCCTCGCCCGTCGTGAAGGCCGCGACCGCGGCGGCCGTCGACGGACCGACGCCGGGAAGAGTCTCGAGGCCCTCCGCCGTGCCCGGGAACCTGCCCCCGTGGAGGTGCACCACGTCCTGAGCCGCGCGCTGCAGGTTCCGCGCACGGGCGTAGTAGCCGAGGCCCGCCCAGTGCCGCATCAGATCGTCCTCGGGGGCGTCGGCGAGCGCCTCCACCGTCGGAAAACGCTCGAGGAACCTGAGGTAGTACGGGATCACCGTCTCGACCTGGGTCTGCTGAAGCATCACCTCGGAGACAAGCCGCTCGTACGGGGTCGAATAGGCCTGCCAGGGCAGGTCCCTGCGACCGTTCTCACGCTGCCAGGCGGCGAGCGTCCTCGCGAAGTCTGAATTGCTCATGGTCCGTAAATGAGAAGTATTCGTGCAATACTTTGGGGTCCGCCGGTTTTCCTCCCGGCCGCTTGAGGGAAGCATAGCCTCTCCGGACGGCCGCCCCGCATCCATGTTGCTCCAGCACCCCCGCCACAACAGCATCTTCTGGCGCCTCTTCGCAGGCTTTCTCATCGTCGTCGCCGTCACCGCCGCGATCTCGATCTTCACGGCGTACCTGCGCCAGATCGAGGAGTCCCGCCCCGGGCAGATCGACGGCCGCATCGGCGGACGCAAGTCGGTCTTCGCGGCGCTCACGGTCTACAAGTACGCCGGCCGCGAAAAGCTCGTCGAGTGGCTGCTCGCGCCCGACAACTCCCGCCCGACGGTCTTCATCATCAACGAGAAGGGCGAGGACATCTCGGGCCGCGAGGTTCCGCTGCTCGCGCTCGACAATCTCGCCACGGCCGACCTCGATGAGATCAACAGCACGGCGTTCCTCGCCTATTACCCGCTCAGTTCCATTGAGAAGGTGACGATCGACGGCGAGGAGTGGACCGCCTTCGCCTCCATGCTCTCCGTGCCGGAGGACCTGACGGTCAATCCCCTTGAGGACAAGCGCCGGACGATCATCACCGTCGTCGCCGCGATCCTCATCTCACTGCTCGGCTCGGCCGTTCTCGCCTTCTTCTACACGCGCCCCCTGAGGCAGCTCGACGCGGGCATGCGGGAGTTCGCGCGCGGACGCTTTGACATCCGGCTTGCGAATCAGATCTCGCACTCGGGCGCCGAGATCCGGCTCCTCGCGGAGGTCTTCGACCGCATGGCCGAGCAGATCGAGAAACTCGTCACGCGCCAGCAGAGGCTCTTTCACGACGTGAGCCATGAGCTCAGAAGCCCGCTCGCGCGCATCGAGCTCGCCGCCGACCTCGCGCGGCGCGATCCCGCCCGCGCGGAGCACTTCCTCGGACGCATCGAGAAGGAGGTGAAGGCGATGGACTCGCTCGTCGGGAACCTCCTCAAGCTCGCCCGCTTCGAGCGGGGCATCTGGCTCGCGCGCGCACCGCATGCACTGCGCCGGCTCGCCGCGGAGGCCGTCGAGAACGCGCAGTTCGAGGCGCACCGCAAGCAGATCTCCGTGACGCTCGAGGACCAAACCGACGGCGACGGCCCCGTGCTCTCCCTCAACGCGGAGTCGATCGGCGCAGCGATGCAGAACCTGCTGCGCAACAGCATCCGCGTGAGCGACGAGGGCACTCACGTGAAGCTCATCGTCGAGCGTACCGACTTCTCCTGGCGCCTCAGAGTGCGCGACGAGGGACCGGGCATCCCGCCCGGAGAGATAGACCGTCTCTTCGACCCCTTCTTCCGCGGCGAGGGCGAGATGACGGGAACGGGCTTCGGGCTCGGCCTCACGATCGCGAAGAACGCCGTCACGACGCACTCGGGGAGCATCCGCGCGAGGAACCTCGAACCCCACGGCGTCGAGGTGATCATCGATCTGCCCCTTGAACTTGAGATACATCCTGAAAAAGGCGACTCGGACAAGTGACGGCGGCGCGCCGATAAAATGACGGGACCTATGCTTCCGGAAGGGACCCCTCCCGCCGGAGGAGCCTGAAGTCATTGAGGACCCGCATCATGCCGAAAGGCAAGCTCATACTCGCCACACTTCCGCTGCTGCTCACCGCGGCCCTGGCCTCCGCGCATCCGGCCATGTCCCACGTCGACCGCACGCTCTTCGAGCTCATCGCGGCCGGCATCGCCGAGCACCGCGGCGACACGGAGTTCGCCTACGCCGCCAGAATGGACGCGGCCGAGAAGACCAGCAACGCCGACATCGCGCGCGAGGCCTGGGAAGCGGGCGTCAAGTCACACGACCCCGAGCGTGCGCTCGATGCGGCGAAGCTCTGGCTCAGACTTGACCCGAAGGCGGAGAGCGCGCACCACACGCTTCTCGCCGACGCCGTCGAGCGCGGCGACGCGAAGGCGATCCGCGAGGCGATCTCCCGCATGGAGAAGGCGCTCGCCCCGGGCGAGAAGAACCCCGGCGACTGGTTGGACGGCCTGCTCGGCATGATCGTCAAGTCGCAGAAGCCGGGCGACGGCCTCAGGGGCTTCATGGAGACGGTCTCGCCCTACGTTGACAAGTACGCCGCCCGCTCCGACATCCAGATCGGCTACGCGCAGCTCCTCGGCCGCACGGGCTCGGGCCCCGAGGCCTGCAGGCGCGCCGTGGACGCGCAGAAGCGCGCGGCCGACGACCGCGATCTCCTCGGGCGCGCCGCCGACGTCTGCTGGCCCGTGAACCAGGCCGCGAGCCGCGACATGGTGAACGACTACCTCGCCCGCCACAAGGACGACCCGTACGCGCTCCTCATCAGCGCCCGCATCGAGTTCCGTCTCGGCCGCCGGGAGGCGGCGCTTGACGCGATCGACCGCGCGATGAAGAGCAAGATCGAGGACAACCGCATTCCCTACAACGCCGGCCAGATCGCCTCGGACATCGGCGACCCCGTGCGCACGGAGAAGTTCTACCTGCGCTACGTCGAGATGCTCCGCGAGGAGAGCCCCGACATCAATCTCACGCACCTCGACGTGTGGATGCGCATGGGCACCGCCGCGCTCATGACGGGAGCGCCCGAGCGAGCCGTGAAGTATTTCTCTGAATTGAAGCGCGGCCCCTTCGCCGCGCAGGCCCGCATCCGCGAGGCCTTCGCGCTCACGGACCTCAAGCGCCCCGACGAGGCGCTCAAGGTGCTCCGGGAGGGCCGCGAGGCGCAGCCGCTCGACGCCCCCGGTCTCTACACCGCGGAGGCGAAGCTCCTCCTCGAGCTCGGCCGCGGCGACGAGGCGCTCCGCGTGGTGAGCGAAGCCACGAAGGCGCACCCGAGCGAGCCGGAGGTCCTCTACGAGGGCGCGATGATCGAGGAGCACCTCGGGAAGACCGAGGACGCCGAAAAGCACCTGCAGGCCCTGATCACCGTGAGCCCCAACCATGTCGAGGGCCTCAACGCGCTCGGTTACCTGTGGGCGGACAAGAACAAGAACCTCAAGGAGGCCCGCGAGCTGCTCGAGCGCGCCTACAAGGCCGAGCCGATCAATCCCTTCATCCTCGACTCGATGGGGTGGCTCTGCTGGCGCGAGGGCCGTCCGAGGGCGGCCGCCGAATTCGTGAACGCCTCCATCCACCGCCTGTGGGACTCGGAGGTCGCCGCGCACCTGATTGAGATCCTCGCCTCGAGCGGCCGCTCGTCCGAGGCCGTGCCGACGCTCAATGAACTCGTCAGGCGAGGTGACACGGACCTTGCCCGCGAGCTCGCCGAGCGCTTCGGGCTGCCGCTGCCTGCCGAAGCTCAGCAGACGAAGGCGCCCGCCGCAGGAGCGAAGAAATGACCGCCCGCAGGGGGCTCCTCTGCGGCGCCGCCGCGCTCGCGGCGCTCCTCGCCACGGGCTGCGCCGTCACGCCGCCCGAAAGCCGCCGCTGGCAGGGGCGCTTCGCGCTGCGCGCGCCGGACGGCCGGGGCGGCACCGAGGCGGTCTCGGGGCGCTTTGTGCTCCTTGACGCCCCGGGCTTGCTGAGGCTCGACCTTCTCACACCGCTCTCGGGCATCCTAGCCCGCATCGAGGAGACGCCCTCGGGCGCGAGCTTCACGAGGAGCCTCGAGGAGGAGCCCGAGCGGGCTCCGGACCTCGACACGCTCCTCACGGGGCTTCTCGGCTTCACGCTTCCCGTGCGCGAGCTCCGCGCGCTCCTCGCCTCGGGCGCCGCCGCGCCCGCCGACGCGAGCT
The DNA here is from genome assembly GCF_030539355.1 of Sutterella sp. Taxonomy (GTDB): domain Bacteria; phylum Pseudomonadota; class Gammaproteobacteria; order Burkholderiales; family Burkholderiaceae_F; genus Sutterella. The sequence goes on from NZ_JAUNSF010000004.1 coordinate 56,996, forward strand.
CGGGCGACTGGCGCTGCCGCGTCCTCGCGCGCCGCGAGGACGGCACGCCCCGCCGCATGAGAATCGAGCGCGGCGACATCATCGTGACCCTGGTCCTTGAGGAGGACGCCTGATGCCTCAGAAGACGCCGCGGATGCTGATTGGGCTGCCCGCCCCCGCGAAGCTCAACCTCTTCCTCCACGTGATCGGCAGGCGCGGCGACGGCAAGCACCTGCTCGAATCGGTCTTCATTCACATCGACCTCTCGGACACGATCGACCTCACGGAGCGCACGGACGGGCGGATCGTCCGCACGGGCGACGTCGAGGGCCCCGCGGAGGGCGACCTCTGCGTGCGCGCGGCGCTCGCTCTGAGAGCCGCCGCCGGGAGGCCTGAGCTCGGCGCGGAGATCCGCGTCGAGAAGCGCATTCCCGCGGGCGCCGGCATGGGCGGCGGGAGCTCGGACTGCGCGACGACGCTCATCGGTCTCAACCGCCTCTGGGGGCTTGACCTCACGCGCGGCGAGCTCGAGCGGATCGGCGTCACGCTCGGCGCCGACGTCCCCTTCTTCGTGCGGGGCGAAAACGCCTTCGTCGAGGGCATCGGGGAGCGCCTCTCCGGCATTGACGTCCCCCCTGCCGAATACGGTGTGATCTGGCCCGGACGCGGTGTTTCCACTGCGAAAATTTTCGCCGCGCCTTCCTTGACAAGGGATAGTGAATCTCAGAGAATAGCCGTCTTTTCCGACTTCCTCCGGACCCGCTGGCCGGAGCTCCCCGGGCGCAATGATCTTGAGAGAACTGCGTGCGAGCTTGAGCCCGCAATTCCCGAGGCGCTCGATGTGCTCAGGTCCTGTGGCACAGTGCCCCGCATGACGGGTTCCGGAAGCGCCGTCTTTGCGGTGCTTTCGAGCAACGCAAAGACGGCGCTCGGTGAGCGGTCTCTGCCCGAGGGCTGGCGCCGCTTCATTGTGCAGGGTCTGCCCGGACATCCTCTGCGGGCGTGGACGCGGGAGGACGGAGAAGGAACCCCTCCTGGGGTGTAGCCAAGTGGTAAGGCAACGGATTTTGATTCCGTCTACCGAAGGTTCGAATCCTTCCACCCCAGCCAGATTCAGCGGCGGACGCATCAAACGCGATACCATTCGTCTGTTGTGAATCCCTCTGGCGCGCAAACCCCTCGCCAGCCCAATCAAACCTCAGTGAGAGCAGAAATCATGGTCCCCATGGTGCCGGAAAGCATGATGGTCTTCGCGGGCAACGCCAATCCCAAGCTTGCCCAGGCCGTTACGGAATATCTCCACATCCCTCTCGGCCGCGCCTCCGTGGCCCGCTTCAGCGATGGAGAGGTCAACGTTCAGCTGCTGGACAACGTCCGCGGCAAGGACGTGTTCGTGCTTCAGAGCACCTGCGCGCCGACGAATGACAACCTGATGGAGCTCCTGATCATGGTGGACGCGCTCAAGCGCTCGTCCGCCCGCCGCATCACGGCCGCCATCCCCTACTACGGCTATGCCCGTCAGGACCGTCGTCCGCGTTCCGTGCGCGTCGCCATCTCCGCGAAGGTCGTCGCCAACATGCTCCAGTCCGTCGGCGTTGACCACGTCCTCACGATGGACCTGCACGCTGACCAGATCCAGGGCTTCTTCGACATCCCGGTCGACAACATCTATGCGACCCCGGTGCTGCTCTCCGACCTGCAGTCGCGCCACTACGAGAACCCGATCGTCGTCTCGCCCGACGTGGGCGGCGTCGTCCGCGCCCGCGCCATGGCCAAGGCGATCGAGAGCGATCTCGCCATCATCGACAAGCGCCGTCCGCGCGCCAACGTCGCCGAGATCATGAACATCATCGGTGACATCCAGGGCCGCACCTGCATCATCACCGACGACATCGTCGACACGGCCGGCACGCTCTGCAACGCCGCCGGCGCGCTCAAGGAGCGCGGTGCCCTCGGCGTGGTCGCCTACATCACTCACCCGGTGCTCTCGGGCGCCGCCGTTGAGCGCATCTCCAATTCCGCTCTGGACGAGCTCGTCGTGACGGACACGATTCCGCTCTCGCCGGCCGCCCAGGCCTGCCCGAAGATCCGCCAGGTCTCCTGCGCCGCGATCATCGGTGAAACCCTCTCGCGCATCGCGCGCGAAGCCTCTGTGAGCAGCCTGTTCACGGAGTAATGCGTCCCCGGTTCCCGGGAGGTGCCGCCCATGAGGCGGGCGTTGGTCGCGATGCCCGCCCTGACGAACCTTGAAGGAATCGGACGTTTTTTTCTTTATCTACACACTCTTCTTAGGAGTATCAAATGAAAGTCATCGCCACCACGCGCAAGGCGCAAGGTACGGGTGCGAGCCGCCGTCTGCGTCGTGCGGACAAGCTGCCGGGCATTCTCTACGGCGGCTCTGAGCCCGCTGCGCCGATCGAGCTCGAACACAACCCGATCTTCTTTGCGCTTCGCAAGGAAAAGTTCCACGCCTCGATCCTGACGATGGAGCTCGACGGTGTCGAGCAGCTCGTCATTCTGCGTGACTTCCAGATGCACCCCTACAAGCCGCAGGTGCTCCACATCGACTTCCAGCGCATCAACCCGAACGAGGAAGTGACGATGCGCGTGCCGCTGCACTTCCACGGCGAGGAAGTCTCCCCGGCCGTCAAGATCTCCAAGTGCATCATCTCGCACACGGTCTCCTACGTCGAAGTGGCCTGCCTGCCGCGCGATCTGCCCGAGTTCATCGACGTCGATCTCTCGACGATCGAGGAAGGCCAGACGCTCCACTCCTCCGCTCTCCCGGTCCCGGCCGGCGTCCGTGTCGTCACCGACTCCGTGGTCGCCTCCGTCATCACCCCGGTTGAGGAAGAGATCATTGGCGCTCCCGCCGCCGAGGGTGCTGAGGCTGCCGCCGCCCCGGCCGCTGCCGCTGAGGCGAAGTAATTCCTCCGCCAGGACGCCCGAAGGCCCGACGGGTCGGAAGGCGTCCCACCGAGGGGCCCGCACGGCACTCCGCCGCGGCGGGCCTTTCGCATTTTTTGGAAGCCGCCCGTCCCTGAGGACCCGGGCTTCCACGAAGAGGGCGCCCCGACCGCCCCTCACCCGTTTTTTCACGCGCCGCACATCTCAAGAAGCCTCATTCCCCGGCAGGGGACCTGATCGCGCGAGGCCACAGGTAAGCAGCGCCCGCATCAGGATCCAATTTTTCCGGAAACACCAGCATGGCAACCTTCTCCGAACTCGGTCTCTCCGAGCAGCTCGTCACGTCGCTCTCCGCCCTCGGCTTTGAGGAACCCACTCCCATTCAGGAGGCCGCGATCCCCGCGATCCTCTCCGGGAAGGATGTGCTCGGCCAGGCGGCGACCGGCACGGGCAAGACCGCGGCGTTCGCGCTCCCGCTGATCGAGCGCCACGCGCTCGGCACCGAGCCCGGCGAACCGGTCATCCTCGTCCTCACCCCGACCCGCGAGCTCTGCCTGCAGGTCTCGGAGAGCTTCCACAGCTACGGCCGCGACGCCGGCCTCGTCGTCACCCCGATCTACGGCGGCCAGGAGTACGGCCGTCAGATCCGCGCGCTGAAGCGCGGCACCCACGTGATCGTCGCCACCCCGGGCCGTGCGCTCGACCACATCAGCCGCGGGACGCTGCACCTCGAGTCGATCAAGGCCGTCGTCCTCGACGAGGCCGACGAGATGCTCGACCTCGGCTTCGCCGACGAGCTCGACGCGATCTTCGAGGCGCTTCCCGGCCACGTCCAGACGGCGCTCTTCTCCGCGACGCTCCCGCCGCGGATCGCCAAGATCGCCGACGAGCACCTCGTCGACCCCGAGCACATCTCGATCGCCCGCGAGGAGACGCCCGAGGGCGAGACCCCGCGCGTGCCGCAGATCGCCTACGTCGTGCCGCGCAACTACCGCACGGCCGCGCTCGGCCGCATCCTCGACCTCGAGGACCCGGAGCTCGCGATCATCTTCGCGCGCACCCGCAACGAGGTCGACGAGCTCACCGAGGCCCTGCGCATCCGCGGCTACGCCGTCGAGGCGCTCCACGGCGGCCTTGACCAGCCCACCCGCGACCGCGTGATGCGCCGCGCCCGCGCGAGCGCGCTCGACGCGATCGTCGCCACCGACGTCGCCGCCCGCGGCATCGACCTCGAAAACCTCACCCACGTCATCAACTTCGGCATCCCGGCCTCGTTCGAGACCTACGTCCACCGCATCGGCCGCACGGGCCGCGCCGGCCGCACCGGCACGGCGATCACGCTCCTCGAGCCGCGCGAGCACAGGCAGCTCCGAGCGCTCGAGCGCTTCACCCGCTCGACGATCGAGATGCGCACCGTCCCGTCGGCGACCGACGTGCAGGCCAAGCGCATGGAAGTGATCCGCGGCGCCCTCGGCGAACTCCTCGCCGCGGGTGACCTCGACCGCTACCGCGTCGTCGTCGAGTCGCTCTGCGAGGAGCACGACCCGATGGACGTGGCCGCCGCCGCGGTCCGCTTCGCGCTCGAGAGCGAGGGCGGCGCCGAGGACAACGAGGAGATCCCGGCCTTCGCCGCCCGCGAGCGCCGTGAGCGCAGGGATGACCGCGCGCCGCGCGGCGAACGCGGCGAGCGAGGCGAGCGCCCCCGCCGCCGCGAGCTCGGCACGCCCGAGCCCGGCATGACCCGCCTCTTCATCGGCGCGGGCCGCATGTCCGGCATCCGCCCGGGCGACATCGTCGGCGCCATCGCCAACGAGGCGAACGTGAGCTCGCGCTCGATCGGCGCGATCGAGATCACCGAGCGCTTCACGCTCGCCGACGTCGAGTCCGAAATCGCCGACCAGGTGATCGACGCGCTCCAGGGCGTTCGCTTCAAGGGTCGCACGGTCACCGTGCGTCTCGACAACGGCGGCCGCCAGGACCGCGAGCCGCGCGAGTTCCGCGAGGACCGCGGCGACTCCGGCTGGCGCCGCCCCCGCGACGACTGGCGCGATGACCGCAGGGAGGGCGGCCGTTTCGACCGCTTCGAGCGCGATGAGCGCAGCCGCGGTCCCCGCCGCTGATTTCCTCCTCTTCTCAGGAGATTTGTCCCGAAATGGCTCAGCTCACACCCATCCGCCTCATCGCCGGCCTCGGCAACCCGGGCTCTGAATACGTCCGCACCCGCCACAACGCGGGCTTCCGCTTCGTCGACGCGCTCGCCGCGAAGACGGGCGGGCGCTTCCGCGAGGAAGGCAAGTTCAAGGGCGAGATCTGCCGCGTCCGGCTCGCGGGCGAGGAAGTCTGGCTCGTCAAGCCCCTCACCTTCATGAACTGCTCGGGCGAGTGCGTCGCCGCCGTGGCGGGGTACTACAAGATCAAGCCCGAGGAGGTCCTCGTCGTGCACGACGAGATGGACCTGCTCCCGGGCTGCATGCGCCTGAAGCTCGGCGGCGGCAACGCGGGCCACAACGGTCTCAAGTCCGTCAGCGCGCAGTTCGGCACGCCGAACTTCTGGCGCCTGCGCCTCGGCATCGGCCACCCGCGCACGCTCGGCCTCGCGCAGCAGGTCTTCGACTTCGTGCTCTCGTCGCCCAACGCCGAGCAGGACGCCGGCCTCACCGAGTGCATCGAGGCGGCGCTGCCGACCGCGGCCCTCTGGGCCGAGGGCGACATGACGAAGGCGCAGCGCGCCATCGCCGGGTACTCCGCCCCGAAGAAGCCCGAGGCGAAGGACGGCAAGGCCGCCGACAAGCCCGCGGCGAAGCTCGGATGACAAGGCCGGTTCCGGTCCTCGTGAGCCGCTGTCTCACGGGCGAGCCCTGCCGCTACGACGGGCGCGCGAAGCCCGCGGTCACCTCCCGCTTCCCCGCGGACCGGGTCCGGTGGATCACGGTCTGCCCGGAGAAGGACGGCGGTCTCCCCGTGCCCAGGCCGCCCTGCGAGATCGAGGCGGGGGCGACGGCGGCCGATGTGCTCGCCGGCCGCGCCCGGGTCCTCACCCGCGAGGGCCGCGAGGCGACCCGTGAGTACGTCCGCGGCGCGCTCCTCGCCTGCGAGGCGGCTCAAAGAGAGGGCGCGAAGCTCGCGCTGCTGAAAGCGAGGAGCCCCTCCTGCAGTCCCTGCGGGGTCTACGACGGCGGCTTCTCGGGAACGCTCACGCCGGGGCGCGGCATCGCCGCCGAGGCGCTTCACCGGGCGGGTCTCGGGCTCTTCAGCGAAGAAGAGCTCGGCGCGCTCGAAGACGCCCTGAACCATCTAAAATAGACAGTTTCGCGGTCCCAAAAATCGCGCGAACCTCGATTCCACAAACACCTTTCACTTCATCGCCAGCCAAAGAGAACACATCATGGGTCTGAAATGCGGCATCGTCGGCCTGCCCAACGTCGGCAAGTCCACCATCTTCAACGCGCTCACCAAGGCGGGCATCGCTGCGGAGAACTATCCCTTCTGCACGATCGAGCCGAACGTCGGCGTCGTTGAGGTGCCGGACGAGCGTCTCGCGAAGCTCGCCGAGATCGACCATCCGCAGCGCATCGTCCCGGCCGCCGTCGAGTTCGTCGACATCGCCGGTCTCGTGGCCGGCGCGAGCAAGGGCGAGGGCCTCGGCAACCAGTTCCTCGCGAACATCCGCGAGTGCGACGCCATCGCCCACATCGTCCGCTGCTTCGACGACGACAACATCGTCCACGTCGCCGGCGAGGTGAATCCGTTGAATGACATCGAGGTCATCAACACCGAGCTCGCGCTCGCCGACCTCGCCGCCGTCGAGAAGGCGATGAACCGCTACTCCAAGCAGGCCCGCTCGGGCGGCGACAAGGAAGCCCTCAAGCTCGTCCTCGTGCTCGAGAAGCTCCTGCCCGTGCTCAACGAAGGCCGTCCGGCCCGTTCCGTTCCCCTCACCGACGAGGAGAAGGTCGTCATCCGCCAGCTTTTCCTGCTCACGATGAAGCCCACGATGTACGTCGCCAACGTCGAGGATCACGGCTTCGAGAACAATCCCCTCCTTGACGCGGTGCGCTCCTATGCCGCGGGCGAGCACGCCCCGGTGGTCGCCGTCTGCGCGAAGACCGAGGCCGACATCGCCGACCTCGACGACGCCGACAAGGAGATGTTCCTCGAGGACATGGGCATGCACGAGCCGGGCCTCAATCGCGTGATACGCGCGGCCTACGACCTCCTCGGCCTGCAGACCTACTTCACCGCGGGCGAGAAGGAAGTCCGCGCCTGGACGATCCACAAGGGCGACACCGCGCCGCAGGCCGCCGGCGTGATCCACACCGACTTTGAGCGCGGCTTCATCCGCGCCCAGACGATCGCCTATGAGGACTACATCGCCTACAAGGGCGAGAAGGGCGCCCAGGAGGCGGGCAAGATGCGCGCCGAGGGCAAGGACTACATCGTCAAGGACGGCGATGTGATGAACTTCCTCTTCAACGTCTAAGCAGCCGCCCTTCACGGCTCCTTCCCGAACGGCTCCCGACACACAAGCGGGAGCCGTTTTTCATTTCGGGACATCCTCGGGCCGCGCCCTCTTTCTGCGGCCCGGGCGGCCTCGCTTATACTTTTAAAAGCGCCCCGGGTTCCTTGCGCGCCGCTGCGCGGCGAGCCTGTCTCCCTCGGAGCCCTTCAGATCCCTTCCCCGACTCCAGCCCCAAGCAATGGCAACGACTTCCACCAAGAAGCGCCAGGAAATCGGCGCCCGACTGCGCGCGGAACGCGAGCGGCTCGGCTACGCGCCCATTCAGATCGCCCAGCTCCTGGGCGTTCCGCTCGAGGCCTATGAACGCTTCGAGACAGGCGAGGCCGACCCGGGCGTCTGGCGCCTGCCGCGCCTGCAGGCCTGCGGCTTTGACGTGCTCTACATCCTCACGACCGAGCGCCACATCGTCATCGCCGAGGAGAACGAGCTCCTCACCCGCTTCCGCGAGCTCTCCCAGAGGGGGCGCGCGTCGATCTTCACCACGCTCGACGCGCTCGAGCGCCTCGCCCCGAACATCCGCAAGCAGTTCGACCGTCTGCGCTGACCACCCGCCCCGGCGGTCGGAAACTGTCCGTTTCGCCCTGACAATAGTTTTTACTTTTCGACATTGACAGGTCGATAAATTATTGCTACAGTGCGCACATCAGATGAATCCATTCGGGAACGCCCCGCGCTCCCGCTTTTACTGCAAGGAAAGCACATGTCTCTTCTTACGACCGAAATCCTCCCCTTTGAGACCGAGGCCTACCACCAGGGCGCCTTCAAGAAGGTCACCGACGCCGATCTCAAGGGCCACTGGTCCGTCGTCTTCTTCTATCCGGCCGACTTCACGTTCGTCTGCCCGACGGAGCTTGAGGACCTCGCCGAGCACTACGAGGAGTTCAAGAAGCTTGGCGTCGAGATCTACTCCGTCTCGACCGACACGCACTTCACCCACAAGGCCTGGCACGAGTCGTCCGAGGCCGTGGGCAAGGTCCAGTTCCCGATGCTCGGCGACAAGGCCGGCGTCCTCGCCCGCAACTTCGACGTCATGATCGAGAAGGACGGCCTCGCCGAGCGCGGCACGTTCGTGATCAACCCCGCCGGCAAGATCGTTGTCATGGAGCACCATGACGGCGGCATCGGCCGCGACGCCGCTGAGCTCCTGCGCAAGGTCGAGGCCGCCCAGTACGTCGAGGCCAACCCCGGCCAGGTCTGCCCGGCCAAGTGGCGTCCCGGCAAGGAAACGCTCGTGCCGTCCTTCGACCTCGTCGGCAAGATCTGATATCCGGACACTTCCGCCCCCTTTCCGGGCGCTCCTCCCACAGGAACTTCTCCGCGGAGAATCGGAGCGCCCCGCGCGGGCGGGAACGTTTGAATGAGATCCCGGGCCGCGGCAACGCCGCGGCCTTTTTTGTGCAGTGCTCCCCGCAGGCACGGACAGGAAAAACACATGCTTGATGCAGCCACCCTCCAGCAGGTCAAGAGCTACCTCGACCGCCTCATCGAACCGATCACCCTCACCATGGCGCCCGACGGCTCCAACGAGTCGGGCCAGATCACCTCGCTCCTGAAGGACATCGCCTCCGTCTCGGGCAAGGTCTCGCTCGCCACCGAGGACGCCGCGGCGCAGGTCCGCCGCCCGAGCTTCACCGTGAGCCGCACGGGCCAGAAGATGGGCGTGCGCTTCGCCGCGCTCCCGATGGGCCATGAGTTCTCGTCCTTCATCCTCGCGATGCTCCAGGCGAGCGGCTACCCGGCCAAGGAGGAGGCTGACCTCCTCGAGCGCGTGCGCGGCCTCGACGGCGACTTCCGCTTCGAGGTCTACATGTCGCTCTCCTGCCATAACTGCCCGGACGTGGTCCAGGCCCTCAACCTGATGGCGATCCTCAATCCGCGCGTGAGCGTGGACGTGATCGACGGCGCGCTCTTCCCCGCGGAGGTGAAGGAGCGCCGCATCATGGCCGTCCCGACGGTGTACCTGAACGGCGAGCCCTTCTTCTCGGGCCGTCATGAGCTCGGCGAGATCGTCGCCAAGCTCGACGCCGACTTCGTGAAGGCCCAGGCCGCGAAGCTCTCGAAGAAGGCCCCCTTTGACGTCCTCGTCATCGGTGCGGGCCCCGCGGGCGCCACCGCCGCCATCTACACGGCCCGCAAGGGCCTGCGCACCGGCATCGTCTGCGAGCGCCCGGGCGGCCAGGTGAACGAAACGAGCTCGATCGAGAACTTCACGTCGATCCTCCTCACCGACGGCGTCGCCCTCGGCAACCGCTTCATGGAGCACGTCAACCACTACGGCGTCGACGTGATGGCGCTCGAGCGCGTCGTGAAGCTCGAGAAGTCCGGCGACTTCTGGGAGGCCGAGCTCTCGAGCGGCGCCCGTCTGCAGACGAAGGCCGTCATCGTGTGCTCGGGCGCGCGCTGGCGTGCGCTCGGCGTGCCCGGCGAGAAGGAATACCAGGGCCACGGCGTGGCCTACTGCCCGCACTGCGACGGCCCGCTCTTCAAGGGCAAGGACGTGGTGGTCGTGGGCGGCGGCAACTCCGGCGTCGAGGCGGCGATCGACCTCGCGGCCCTCTGCCGCAGCGTCACGCTGCTGCAGCGCGGCGGGAAGCTCACCGCCGACGAAGTGCTCGTCAAAAAGCTCGAGAGCACCTCGAACGCCCGCATCGTCTACAACCTCGACGTCGAGCGCCTCGAGGGCGACGGCTCGATGCTCACGGGCGTCACGTACCGCGAGCGCGCCACGGGCGAACTCAAGACCGTCAGCGCCGCGGGCTGCTTCGTGCAGATCGGCCTCGTGCCCAACACGGACTTCCTCAAGGGCACCGTCGAGCTCACGAAGTGGGGCGAGATCGTCACCGACGCCCACGGCGCGGCCTCCGCGTCCGGCATCTTCGCGGGCGGCGACTGCACCACCTCCCCCTACAAGCAGGTCGTCATAGCGCTCGGCGGCGGCGCCACCGCCGCGCTCGGCGCCTTCGACTGGCTGATCCGTCAGGAAGCCTGATTCATCTGCGCGCTTTCCCCTGACAGCGGGCAGGCCGCGGGACCCTCAACGGGTTTCGCGGCCTGTTTCGTTTTTTCGCCGCCGTGCGGGACGGCACCGCCCCGCCGATGTGGCAATATCAGCGCCACTGACAACCACCTTTTTCCAACAGGACTGACCAAGGGTGCCCGCAATAACAAATCAGAATCCGGTCGCCCGGGGGACCAATCACGCCATGCGTTACCTCCGCACCGTCATCGCTCTTCTTCTCTTCGTCGCGCTCATCGCGCTCGCGCTGGTCGCGGCGCTCTCCTTCTGGATCACGCCCGAGCGCGTCACCTCGCGCCTCGAGGCCGCGCTCGAGACCCACCTCGGCATGCGCGCCGAGCTCTCCGGCCCCGTCTCCGTGAAGCGCCTCCCGACGCTCGAGATCACCCTCCCGAAGGGCACTCTCGTGCGCACGGACAATCTGTCGCAGGTCGGCAGCTTCTCGACGGCGATCCTCAGCCTCAAGCCCTGGGCCATCTTCGCCGAGTCGCCCCGCGTCGACCACGTGCTCATCGACGGCCTGATGCTCAGCATCCCTGCCGCGCAGACCGCGCCGGCACCGGCTCCCGCGGCCGAGGCACCGGCCGTGACGGCCGCCCTGCCCGCGCCCGAGGCCGCTCAGGAAGCTCCTGCCGCCGCTGCGGATGCCGCCGCCCCGGCCGAGACCGAGGCCGCGCCCGCGGAGGAAAAACCCGCCGCAGCCCCCGCGAAGAATCAGGAAAGCACCCGCCAGACCTTCTGGAACATCGCCCTCGCCGAACTGAGGAACACCTCGCTCACGTTCGAGCCGGGCGTCTTCGGTCCGGCCGCCGTCGAGCTCACCGGCACCGAACTGCGCCTCGAGGACATGAGCGAGACGGGCGGCGTCGTCCGCCTCGCGGGGAACCTGAAGAGCGCCGAGGCCACCGGCGCCGTCACCTTCGCCGGCCGCATCAGCTTCGCGCCCGGCGCGGGCGACCTCGTCTCCCGCATGACGCTCGCGAGCGCCTCCGCGGCGCTCGACGGCCTCTGGCGCTCGAAGAGCGTGCACGCCGACGCCTCCGCCCAGAGCCTCGCGCCGCGCGCGGGCGGCTGGACGATCACAGGCGCGCGCGTGAAGGCCGACTTCGCCAGCGGCCTCTCCCTCACTGTCTCGGGCGATGAGGCGGACCTCACCGCGCTCGGCCTCACCTCCGACCGCCTCGCCTCGTCGCTCACGGCGCCGCTCGGCGCCGCGAAGGTCTCGCTTGACGGCTCGGCGCGCGTCGCCGCCTCGTTCGAGCCCGCGGCGCTCACGCTCGACACGATCGACGTGACGAGCCGCATCCTTCAGGAAGGCCGCGGCGAGCTCCCCGCCAGTCCGAATCCGGGCCGCATCACCGGCCAGGTGAACTGGGCCGCGGACGGCGCCTCATCGGCGGATCTGCAGGGCACGCTCTTCGAGACGCAGGTGCGCGTCAAGGTCTCCTCGCCGGCCTCGGCCGCCGCTCGTCCCGCCTTCACGGGCGAGATCCAGATCGGCCGCATGCCCCCGAGGATCCTCTCCGAGCTCTCCTCGTTCAGGGACTGGCTCGGCCTCGCGGACTTCACGGGCCGCATCTCCGTCGAGGGCATCGGCCCCGACTCGGGGCTCTCCGGCCTCGCGGCCGACGCCGTGCTCGCCTCGGGCGCCGCGAGCCTCTCGAACGGCACCGCCCGCTGGATGGGCGGCGACGCTGACTTCGCCGGCATCCTCGCCGCCGACGGCAGCTGGAACGTGAGCCTGCGCGTGCGCAACGCCGACGCGACCCGCATCCCGGGTCCCGTTGTCCGTCCGCCGCTCCTCACGGGCGTGCTCTCGGGTTCGATCGATCTCGCGGGCAGCCTCGGCTCGAAGGACACCGCCGCCGGAGTCACCTCCGCGGACGGACAGTTCGAAATCACCGAGGGCCGCTTCACGGGCCTTGACGTCACGAGCGCGCACACCATCCTCGTCGACACGACGCCCGAGGCGACGCCTCCGGCCGTGACCGCCGCCGACGCCAGCACGGCCTACGGCAGAATCGCCTTCAGGACGGGCCTTGCCGAAGGCGGTCTCGCGATCCTCGACGGCTCGGCCGAGGGCGAGCGCTGGAGCGCGACCTTCTCGGGAACGGCCGCCGCGGGCTTCCCCGTGCTTGACGTGAAGTTCCTCTTCCCGGCCGAGGGCAAGATCCCCGAGCTCCCGCTCGCCGCGCGCCTCTCGCTCTCGCAGAAGGCGGGCGAGAGGGCCCCGGCCTGGGCGCTGGACTGGAAGTCTGCCGCCGCGATCGTTGACGCGGCCCGCTCGGGCGAGCCCTTCTCGCTCGACCGCGCGATGCGCCGCGCCGAGCGTGCGATCCGCGACTTCTGGGAAGGCCTCGAGCTCCCCGAGCTGAAGCTCCCGGAGATCAAGATCCCGGACCTGCCGGATCTGCCCGGCTGGCACCTCCCGAAGATGCCGTGGGCCGATGACGAGGAGCCCGGGACGACGCCCGAGACTCCCCGGCCCGTGAATCAGCAGCCCGCGGTCTGATTGGCGCGCTGCGCGGCGCGCTCAAGCACCGGCCAGATGCGCGGATCGACGAAGCGGCGGGCCTCCTCGCCCCCGAGGCGTGCGATCTCGCGCACGAAGGTGCCGCTCACGAACTGGTACTGGTCGGCGGGCGTGAGGAACACCGTGTCCACGTCGGGCATGAGCTGACGGTTCATGCCCGCCATCTGGAACTCGTACTCGAAGTCGCTCACGGCGCGTGCGCCGCGCACGATCACATGAACGCCGTGCTCGGCGACGAACTGCTTCAGGAGCCCCGTGACGGGCTCGACCGAGACGTTCGGGAAGTCCGCGCAGACCACCCTCGCGCACTCGACGCGCTCGTCGAGCGTGAGGAGCGGGGACTTGCCCGCGCTCACGGCGACGCCCACAAGCACGTGGCTGAAGATCCTCGAGGCGCGGCGCACCAGATCCTGGTGCCCGCAGGTGAGCGGATCAAATGTTCCGGGATATACGGCGACGGTCATTCCTCGGCCTCCTTCGTGTTCTTCCGTTCCTTCTGCTTCCCGCGCCTCTTCGCGGGCTTCGGTTCGCGCGCGAGCGCGGCGAGCGGGCTCGTGCGCCTCGCGAGGAGCTCGAAGCTCACCGCGCCGGCGGACCCTGCGCGCAGTCTCACGAGCCCGAGCTCACTGAGGACTTCCTCCCCCGTCTCCCCGCCCGGGCGCTCCACGTAGAGCACCCCGTCGGGGGCGAGCTTTCCGAGGGCCGCCCTCACCGCGCGCTCCTGAAGATCGAGCGCGAAGGGCGGATCGATGAAGATCAGATCCCACGTGCGGTCCGGGCCGTGCTCGAGGTAGACAAAGGCGTCCGAGACATGCACCTCGGCCGCGGCTCCGAGCTTCTTCACGACACCCTCGATCGCCGCGGCCTGCCTGCGGTCGCGCTCGACCGCGTCGAGCGACGCCGCCCCGCGCGAGAGCGCCTCGAGCCCGAGCGCTCCGGATCCCGCGAACAGGTCAAGAACGCTGCTCCCCTCGAGTGTCCCGAGAAGATGGCCTATCCAGTCAAAGACCGTCTCGCGCACGCGTTCCGGCGTCGGGCGCAGCCCGGCGAGGTCCGCCACGGCAAGCGGCGTCCTGCGCCAGATGCCGCCCACGATGCGCACGACGCCTTCGCGGCGCGCCGTGCTGCACGTTAAACTTGACGGGCTTGAGCCTGTGCGCTCTTTCCTGAAACTTTTCATCGATTCAATCAGTATGGGATTTGGTTCATCCGAGGGCTGGCTTTCTCGGCTTAAAAACGGTCTCTCGCGCACCCGCGTCAACATCGTCGGCCTCTTCTCGGGCGGCATCGTCGACGAGGATTTTCTCGAGGAACTTGAATTTGCCCTGATCACCGCCGATGTCGGCGTGGAGACTTCCTCGCGTATCTTAGAGCGGCTTCGCGACGTCATTAAGCTCAAGGGTCTCAAAACCCAGGATGAGGTGAGGCTCGCGCTGCGCGACGAGCTCGAACGGATCCTCAAGCCCGCCGAGGGCTCGATTGACCTCGACCGCGCCAAGCCCCTCGTCATCATGATGTGCGGCGTCAACGGCGCCGGAAAGACCACTTCCATCGGCAAGCTCGCGCGCCGTCTCGCCGACGGCAACCGCAGCGTCCTCCTCGCGGCGGGCGACACCTTCCGCGCGGCCGCCCGCGAGCAGCTCGCCGTCTGGGGCGAGCGCAACCGCGTCGAGGTGATCTCGCAGACGGGCGGCGACCCCGCGGCCGTGGTCTTCGACGCCGTGAGCGCGGGCCGTGCCCGCGGCATGGACGTCGTCATCGCCGACACGGCGGGGCGCCTCCCCACGCAGACCAATCTGATGGAGGAGCTCGGACGCATCCGCCGCTCCCAGGAAAAGGCCATGGCCGACGCCCCGCACGAGGTGATCCTCGTCGTGGACGGCACGAACGGACAGAATGCACTCCAGCAGGTCAGGGCCTTCGACGCCTTCGCCCATCTCACGGGCCTCATCGTCACGAAGCTTGACGGCACGGCCAAGGGCGGCGTTCTCGCCGCCATCACCGCCATGCGCGGCGACAGGCCGCTGCCGATCTACTTCATCGGCGTCGGCGAGAAGATCGAGGACCTGCAGCCCTTCAACGCCCACGACTTCGCCAACGCGCTCGTGGGGATAGAACCCGAGACCGAGGACGGCCGCTGACCGCCCCAGACTGAATCTGAGAGGACCCATCATGTTACTTGGCGCCGTTGACCTCGGCAGCAACAGCTTCCGCGTTGAAATCGGCCGTCTTGAAGGCGACCGCATCGTCACCCAGAGCTACTGGAAGGAGACGGTGCGTCTCGCCGGCGGCTTTGACAAGAACGGCGCGCTCACGCCGGAGATCCAGGCCCGCGCGCTCGCCGCGCTCTCGCGCTTCAACGAGCGTCTCGCCGACCTCCCCGCGGAGCGCGTGCGCGCCGTGGCCACCCAGGCGATGCGCATCGCCACGAACTCGGCGGAGTTCCTGCCGAAGGCCGAGGCCGCGCTCGGCTACCCGATCGACATCCTCTCGGGCCACGAGGAGGCCCGCCTCGTCTTCAAGGGCTGCGCCCAGACGCTGCCGCCCTCCTCGAAGCGCCGTCTCGTCGTCGACATCGGCGGCGCGAGCACGGAGGTGATCATCGGCACGGGCCTCGACGCCCAGCGCTATGAAAGCTTCCGCATCGGCTGCGTGAACACCTCGATCCGCTTCTTCGAGGACGGCCGCATCACCCCGAAGGCCCTCGAGCGCGCCATCACGGCCTGCTCGGCCGAGCTCGAGGAAAGCATCACCGCCTTCGGCAAGGGCAACTACGACGAGGCCTTCGGCAGCGCCGGCACCTTCGGCGCGGTGAGCGACATCGTCCGCGCGCTCGGCTGGGGCGAGGGCGAGGTGACGCCCGAGCATCTCGAGCGCCTGCGCAAGATGCTCCTCGACGCCAAGGACATCAAGAACATCAACTTCCTCGGCCTCAAGGAGGACCGCCGCGAGGTGATCGCGGGCGGCCTCGCCGTGCTCTCCGCTGTCTACCGCGTGCTCGGCGTCGAGTCGATGCGCCCGGCCTCGGGCGCGCTGCGCGTGGGCCTGCTCTACGACCTCCTCGGCCGCGTCTCGAACCGCGACACCCGCGACGTCACGATCGACTCCGTGATGGAGGCGACGCGCCTCGACCGCGAGCAGGCCGGCCGCGTCGCGAAGCTCACCGAGAAGATCTACGCGGCCGTCAACCCCGACGCCGTCGCCGAGGATCCCGAGAAGCTCAAGTACCTCGGCTGGGCCGCCCTCGTGCACGAGGCCGGCATGGCGATCTCCTCGTCGCGCTACCACCGTCACGGCCAGTACATCCTGATGAACGCCGACATGCCGGGCTTCAGCCGCCGCGAGCAGGACACGATGGCCGCGCTCGTGCTCTCGCAGCGCGGAACGCTGAAGAAGATGGAGCCCTATCTCGGCACCCTCGTCTCGCCCGAGGCCGTGCTCTCGATTCGCCTCGCGGTGATCTTCGCCCACGCCCGCCACGACATCGCCTTCCCGGTGATGGACGTGCAGCGGATCCCCGGCGGCATCCGCATCCGCATCGAGGAGGGGTGGCTCGCGAAGCACCCGCTCACGGCTTATCTGCTGCGCGAGGAAACCGACTTGTGGAGCAAGATCGGGAAGACCGTGCTGATCGAGAAGTTCTGACACCCCGATGGCTGATACGGCCCTTCTTGAACTCAGGCTCGCAAGCGTGATCCTCGACGGCGCGGCCGCCGTGGACCGCGTCTCGCTCTCCGTCGGACGCGGGGAGTTCGTCGTGCTGCGCGGTCCCACGGGCAGCGGCAAGAGCACCGTGCTCAAGCTCCTCGCCGGGCTCGTGCAGCCCACCGCGGGCGAGGTGATCGTCGCGGGCGACCGCGTCGACGCCTTCAACGAGATGGAGCGCCGCTGGCTGCGCCGCTCCATGGGCCTGATGATGCAGGAGGGACGGCTCCTCGAGGACCGCACGATTCACGAGAACGTGATGCTCCCGGCGCTCGCCGCCGAGGAGTCCTATGCGGAGGCGCGCCGCCGGGCGCTCCTCGCGCTCGAGAAGTGCGGCATCGCGGACCTCGCGCCGGCGCTCCCCGGGCGGCTCTCCGCGGGCGAGCGGCAGCTCGCGCTACTCGCGCGCGCCGTCGTCAACCGCCCCGTCGTCATCCTCGCCGACGAGCCGGTGGCGCACCTTGACGAGGCCAACGCCGGGGCGCTTCTCGCCCTGCTCTCGGCCTTCGCCCGCGCCGGCGTCACCGTCGTGGCCGCGAGCCACAAGGCGCTCCCCGTCACGGACGTTCCGATGCGCGAGATCATCCTGCGCGCCCCGGGGGCGACGGAGGTGTTCCGATGAGCATCCTCACAAGCCGCCGCTGGGCCTTCGAGGAGACCTTCCGGGGCCTGCGCCGCGAAGGCAGCCGCAACATGGTGGCGCTCTTCCTCGCCGCGCTCGCGCTCTCCATTCCGCTCTTCATCGCGCTCGTGATCTTCGGCCTCGCCGAGCCGCTCACGAGCCTGCCCACGTCGGTCGAGCTCACGGTCTTCACGAAGGAGAAGACCGACATGACGAAGCTCGCCCGCGAGGTCGAGGCCATGCCCTGGGTCGCCTCGACGCAGATCATTCCGCGCGACGAGGCCCTGAAGGACCTGAATGAGAAGCTCGGGCTCCCGGCCGCGAAGGACGGCAGCAATCCGCTTCCCGACATCCTCGTCGTGACGCTCTCGACCGACGCCGCCTCCGCGCAGATCCACGCCACCGCGAAGCGCATCGAGGCGCTCGACACGGTGGACTTCGTCCCCTTCGAGGCCTCCTGGCACGAGAAGCTGCAGCACGTCTCGCGCACCGCGTGGACGGGGCTCGCCTGCCTCGGCGCCCTCACCGCGATGCTCGTCATCCTCGTGCTCGACACGGCGATCCGCATGACGACAATCACGGCGAGAAGCGAGATGCGCACCCTCTACCTCTTCGGCGCCTCGCCCTCCTTTGCGATCCGCCCCTATGCGTGGCGCGGGTTCCTGCTGATGGCGGCCGCGGCCGCGCTGGCGCTTGGCATCGCCTGGTGCGCCATCCTCATCCTCGAGCCGTCATTGAACGAGACGGCGGCGCTCTACGAGACCTCCGTCACCATTGCGCTCCCGCCGCCCGCCTGGTGCGCGGGCTTCATCGGCGCGAGCGCCTTCGTGGGCAGCCTCATCGCGGCCGTCGCCGCCTCGAGCGCCTGGCGGAGCATCCGCCGGGAGCGCTGACAGACTCTGTCACGGCTTTAACGCGTCCCGGGACGTGCGCGCGCCCCGGAAGTGCTATTTTTGTCTGTCTGACATACCAAAAAAACAAGACTAGAACACCCATGAAGCGAAGCAAGGCAGCGCCGGAGGACATCATCGAGGACGAGATCATCGACCTCGAGAGCGATGACGCCCCGGGCTCCGCCGAATACCTCCCCGCCGTCCGGCCGGCCTCGGATATCGTTCCGTACAAGCCCGCCGGCCTTCCCGTGCCCGTGGGCGGGCTCGGGGATCTCGACGCGTACCTGCGCGCGGCGGAGAGCGCGCCGCTCCTCACGGCCGAGGAGGAGCGCGAGCTCGCCATCGACCTGCGCGACCACAACGACGTCGCCGCGGCGCAGAAGCTCGTGCTCTCGCACCTGAGGCTCGTCATCTCGATCGCGAGGAACTTCCTCGGCTACGGTCTCCCCTACGCGGACCTCATCCAGGAAGGCAACATCGGCCTCATGAAGGCCATCCGCCGCTACGACCCCGACCGCGGGGCGAGGCTCATGACCTTCGCGCAGCACTGGATCCGCTCCGAGATCCAGGAGTACATCATCCGCAACTGGCGCATCGTCAAGCTCGCCACGACCAAGAACCAGCGCAAGCTCTTCTTCAACCTCCGCCAGATGAAGGAGGACACGCAGGCCGCCCTCACCAACGAGGAGGCCGAGCGCATCGCGCTCACGCTCGACGTGAAGCCGAAGGAAGTCCTCGACATGGAGGAGCGCATGTACGGCCAGGAGACGAGCATCGACGCCCCGGCCGACGCCGATGACGAGGAGAGCTTCGCGCCGTCGGACTGGCTCACGCGCCCGGGCGACGAGCCCGAGGCGATGCTCGAGCAGGAGGACCGCGAGCGCCTCGAGGGCGAGGGGCTCGCCCGCGCCATCGCCTCGCTCGACCCGAGAAGCCGCCGCGTGATCGAGGCGCGCTACCTCACCACGGACGCCGACGGGAACCCCAAGCCCGTGACGCTGCAGACGCTCGCCGCCGAGTTCGGCATCTCCGCCGAGCGCGTCCGCCAGATCGAGAAGCTCGCCCTCAAGAAGATGCGCGGCGAGCTCGCCGGCGAGGATCCGTTCTGATCCTTCCCATCAGCCAGATTTTTCCCCGAAGACAGCAATGTTCAACGTCGTCCTCGTTCACCCCGAGATTCCGCCCAACACGGGCAACGTGATCCGTCTGTGCGCCAACACGGGCTGCGCGCTCCATCTGGTGCGCCCGCTCGGCTTCTCGCTCGAGGACAAGCACATGAAGCGCGCCGGGCTCGACTACTGGGAGTACGCGACGCTCAAGGTGCACGACTCCTTCGAGGCGCTGCTCGAGAGCGAGCGTCCCGACCGCACGCGCATGTTCGCGATGACCACGAAGGGCGCGTCGATCTTCTCGACGATGAAGTTTCAGGAAGGCGACTGGTTCGTCTTCGGCGCCGAAGGCTCGGGGCTCCCCGATGAGATCCGGGCGATGTTCCCCGACGGGCAGCGCATCCGTCTGCCGATGCGCCCGGACAACCGCTCGCTCAACCTCTCGAACGCCGTCGCGGTGACGGTGTTCGAAGGCTGGCGGCAGCTGGGATACGCGGGCGGCGTCTGACTTCAGCCGCCCGGTGCATCAAGAAACTTCTCAGAGTTCCTTGTCGATCTTGTGCTCGATCGCGTAGATCGCGGCCTGCACGCGCGAGGTGAGGTTGAGCTTCCTCAGGATGCTCTGCACGTGCACCTTCACCGTGGACTCGGCCAAGTTGAGCGCACGGGCGATCTCCTTGTTCGAGACGCCGCGCGAGAGCCAGGCGAGCGTCTGGCGCTCGCGCTTCGTGAGGACGTTCGGATCCTGTCCGCCCTGGGCGCCGGCGCCGGGGCCCTTGGGAGAGCCCTCGGGATCGGCGAGCTTGTTGACGAACTTCGTCATCATCTGCGGGGAGATGACGCTCTCGCCGTTGTAGGCCGTGCGGATCGCGCGGAGCAGGAACTCCTGGTCGATCTTCTTCAGGAGGTAGCCGCGCGCGCCGAGCTTGAGGCATTCGCCGAGGGTCTCGCAGTCCTCGCTCACGGTGAGCATCAGCACGGCGAGGTTCGGGTGCGTCTCGCGGATCTGCTCGAGGGCCTCGCGGCCGTTCATGCTCGGCATGTCAACGTCAAGCAGCACCACGTCGGCCTCGACCTGCTCAACGAGCTTGACGCCCTCGAGGCCGTCGCTCGCCTCGCCCACGACTTCGAAGTCAGGCTGGCGCTGCAGGAGCGCCTTTACGCCGCTGCGAAAGAGGGTGTGGTCGTCAATGAGCAGTATGCGGATCATTTTCTGTGTTTCCTGTTGACCGCCTCCTTTGTGAGGAAGCAGTACTCCGACTATCGCATCCATTTTACAGACGCCCGGAGAGGTTACATCTCCGCCGAAGGGCGGGGGCTTTCCTCTCCCATCGGGCACATGGGGGATGCCTAGAAATGAGGAAGGCCGGCGGGCCGCGGCTCCTCCGAAAGGAGGAGATGCGGCGCACTGCCGGCCCTCAGGGAACGTCGGGGAGCGGTTCCTGCTGGTATCAGTTCTGGGCGGCCTGGTTCTTGGCGGCCTCGGCCTGAGCCTGGGCGAGACGCTGCTGATACAGCACCTCGAAGTTCACCTCGGGCAGATGCACCGGCGGAACGTTCGCGCGGGTCATCAGGTCGGCGAGGTTGGCGCGGAGGTACGGATAGACCATCGACGGGCAGAGCACGTTGGTGATGTGCTGGAGCGCCTCGGCGGGGATGCCGCGGATGGCGAAGAGACCCGACTGGCGGCCCTCGACGAGGATGATCACGCGCTCACCGGTCTTGACGGTGATCGTGCCGCGGACGGTGATGTCCCAGAGGTCGGCCTGGAGGGCGCGCTGGCTCACCTCGAACTGGATGTCAACCTGCGGAGCGGTCTGCTGCGGCTCCATCAGGATTTCCGGAGCGTTCGGCATCTCGACGGAGACATCCTTCAGGTAGCAGCGCTGGAGCTGGAAAACCGGCTGCTCTTCCTGAGCGGGCTGCTGCTGGGCGTCAGCGGGGTTCTGGGCGTTTTCGTTTTCGGCCATTTGTTTACCTTTCGGCGTAGTGTGCCGGGCCCGCGCGGACCCGGTCGTGAAATGAATTTCCGGAGAAGTGCGCCTCCGCGCGGGGAGCCGCCGGACACGCCTTTCTCTCTATATGGGGGCGATGGGCTCAGTATTCAAGGGGGAGCTTGTCGCGCATCCAGCCGACGAGGCCGTTCTCGAGCACGAAGACCTTCGGGTAGCCGATGCCGCGGAGCAGCTTCGAGGCACCCGCGGCCATGTTGCCGGAGTTGTCGACGACGAGAACCGTGCGCTCCTTCGGGATCTCGGCGAGGCGGCCCTGGATCTCCGTGGCGGGGATGTTGACGGAGCCGACGATGCGGACCTTCTTGAAGTCGGACTGGGAGCGGACGTCCACCACCAGGGCGTCCTGCTTGTTGATGAGCTGAACGGCCTGCTCGGGCGTGACCATCGGGCCGTAGCGGCGACGGTTGAAGAGCGGCAAGGCGAGCGATCCGGCGCTGATGACCGCGATCAGAATGAGAAGAGCGTTCTGGACAAGAAACTGAGACATGACAGGGAGGTCTGGACAAGCGGCGAAATTGCCGCAAAGAGTACGATTATAGGTGCGCACGCATGCCCGGGGCCCGAGGGCGTGCTAGTTTTCCGCTTGTTCCACGGCGGGCTCCCGCCCGCTCCTCCCCACCTTTTCGCCCGAAGTGAAGTTTTCCATCCTCCGCGCAGGCGCCGCCGCGGCCGCGCTTGCCCTGACGCTTGCCTCCGCTCCCGCCCCGGCGCCCGCCGCGCCCTCGGGGTCGGACGCGACCGCGCGCCAGAAGGAGCGTGCGGAGAGCCAGAAGGCGAGCGTCGAGAAGCGCCTCTCCGACATGCAGAAGCAGCTCTCGGCGCGCGAGGCCGAGAGCGAGGCCGCCAACAGCGCGCTCAAGAAGGCCGACCAGGCGATCAGCGAGGCGAACAAGAAGCTGCGCACGCTCAAAAGCGAGCGCGAGAAGG
Organism: Sutterella sp.; assembly: GCF_030539355.1. Taxonomy (GTDB): domain Bacteria; phylum Pseudomonadota; class Gammaproteobacteria; order Burkholderiales; family Burkholderiaceae_F; genus Sutterella. Next base: position 79,221 of record NZ_JAUNSF010000004.1, read on the forward strand.
TCGAGGAGCGCCTGAAGGAACTCCGCGGCGACAGCCGCGAGGTCGGCAGGAGCCTCTCGGGCGCCGAGGCGCTCCTCTCGCAGATCGTCCGCGCGCAGTACCTGCACGCGCAGCGCCACACCTGGCAGTCGCTCATCGAGGGCGGCAACCCCAACGAGCTCGCCCGCACCTCGGCCGCCCTCGGCTACCTCTCGGTCGCGCAGGTACGCGCCGCCGACGCGCTCGAGGCCGAGCAGAACCGCATCGACACGGTCTCGCAGGAGACGCGCGCGAGGCGCGCGGAGCTCTCGAAGATCGCCGCCGAGGAGGAGAAGAACCGCCGCGAGCTCCTGAGCGAGAAGCGCGACCGTCAGGAGGCCGTGAAAAAGCTCTCCCGCGACATCGCCACGCAGCAGGCCGCGATCGAGAAGCTCCAGAAGGACCAGGCGCGCCTCGAGAACCTCGTCTCCGAAATCGACTCGCGGCTCGAGAAGGAGCGCGCCGCCGAGGAAGCCGAGCGCAGGCGCGAGGCCGAGCGCCGGAAGGCCGACGCCAAGCCCGTGGCGCCCTTGCCGGCCGGCAACTTCGCGCAGCTCCGCGGCCGCCTCGTGCGCCCCGTCAAGGGCACCGTGGCCGCCCGCTACGGCACCCGCCGCACGGGCTCGGCCCTCTGGCAGGGCATCCTCTTCCGCGCCCCCGAGGGCGCCGACGTCTCGGCCTGCGCGGCCGGGCGCGTGGTGTTCTCCGACTGGCTGCGCGGCTACGGCAACCTCCTCATCATTGACCACGGCGGCACCTACATGTCCGTCTACGCGAACAACGAGTCGGTGCTGAAGAACGTCGGCGACCGCGTCCGCGCGGGCGAGACGGTGGCCACCGTGGGCAGCTCCGGCGCGAGCGACGAGCCGGGCCTCTACTTTGAAATCCGTTACAAGGGCAAGCCCGTGAACCCTCAGCCGTGGCTGAGCAAATAGGCGAAAATACGATGCCGTCCCCCGCCCCCAGGGCACGGACAGGACGCGCCGGACACGGCCTCCTTCAAGAACATATTCAAAACCACAAACGCGATGAAACTCCGTCTCCTCTCCCTATTCGTCGCCGGCGCCTGCGCCGGCATGCTCGCGACGACGGGCTTCCAGGCCTTCGCCGGAAAAACCGCCGACGAAGGACTGCCGCTTCAGGAGATCCGGCAGTTCACGAGCGTCTTCAACGCCGTCAAGGACTACTACGTTGACGAGATCTCCGACCGCGAGCTCCTCGAGCTTGCCGTCGAGGGCATGGTGAGCGGCCTTGACCCGCACTCGAACTTCCTTGACTCCAAGGGCTTCAAGGACATGAACGAGGCGACGCACGGCGCCTTCGGCGGCCTCGGCATCGAGGTGACGAAGGACACCGCGGGCGTGCGCGTGATCTCCCCGATCGATGACACGCCGGCCGCGCGCGCCGGCATTCGCGCGGGCGACATCATCACGAAGATCGACGGTGAGGCGACCGCGAACCTCTCGCTCAACGAGGCCGTCAAGCGCATGCGCGGCGAGCCGAAGACGAAGATCCGTCTCGAGATCGCGCGCAAGGGCGAGATGACGCCCCTGCAGATGACGCTCGAGCGCGCCATGATCAAGACGCAGTCGGTGCGCATGAAGGAGCTCGCCGACGGCATCGGCTACGTGCGCATCTCGCAGTTCCAGGAGCGCACGGCCGAGGACCTCGCCCGCACGATCAACAAGCTCGAGAAGAACGGCCACCTCAAGGGCCTCGTCCTTGACCTGCGCAACGACCCGGGCGGGCTGCTCCAGGCCGCGATCGGCGTCGCGGCGATCTTCCTGCCGCCCAACTCCGACATCGTCTCGACGAAGGGGCGCGCGGCGCAGTCCGACTATTCTTTCAAGGCGATCGAGAGCGACTACCGCTCGGGCGACGCCGTGAAGGCGATCGCCGACCTCACGCCGAAGGCGAAGAGCGTCCCGGTGGTCGTGCTGATCAACTCCTCCTCCGCGTCCGCCTCCGAGATCGTCGCGGGCGCGCTGCAGGACCACAAGCGCGCGACCCTCATGGGCGACCGCTCCTTCGGCAAGGGCTCCGTGCAGACGATCCTGCCGATGACCTACGGCGACAAGGCCGTGGGCGTGAAGCTCACGACCGCGCGCTACTACACCCCGTCGGGCCGCTCGATCCAGGCCCGCGGCATCGAGCCCGACATCTACGTCGACGACACGCCGAAGGGCAACTACCCGACCTTCCAGGTCCGCGAGGCCGACCTCGCCCACCATCTCGTCAACCAGGACGACGAGGACGGAGAGGAGAAGGAGGACGAAACCCTGCCCTACGACGACAACGACTCCGTGAAGTCGCCCGACTGGAGCTTCCAGTTCGGCGACGACAAGGACTGGCAGCTCCAGCAGGCCGTCGCCAAGCTCAAGGGCGGCAAGGTCGAGGAGTCGAAGTACCGCGGCAAGCCCATCAAGGTCGTGCGCGAGATGCGCGCCGCCGAGAAGGCGAAGGCCGAGGCCGAGGCGAAGAAGGACGCCAAGCCCGAGGCGAAGACCGACGCCAAGACCGAGAAGCCCGCGGCGAAGTAAGCCTTCCCCAGGACTGATCAGACGGCCCGCAGCCCTCTCCGGAGGGCACGGGCCGTTCGCATGCAAAGGATTCGAAAAATGCAGATGAATGATTCCGAGCGCTTCGAGCGCCTCACCGAGCGCCTCTCGCGCCAGATGAAGATCGCCGAGCTCGGCCCCGAGGGCCAGCGCCGCATCGTCGCGGCGAAGTTCCTCGTGATCGGCGCGGGCGGCCTCGGCTCCCCGGCGCTGCTCGCCCTCGCGGCGGGCGGTGCCTCGCACATCACGATCGTGGACCACGACGAGGTGTCGGAAAGCAACCTCTCGCGCCAGTTCCTGCACGACGCCGCCTCCATCGGCCGCAACAAGGCCGAGAACGCTGCTGAAGAGCTGCTGCGCTGGAACCCTGTGCTCGACGCCCGTGCGGTCTCCTGCCGCATGGAGGGCGAAGCCGATCTCGCCCCGCTCGTTCGCGAGGCCAACATCGTGCTCGACTGCTCGGACAACCTCGCCACGCGCCAGCTCGTCAACCGCGTCTGCCGCGCCGAGCGCCGTCCGCTCGTCTTCGCCGCGGCCGTGCGCATGAACGCGCAGATCACCGTCTTCGACTTCCGCGACCCGGACTCGGCCTGCTACCGCTGCCTCTTCGAGGAGGACGACGCGGAGAACGACGAGAAGGCGAGCGCCTTCGGCGTCTTCACGGCGCTCACCGGCACCGTCGGCATGCTGCAGGCCTGCGAGGCGATGAAGCTCGCCGCGGGCTTCGGCCGCCCCCTCACGGGCAGGCTCCTGATGGTGGACCTCCTCAACATGGAGATGCGCGAGATGCGCTACCGCCGCCGCGCGTCCTGCCCCTGCTGCGGGAGCGGCCGCTGAGAACCGGCGCAGACGGATAGCACAAGGCCCCGGAGGCTTGAGGAAGCCTTGCGGGGCCTTTCTGTCACTGCGGACGGGCCTGCAGGCCCGGATCCGCAGAGGCCTCTTCCGGAAAAGAGGACTTGAGCCCGGCAGGTCCCAGAAGGACCAGTTGCGGGAACACGTTCATTATGCGCCGGGGGTCAGGTGAGCAGCTCTCGCCAGTCCTCCGGGCGGGGCTTCGCGCAGATCGGCTCCTCGTTGTTTCTCATCCAGCGCCAGGTGTCGTCGAGCGCCCTGGCCTGCAGTATCAGCGCGGCGCCCTCCGTGACGAGGCTCCCGTCCTCCCGGAGCTCCGCGAAGGCGCGCCGGATCTGCGAGAGGCTCACGACGATCACCCGCATGATCTGGGTCTGCGGCAGGATCGCCGGGTAGCGGAGCCATTCCGTGCCGTCCTCGTGCACGAGCCGCCCGTAGGCGAGTCCCCAGGAGATGAAGTAGAGCTTGAGGCGCTCCATCACCGGCAGCACGGCGATCGAGCCGAGCCCCATGCGGTCGGACTGGATGCAGCACTCGCACTGCACCTCAACGAGCTCGCGCAGCTCCAGGTCCTCGCGCATCAGCTCCTTGATGCGGCGGTTGGGGAGCGACACCGCCTTCACGGGCGAGACGGCGAAATAGCGGCCGTTGCCCGGGCGCTCGCTGAAGAACGTGTGGTTGCCCGCGCAGACGCGGTGCGGGATGGCGAGCGCCATGCCCTGCTTCTGCTGGTTGTAGAGGCTCCCGAACGTGCGGCCCGCGACGCCCTCGGTGATCACCGTGAGGATGTTGAGCGGCATCCCGGCCGGATAGATGTATTCGCCGGGCTCGAACTCCCTCCTGATGCCCTCCCTCATCACGATCTCCTCGAGCCGCGGCGGCACGGGCGGCGCGATCCAGGGCACGAGCGGCTCGTCGGCGCCGTAGGGAAGCGTCCATGCGCGCGCTCTGGGCCTGCGCACGACCTCAAGCCACTGCGGAGGATATGGAGTCATCGGCTTCTCCTCGTGAGGGATGTCGAAAATTTCAATTTTAACAAAGACTTCGCGCGCCGTCCCTCTCATTTGACACGGGTCTCGGATGAGTGGGACGGGGGCACTTTCGCTCGGGCAGGATGAAGGAAAGACGCGGCCCACCGACCTGAAGGCCGCGCATCCAAAAGGAGAAAACCCTATGAAATCCGTCAAGCTGCTCGCCGTTGCCGTAAGCCTTGCCTTCACGCTCCCCGCCTGGGCCGACAAGGTCTATGACGTTGATCTCGCCATCGCCGGCGGCGGCGCCGGCGGTCTCGTGGCCGGCGTGGCCGCCGTCGAAGGCGGCCTCAAGACCGTGATCCTCGAGAAGAACGCCTACACGGGCGGCGCGGGCCTCTTCATGGAAGGCACGTTCGCCGTCGAGAGCTTCCTGCAGAAGAAAGCCGGCGTGAAGTACACGCCCATCGAGGCCTTCAACAAGATGGCCTACTACCATCACTGGCGCATCAACGCCCCGCTCGTGAAGAAGTTCATCGACACGAGCGCCGAGACGATCCAGTGGGTGCAGGACCACGGCGTGCCCTGGAAGGAAGTGAAGACCGCCCGCCGCAACAACCCGATCCTGATGTGGCATATCTACCCGAAGGCCGGCGCGCTCCCCGAGAAGATGACCGAGCTCTTCAAGAAGCAGGGCGGCGAGCTCCTCCTCTCCACGCCCGCCGAGAAGCTTCTCTATGAGAACGGCAAGGTCGTCGGCATCGTCGGCACGGCGAAGAACGGCGAGAAGGTCACCGTCCGCGCGAAGAACGTCATCCTCGCCACGGGCGGCTACAACTTCAACACCGAGATGGTGCGCGAGTACTCCGGCGTCGAGATGACCGCCGTGGGCGCCCCGGGCCGCACGGGCGACGGCATCCGCATGGCCTTCGAGGTCGGCGCGGTCGGCGACAACATCGGCCCGATGCAGGCCAACGGCGCCTTCATGCCCGCCGAGGGCGAGGCGATCTGCAACGGCCCGAACCGCGAGCTGCGCGCCATGTTCCGCCAGGGCCTGCTCTACGTGGACGGCAACGGCACGCGCTTCTTCAACGAGGAAATGACGGCCGACTGGCCGATGGCCTCGAACGCCATCATGCGCAACGGCACCTGGGCCTACATCGTCTTCGACCAGGCCACCGTCGAGGAGTTCTCCACGAAGGGCAAGGGCTACCCGAATCCGTGCGGCAACTGGATCCAGCGCCATCAGGCCGCGACGCAGTTGGAGGAGCTCATCGCCGCCAACGAGAAGAAGGGCAACGTCTTCATCGGCCAGACGATCGAGGAAGTCGCGAAGAAGGCCGGCATGGATCCCGCCACGCTCAAGGCCACCTGCGAGCAGATGACGAAGTTCGCGCGCCAGGGCCGCGACGACCAGTTCGGCAAGGATCCGTACTACCTGCGTGAAGTGAGCAAGGGCCCGTTCTACATCGTCCGCGGCAAGCTCGACACGCCGACGAGCCTCAACGGCGTTCGCGTGACCTCCGACCTCGAGGTCGTCGACAAGAACAACCACGTCATCCCGGGCCTCTACGCCATCGGTCATGACGCGGGCGGCGTGTACCTGACTTTGGGAAACTTGGACTAGAAAAAAAGGCACCATCCCGCGTCAGTGTTGGGATGGCGCCTTCCTGTCTTTGACAGCTTAAAGTCGAAAAAATTCTTATAGATCAGGTCGTTA
>NZ_JAUNSF010000169.1 GCF_030539355.1 Sutterella sp.
TTTTTTGGGCTGTCCGACAGGCATTGTTCGTGCCTTAAATCAATTTCTCGTTCTCTTTATGACTGAATCCAAGGAAATCTCCTTCTCCCTGCGGGGCGAATACATCACGCTCGACGCGCTCCTCAAGGCCGCCGGCATCGCGAGCTCGGGCGGCGAGGCCAAGGCCCGCATCACCGAGGGCCAGGTGACCGTTGACGGCGCCGCCGAGACCCGCCGCGGCAGGAAGCTGCGCGGCGGCGAACTCGTCGAGACCGCCGGGAAGCGCATCCGCGTCGTCGCTCCCGCGGCCCCCGCCGCTGAAGCAGAGAAGGCCTGAGAAAGGCTTTCTTCGCAAAGAGGAAGGGCGCTCGCCGATGCCGGCTGAGCGCCCTTGCTGTCTTCCTGCCTGAAGGAGGAACCTGGGAATCAGAGGTCCTTGAGTTCGCGGCGGAGGATCTTGCCAACGGGGGTCTTCGGGAGGCTGTCGACGAAGACGATCACGTGCGGGCACTTGTAGCGCGTGAGCTCCTTGCGGCACCACTGCTTGACGTCCTCCTCGGTGAGGGCGGGATCCTTCTTCACGATGACGGCCTTGACGGTCTCGCCCGACTTCGCGGACGAGACGCCCGTGACGCCGACCTCGAGCACGCCCGGCATGGCGGCGATCACGTTCTCGACCTCGTTCGGGTACACGTTGAAGCCCGAGACGATGATCATGTCCTTCTTGCGGTCCGTGATGGAGATGACGCCGCGGTGGTCCATGTGACCGACGTCGCCCGTGCGCAGCCACCCGTCGCGCATCGTGGCGGCCGTCTCCTCGGGCTTCTTCCAGTAGCCGCGCATCACCTGCGGGCCCTTCACACAGATCTCGCCCGTGTACGGGGTGGGATCCTCGCCCTCGGGGCACTGCCCGAGATCGCGGAAGCCTTCGCCGCGGATCGAGACCTCGGTCGAGGAGATCGGCACGCCGACCGAGCCGTCCCACGGCGCGCCCGGGATGTTGCCGCAGACCGCCGGCGAGCACTCGGTGAGGCCGTAGGCCTCGAGGATCGGGCAGCCGGTCTGCTTCAACCACCCCTCGGCGACGACCTTCTGCACCTGGGCGCCGCCGCCGCAGGTGAACTTGAGGCGCTTGAACTTGTGGCCCGTGAAGACCTTGTTGCGCAGGAGCGCCGCGAAGAGCGTGTTCACGCCGATGATCGCCGAGACGTCATGCTTGATGCATTCCTTGGCGAGCGAGTCCATGTTGCGCGGGTTGGTGATGAGCACCATCTCGGCGGCCCACTTCGTGAAGACGAGCGTCGCGGTGAGCGAGAAGACGTGGTAGAGCGGAAGCGCCGTGAGAACAGTCTCCTTGCCTTCCTGGAAGGCGCCGGAGATCCAGGCGCTCACCTGCAGGATGTTCGAGACGATGTTGCGGTGCGTGAGCTCGGCGCCCTTGGCGACGCCCGTCGTTCCGCCCGTGTACTGCAGGAAGGCGAGCGAGTCGTTCGTGACCTCGACGGGCTTGAAGCCGGCGGAGTGGCCCGCCGCGAGCGCGTCGCGGAAGTTGATCTCATTGGGGAGCTTGTAGGCCGGCACCATCTTCTTCACGTTGCGGATGAGGAAGTTGACGACCTGGCGCTTCGGGAAGGGAAGCATGTCGCCCGCGCCCGTCGTGATGAAGTGCTTGAGCGCGGAGCCCGGGCAGGCCTTCTCGACCGTGCGTGCGAAGTTCTCGATGATGACGATCGCCTTGGCGCCCGAGTCGGAGAGCGTGTGGGCGACCTCGCGCGAGGTGTAGAGCGGGTTGATGTTCACGACCACCATGCCCGCGCGCAGGATGCCGAAGACGGCGATCACGTACTGCAGGAGGTTCGGCATCATGATCGCCACGCGGTCGCCCGGCTTCATGTCGGGGAGCGACTGCAGGTAGGCGGCGAAGTCCTTCGAGAGCTGCTCGGCCTGGCGATACGTAAGGTCGGCGCCGAGGTTCGAGTAGCCGGTGCGGCGCGGGAACTTCTTCGCGGCCTCGTCAAGGACCGACGGGACGTTCGGGTAGCTGTCGGGATCGATGGTGTGGGGCACGCCCGCCGGATATGAGACGTACCAAGGGAAATCGGTCATGATGGTTTTTGGTGAAAAATCAAGGGTGGCCGCAGTTTACCTCAGAGAGAGGCGGTTTTGAGGCACCCAAAAAAGCAAAATGCCGGCCCTGTGAAGACCCGGGGCTCTTCCCGGGGGCTTCATCGGCCGGCATTCGTCACGCGCCCCTGGGGGCGCGTGATCGTGCGGAACAGGTCATCAGGCCTGGATCGTCAGGCAGTGACGGGCGTATTCCTTGACGTCTTCCCAGTCGGTGTAGTCGATGATGGCGGTCGGTTCGACCGGGCCCTTCGTCATCTTCATGATCATCTGGATCGCCTTCGTGTCGAGCCAGCCCCAGTTCGGGTAGTCGACCTTGCCGGCGAAGAGGTGGGCGTCCTTCGGCTTCCAGGGGTTGTTCTCAAGGAACTTGCGGGTGTAGACGTTGCCCTCGGGGGTGCACTTCGCAGGCGTGCGGGCGACGAGCGACACGGAGAAGAAGCTTGTGGCCTTCGCGTCGAGGATGGCCTTGTAGCGGTTGACGAACGCGACGAGCTGGCGGTTGAACTTGCCGTAGATCACCGGGCAGCCGATGATCACGAGCTCGTACTTGTTCCAGTCAAGGCCCTCGCGGTCGGCCTCCATCACGCTCATCAGGTCGGCCTGGTTGCCCTCGGCGATGACCGTCTCCCAGATGCGGCGGGCGATGCGGGCGGTGTGGCCGCCGTGGCTGTAGTAAAGAACGAGGACTGACTTCATTGTTTGATTCTCCTGCGTGCGGCACGCAGCCTGGGAAAGCCGGGGCTCCGCGGCCGCGCTCGAATAGGGGTGGGGTTCGCTCCCGCTTCGGATGGGGAGGCTCCCTGCGAACGCTTCAGATATTATCCCTCGACTTTTTTCTAGTTCTTAAGAAGGATGCGCGCGGGAAGCGAAAAATGCCCCGGAAAGGGTAGGCGGAGAGGTTTTTCCGTCGTCAGGCTCGTGGATAAACCGGGAAAATTCCTGATTCTTCAGACCCGAAGTGCTAAAATGCCATGTTTCTACACACCCGCGGGCGCGGGCCGGAGCGGCACAGGACGCCGTCCGAAGCCCCCCGGGGGCATTTTTTCCCCTCCTGATGGATTCAAATGGCAAAGGAAGATCTCATTGAGATGGCGGGCCAGGTTCTGGAAGTGCTTCCGGACGCCCGTTACAAGGTCAAGCTCGACAACGGTCACGAACTGATTGCGTACACCAACGGCAAGATGCGCAAGCATCACATCCGCATCCTCGCCGGTGACCGCGTCTCGCTTGAGCTGTCGCCCTATGATCTGACGAAGGGCCGCATCACCTTCCGTCACATCGAAGGCCGTCCGCCTGTCGCCCCGCAGGGCCAGCGCCGTCGCTGATCCGCCTGCCGCTCTCCTTCTCCGAAGGGGAGCAGGAGCGAAAAGAAAAGCCCGTCCGGGAAAGCTTCCCGCGGCGGGCTTTGATTTTGGCTATGTTAATCGAAAGTGTTGAATTTTGGCCGCGGTCGCCATAAAGTGTCCCTAAGGAGGTAGCACTATGGCGACTCTCTCGAAGTTTGAAGTGCTGGA
>NZ_JAUNSF010000044.1 GCF_030539355.1 Sutterella sp.
CTGAAGATTCCGCTCAGAGAAGGAAGCGCATTTTGTTTCCGGCCGATTCGGATATTTTGATTCGGAAGAGACTGTTTGTGCAAGATTTATTAATTCAGTGTCTCGTTACAGATAAGCCCTGAACACCTGAACTTCTATGCACTGCGAAAGTTTTCGCAGTGAAAGAGGCTCAATTACTACGAAGATCTTCGCAGTGAGAATCTGCATGGTGATTTTTTCAAGTCACTACGGGACATGCAGGGATTCCCGGTTGTATGCTCGCCTCTCGAACACACGTTGCCGCTGGCACCGCCGCCTCCGGTTCTGAATCCCTCCCGCTCTGAGGAGAAGCCCAGTGAAAGACAAATCCGAGACCGTCAGACTCACGGAGCCGGAGATCCCCGTCGGCAGAGAGGACGACTTCATCAACGTCCTGCACACTCTGGATTCGGCGGTCAACCTGATCCTGAGGGGGCCGAGGCATTCCGGAAAGACGACGATCTGCATCATGGCCGCGAAAAAAACAGGGCGACCCTTTGTGTGCATCCCCTGCGAGACGATCTTCTCGGAGGCGGACTTTGCACGACAGATCCTTCCGCTTCTCCCCGTCAGATGTCACATGCAGCCGCCGAGGACGATTGAGGACGCGCTCAGGCTGCTTGAGCGCGCTGGAGAAACCGTGCGCCCCATCGTCATCTTCGACGAGTTCCCGGAGATGGTGAAGAACATGCCCGGCGTAGACAAGCCGCTGCGCGCCTACATCCAGTTGATGCAGAACGTCAGCTTCGTCTTCATCGGAACCGACAAGGAGGCGATGTTCAAGCTCTTCAACCGCTACGAAGCCCCGTTCTTCAATTCCGGACGGGATCTGCGCTTCTATGCCGACTGATCGCCTCCAGCATCCTCAGGCCGCCTGCTGCGCCGCGCGGCACGCCTCGATGTGCTGCTTGGGCGGCATGCCGAAGGTGCGCTTGTATTCGCGCGAGAAGTACGCGGCACTCTCGTAGCCCACCTCGAAGGCGGCGCTCGCCGCGTCCTTGCCCTCGTCCATCATCAGGCGCCTCGCCTCGTAGAGGCGCAGCGTCTTCACGTACTGGCGCGGGCTCGCGTCAAGCACTTCGCGGAAGCGACGGTAGAAGGTCGCGGGGCTCATGCCGATGCGGCTCGCCGCCTCGGCGATGTCGAAGTCCCTGCGGTAGTTGGCGCGCATCCAGGCCGCGGCCTCGCGGATGCGGTTCTCCGCGGCCCCGCTGTTGAAGAGCGAGCGGAAGGCGCCGGCGGCCGGGCTCGTGAGAAGACGGTAGTAGAGCTCCTCCTTCACGAGAGGCGCGAGGAACGTGGCGTTCTCGCCCTCGTCGGAGAGACGGATGAGCCTCAGGAAGGCGTCGAGGATCTCCTCGGTGGCATCGAACACCGCCACGGCCTTCGAGCCCTGCATCTCGCCGCGCGCGAACGCGGGCTGGGGACGGTCACGGAGGCGCGCGAGCACCGCGGTCATGACCTCCTCCTCAATGTCGAGCACCATGCCGAGAAAGGGCGTCTCGTGGGTGGCGCCCACCGCCTCGAAGGAATCGGGGAGCTCGACGCTCGTCACGATGCAGGAGCCCGCGCCGTAGGAGAGGCGCGTGCCGAGCATGTTGGCCTCCTTGCGGCCGGCGACGATGAGACCGACGGCGCAGGTGGACACGCAGTCGTCCATGCGGTTGCTCACCTCGCGGCGCATGAGCTTGAGGCCGCTCACCTGGATCTTGAGCGACCCCGCGTGCGTGAGGCGCTGCTTCACCTCGTTCTGAAGCGCCTCAATCCGTTCTGCGACTCTGTCCATGGTCCTGCCCTCCGGTCCGGAAGTTCCTTTTCTGTTGAGAAAGAGGATAACCGCCCGTGCCGGAGGAATGTGTTTCGATTCGTTCAAAGTGAGCGAAAAAGGCAAAAACAAGGGCTGTTTTGATAATCACTGTTTCCGGCGCTGGAGGATGATTGCCACAGTGAAATTTCCTCAGGGGTTCCCTGATTTCTCAGGAAGATCATCATGCAGCGCAGAACACTCCTTCGTCATGCGGCGGCAGCCGCCACCGCGGCCGGCGTTACATTTACAGCGGGCTCCGTGAGCGCAGCGGACAATCCGAAGCGCGTCCTCATCGTCATCTATTCGCGTCGCGGCGAGGAGTACGCGCCGGGCGGCGCGGAGCTTCTCGATGTCGGTCATACGGAACGCATGGCCCGCGTCATCGCGAAGGTGACGGGCGGTGAGCTCCTGCGCATCGACACCGTGAAGGCCTATCCGGTCAACTACCGCGAGATGACCGAGGTGGCTCAGGAGGAGCTGAACGCGAACGCCCGTCCCGAGCTCTCGACGCCGATCCCGGACATGTCGAAGTACGACACCGTCTTCATCGGACACCCGATCTGGTGGTCGGAGATGCCGATGGCGATGCGCACCTTCCTCGACAAGGTGGATCTGTCGGGCAAGAAGGTCGCGCACTTCACCACGCATGCCGGCAGTGGGCTGGGCAGCTCCGACAGGACGCTGCGCCGCGTTGTGAAGGGCGCCGAGTTCCTCGAGCCCCTCGCCATCACGGGCCGTCAGGTGGACGCGTCCGAGGCGAGGATCACCTCGTGGGTGAAGAGCCTCGGCTTCTGAGGCTGGAAATGAAGAAGGGGCTCCGCAAAGAAGCCCCTCCTCGAAAAAACACGCTTTCAGGCGTCGTCCGCGCTCACCGCGCCGGCAGCAGAAGCAGCAGGAACCCGGGGTTGCTCACGAACTGCCCGTTCATGAAGATGCCCTGCTGATTGATGTCGATGTGCGACTGGTAGACGCCGGAGATGAGCTTCACCTCGCCGTTCAGCATCGGCTCGGCGATGGTCTCGCGCGGAATGAAGCTCTCGGGGATCGAGAGGTCGAAGCTGCCGAAGTGCGCGACGCTCTTCTCGTCGACCGTGGCCTCGAACCGTCCCGTGAGGGTCGCGGTCTGGCGGCCCTTCACGTACTTCATGCTGTCGAGCACGAGCGCGAGCTCGCGGTTGACGTAGCCCTCATACCAGAGCTCGAAGAAGCGCGCCGGCGCCGCGAGGTCGCTCGCGAACCTGTTCGAGACCTCCACCATCTCCTTCATGAAGGCGTCCGACATGCCGGTGAGACGCAGATCCGCGCTCACGCGGTCGGGATTCTCGCCCTCGGCCTTCGGCTTCACGATCGCGACCGAGAGACGCTCCTCCCAGACCGGAGCCTTCGGATCGCTCTCAGCCTTTTCGCTCTTCTTCGCCGCCATCGGCTCGGTCGAGAGAGTGAGGCTGAAACCCTCGCCCTCGAGGTCCTCCATCGCGAAGGGACCGGTCTTCATCTCGAAGGCCGCGAGCGGGCGGTCGGCGGGATAGACGAGCTTCGCCGAGAGTTTCTGTGCGGTGAGGAGCGGCTTCTTCTGAAGGTCCGTGCAGGCGAGGCCCTTCAGATCGACCTTGCCCCAGTTGCCCTTCTCCTCGAGGTGGATGGTGAGCTCCATCGGCTCGAGGCTGCAGACGAGATTCGCATCCCGCTCCACGACCGTCATGGAGCCGAGACGCCAGCGCACGGGCCTGGGCTTGCCCGTCGGCGTGACGTCGAGGATCAGCTCCTCGGTGATGTCCTCGCCGTCGCCGGGCGCGTTGAAGAGCTGCCCGAAGCCGACCTCCTGGTCGAGCTTCAAGCGCGTGCGCGTGCCCCAGCCCATGGCCGCATGGCCCGTCCAGGCGGCGATCACGCCGTTCGGTCCCTCGGCCGTTACCCGGAAGTCGCGCGTGCGCCAGGTGCGCCCGCTCTCCACGTAGGCGAGCGTCGCCCCGCCCGGCCTCTCGGCAATGATCTGCGAGACCGTCTGATCCCAGAGCCGGCCCTCATAAGTCACAAGCCCGTAGCCCGCGGCGGCGAGCACCACGACCGCGCCGACGCCGGCGGAAATCCAACCCTTCTTTGACAGCGCCACGCCATCCTCCACATCCGTCGCGTGCGCACCTCATCATTCAGGGCCGCCGCGATCTTTTTTGACGAAAGGTGGAAGCGTAACAAATTCCACATGCAGACGCGAGTCATCCGTCAGCAGGTGTCTCTGTTTACGACTCCCCCGTATCTCCCGCGAGTCGCTCAGGCGGCCCCGCCCTTCGAGTTATCCACAGGGGCGCCGGAGGCCCGATCTGCGCCGTCCACAGGGTTATCCACAGGCTTTGAAGTCCCGGAACCCGCGCCGGCACTGGGTTCGCGCCCTGCCGGGGCTTTTTCCGCGGATGCACTGGGGACAACTCCGTCGGCGGCCTTCGCGCGCTCCCTGCGATGCGCGATCGAGCTCGCGATCACCTTGTCGACGCGCCTGCCGTCCATGTCGACGATCTCGAAGCGCCAGCCGCCCCATTCGGCGACGTCGCCCTCGCGCGGCAGCCGGCAGAGAAGAAGCATCATCATGCCGGCGAGCGTGCTGTAGCGGCCCTCGTCCTCCTCGGGGACGTTCTTCAGATCGAGCACGTCCTTCAGTTCCGGTACCGGGATGATGCCGTCGAGCAGCCACGAGCCATCCTCGCGGCGGCTCGCCCAGGAGTCGTCCGGGCGCTCGGGCTTGAACTCGCCCGCGATCGCCTCGAGCACGTCGCGCGGCGTGACGAGGCCCACCACCTCACCGTACTCGTCGACGACGAGCGCCATCGGCACGTCCGTGCGGCGGAAGTGCTCGAGGAGCTCCATGCCGGTGAGCGACTCGGGAACGTAGTTCACCTTGGCGAGATGGCTCGAGAAGTCGGCCTTGCCGGTTTCGAGGATCTGCTGCAGGAGCGTCCTCGTCGAGCACACGCCCTTCACGTTGTCGAGGCTGCCCTCGCAGACGGGCATGCGGGAGCGGCGCGAGCGGCGGATGAGCTCGATGTTCTCCTCGGCGCTGTCCTCGAGGTTGATCCAGCTGATGTCGGCGCGCGGCGTCATGAGCGAGGCCACCTGGCGGTCGTCGAGGCGGAAGACATTGCGAACCATGTCGCGCTCGACCTCCTCGATCACACCCGACTCCTGGCCCTCCTCGATCATCGCGTGGATCTCCTCCTCGGTGACGGTCGCCTCACCCGTGTCCTTGATGCCGAGACGCGCGAGGAGCATGGTGGTCGAGACCGAGAGGAGCTTGACGAACGGAGCGGCGATCACGCTGAGCAGATGGATCGGGGGCGCGATGCGGCAGGCGATGCGCTCGGGCGACATCTGTCCGATGCGCTTCGGCACGAGCTCGCCGAGCACGATCGAGAAGTACGTGATGAGCACGACGACGAGCACCACGCCGATCACGTGCGCGGTCTCCTCGCTCACGCCGAAGCCCATGAGGACCTCGGCCATGGGCTTCGCGAGCGCGGACTCGCCGACGATGCCCGAGAGAATGCCGATCGAGGTGATGCCCACCTGGATGGTCGAGAGCGCGCGGGTCGGATCGGCGTTGAGCTCCTGGGCACGGTTCGCGCCCGTCGTCTTCTCCTCGGCGAGGAGCTGCAGACGCGCGCGGCGGCTCGCGACGAGCGAGATCTCGCTCATGGCGAAGACGCCGTTCAGAAGGATCAGTATGAGAAGAAGCAGTACGTCTATTGAGCTCGACATGGCTGGTTCGGAGGGGTGATTCTGGTGGTGTCGGTTCTAGGGGGTCTTCGGGCGGGCCGGTCAGTCCCACTCGCAGGGCATGCGCCGCGGGTCGGTGCCCGAGAGGAGCGCGATGAGGCCCTGGAGCGCGGTGATCGCCGCCTCGAGCCGCACGGCGGCGCGGTCGCCCGGCGCGTGGATCGTGCGCACGCTCGTGACGATGCCGCCCTCGGGCGTCTTCCTGGCCCAGCCGATGCAGACGGTGCCGACGGGCTTCTCCGGGGTCCCGCCCGAGGGGCCCGCCAGGCCCGTGAGGGCGACGGCGAGGTTCGCGTCCGAGTTGCTGATCGCTCCGCGGGCCATCGCCTCGGCGACGGGCTCGGAGACGACGCCGTGCTCGAGGATCATCTTCTCGGGAACGTCGATCATCTCGACCTTCGCCTTCGACTGGTAGGTGACGAAGCCGCGGTCGAACCAGGCCGACGAGCCGGCCACGCCCGTGATGAGTTCGCTCACGAGTCCGCCCGTGAGGCTCTCCGCGGTGGCGATGAGGCTCTTGCTCTCAAGCGCCTTCGCGCCGAGGATCCCGGCCGCGTGCTCGGCCTGTCTGCGCAGCATGGAAATCTCCGGAGGGGTCGTCGGGCGGGCCGCGGCCTGCGCGAAGGGCGCGGCCACGGCCGCGACGGAGCCGGCGACGACGGTGCCGAGGAACTGACGACGGGAAATGCCTTTGCTCATGTTTCTTCTCTTCCGTTGGGTTTTCTATGGGGCCGGTCAGTCCCACTCGCAGGGCATGCGCTGCGGGTCGGTGCCCGAGAGGAGCGCGATGAGGCCCTGGAGCGCCGTGATCGCGGCCGAGAGTCGCACGGCCTGGCGGTCGCCCGGCGCGTGGATCGTGCGCACGCACGTGACGATGTCGCCCTCGGGCGTCTTCTCGGCCCAGCCGATGCAGACGGTGCCGACGGGGGTCTCAGGCGTCCCGCCCGAGGGGCCCGCGACGCCCGTGAGGGCGACGGCGAGGTTCGCGTCCGAGGTGCCGATCGCCCCGCGGGCCATCGCCTCGGCGACGGGCTCGGAGACGACGCCGTGCTCGAGGATCATCTCCTCGGGGACGTCGATCATCTCAACCTTCGCCTTCGACTGGTAGGTGACGAAGCCGCGGTCGAACCAGGCCGAGGAGCCGGCGACGCCCGTGATGAGTTCGCTCACGAGGCCGCCCGTGAGACTCTCCGCGGTGGCGATGAGGCTCTTGCTCTCGAGCGCCTTCGCGCCGAGGATCTCGGCCGCGAGCTCGGCCTGTTTGCGCAGCATGGTCATGGGGTTCTCCGGGAGACGTCAGGCGAGGAAGCGCAGGACGCCATAGTAGGCGGCGAGCACGAGCTCGA
This sequence comes from Sutterella sp., assembly GCF_030539355.1. Taxonomy (GTDB): domain Bacteria; phylum Pseudomonadota; class Gammaproteobacteria; order Burkholderiales; family Burkholderiaceae_F; genus Sutterella. Next base: position 6,940 of record NZ_JAUNSF010000044.1, read on the forward strand.
TCGCGGCCCAGGCGAAGAGCGCGGCAAAAAGATCGTCGAGCATCACGCCGAAGCCGGTCTTGAGGTTCTTGTCGATCCACGAGCCCGGCCAGATCTTCACGATGTCAAAGAGGCGGAAGGCGACGAAGGCCGCGGCCCACCAGGCCCAGCCCGAGGGCAGCGCGAGGCAGAGCGCCCAGACGGCGGCCACCTCGTCGACGACAAAGCCGCCGTGATCGCAGATGCCGATGTCGCGGCCGGACTTCTCGCAGGCCCAGCAGCCGGCGAGGAAGAGCACGACCGTGGCCGCGATCCACGCTTCGAAGCTCACCCAGGGCGAGAGGAAGCCGAAAAGGAGCACGCCCGCGAGCGTGCCCCAGGTGCCCGGGGCCGGGCGGATGAGTCCGACGCCCGCGAACGTCGCGATGAAGTGCGCGGGGGACGTGAAGGCGAAGCGCGGCGTGAGCCGCACGCGGTTCGCGGGACTGCCCGGGGAGTATTTCTCGAGCATCAGCCTTCCTCGTGGTCAAAGTGGTCGAAGCCGACCTTGGTGAGTTCAACGAGCATGCCGTCGCCGGCGCGGACGGTCACGGCGCGCGAGGTGCGCGGCACCACGCGCCCGATGCAGGTGACCGGGGTGCCCGTCCTGAGCGCGGCCTCGTAGATGCGGTCGCGCGCCGAGACGGGCGCGGTGAAGATGAGTTCGTAGTCGTCGCCGCCCGTGAGCGCGGCCTCGTGCTGGCGCGGGATCGTCATCGACTTCAAGGCGGTCGAGATGGGGAGGCGCTCCCAGTCGATCTCGGCCGAAACGCCGCTCCGCTCAAGGATGTGTCCGAGGTCGGCGAGAAGGCCATCCGAGATGTCGGCGCAGGCCGAGGCCGCGCCGATGATCGCCTGGCCGAGCGCCACGCGCGGGGTCGGGCGGTCCATGCGCGCGAAGAGCGCGGGCTCGAGGTCCGGCATCACGGTCCACTCGCCCCAGCGGCACTTGAGCGCGGCGTACGCGTCGCCCACGGTGCCCGAGACCCAGATCTCGTCGCCCGGCTTCGCGCCGGCGCGCGTGAGGCCCATGCCCGCGGGGAGGTCGCCCATCGCGGTGATGCTGATCGTCACCGGGGCGTGGCGGCCGTTCACCTCGGGGGTCCGGGTCGTGTCGCCGCCGAGCAGAGCGCAGCCCGACTCGCGGGCGAGCCCCATCAGGCCGCGCGAGAAGTCGGCGAGCCACCCGTCATCGCGGCGCGGCAGTCCGATCGAGAGAAAGAAGGCGCGCGGGATCGCTCCGGCCGCGGCGAGGTCCGAGAGATTCACCGCGAGCGCCTTGTAGCCCACGTTCTCCGGATCCGCGTCAGGCAGGAAGTGCGTGCCCATCGCCATCATGTCGCAGGTGACGGCAAGCCGTCCCGCGCCCGTGTCAATGATCGCGCAGTCGTCCCCGACGCCCTGGCTCTTCCAGGCGCCGAAGGTCTGATACGTGAAGAATTTCTCAATGATCTGAAATTCACCTGCCTGCGGCATTTCTCACTAGCCTCCAACAACTTGAACCGCCTCCTCAGGCTCCCTCAGAGGAGTCCCGGGCGGCTTTCCTGCCGGGTTATCGTAATCGAATTTCACCGGCTCAAACTGTGCGAAAAGGCCGCCCGTCGAACGACGAACAGCCTTCTCCCGTCTCATCGGTATGCCGTCCGGGCGCGGGGCCCCTGAGACAGCGCGGATGAATCCTTTTACGCCTTGGCGCCCTCGGTGTGATCCGCGGCGAACTCCTCGGAGCGGACCTTCTTCGCGACGCCCTCGAGGACGGCGTTCGTGAAGCGGTAGCCGCTGCCGAAGCGCTTGGCGAGCTCGATCGCCTCGTTGATCGCGACGCGGTAGGGCGTCTGCGGGCAGCGCATGAGCTCGAACGTGCCGAGGAAGAGGATCGCGCGCTCGACGAGCGAGACGCGCTTCAAGTCGCGGTCCACGAACTCGCGGAACGTCTCCTCGACGGCCTCGTGCTCGCGGAGCACGCCCGTGTAGAGGAGGTCGAGAAGCTCGCGGTCGCAGTGCTCGAAGTCCTCGGGCGTCACGTCGATGCCCTCGACGGCGGCGCCGTCCTCGCCGAGCAGCTCCACCAGGCCGGCAGTCCTCGTCGCGATGATCTCGTTGATGCTCTTGTTCTTCTCGTCCTCACGCTCAGGATCGGCGATCCATTCGTAGACGCCGAGAAGGGCAAAGACGCGCGCGAGGCGGCGCGGCGTATGCATCTGACGGCTGGACTTGCGGGCTTCGGTCATGTTGGTCGGTCTCACTCAGGAAGAAGCGGTCTTTCGGGCCCGGGGGCCCTTCGAAGAAAAGCCGCGGATTTTAACGCGGCTTTCCTCATGAAGTCAGGGCGGAGGCCCTGAATCAGATTTCCTCGTCCTCGTCGTCGGACTCGAAGTCGTCGGCGGTGACGAACTCCTTGGCGAGGTTGGCCATCTCAACGGCGCACTGCGCGCAGTCGCGGCCCTTGATGTTGAGGCGCTCCTGGCACTGCTCGTCGGTGTTGGTCGTGAGCACGCCGTTGGCGATGGGGATGTCGAAGTCGAGCGCGACGCGCGAGATGCCGGCGCCGGCCTCGTTCGAGACGAGCTCGAAGTGATACGTCTCGCCGCGGATGACGGCGCCGAGCGCGATCAGCGCATCGTATTCCTCGGTCGTGGCGAGCTTCTGCAGCGCGAACGGGATTTCGAGCGCGCCGGGGACGGAGACCTTCGTCACATCCTCGTCGACCACGCCGAGCTTGCGCAGTTCATCCATGCAGGCTTCGTACAGGCCGCGTCCGGCGTATTCATTGAAGCGCGAGACCACGATGCCGATGCGAAGATCGGTGCCGTCAAGCGAAGTCGGGATGATGTCAACTGCCATTTGATTCTCCTCTGGGATGAGCTTTGGCTGCGCACCCCGCGGGACTTCTCCCGGGGAGGCGTCGTTATGAAAGACGTTCTGTTCTGAGCCGCGCCGTGAACTTAGCCGGTGCGGCTCCTCGAACCGTTCATTTTACCGCAGGCACGCTGATTCTGAGCGCCCGCGGCGTGCATTCCGACCTGTCCCGACGGGCTCCGGGACGGCCTCCGCCGGCTGATGACAAAACCGTGACCGCCCTCCCTTCCTTTTCACAAAACCTTCACGACGCCGTCAATGAACCGAAACACCCGCTTCATAGACTCCCCCGCAGTTTCTCCTCGGGCGCGAAGCCGCTCCTGATGCATCCGGGCCGATTCCGAGCCATATCCGAGCCCTGCCCGATCTCAAGCTTCGCGCCCCGTCCAACTGTCCGAAACCCATCACAGGGATACTCAAAAGTGAAGAAGACTCTCATTTCATCGGCCGCCGCCGCGGCGATGCTCGCCATCCTCTCGGCCGGCACGGCCAATGCCGCCCAGATCTACCCGGTCGACCATGCGCGCTTCATGACGAACTCGCGCTTTGACTTCAAGATCGAGCTCGACAAGGTCGCCGACCGCAAGGACATCAAGGTCGAGATCAACGGCGCCGACTACAAGAAGGTGCTGCAGGGCGACGAGATCTACATCGCCCAGGAAATGGACGCCGAGGGCTCCGCGATCATCGTCCGCGACGTCGAGATCAGGAAGCCCGGCAAGTACACCGTGACGGTGAAGAGCCCCGAGGGCGAGATGCGCGCCAACTGGGACATCTACACGACGCCCGAGAAGCCCGTCGCCAAGAGCGTGATCATCCTGCTTGCCGACGGTCTCTCGGTCGGTCACCGCACCGCCGCCCGCATCCTCTCGAAGGGTGTGACGAACGGCATGTACCGTGCGCCGCTCGCCATGGACAACATGCCGCACATGGCGCTCCTCGGCACGAGCTCGGTTGACACCATCACCGCCGACAGCGCGAACACCGCCTCGGCCTACATGACCGGCCACAAGTCCTCCGTCAATGCCCTCGGCGTCTACGCCGACCGCACGAAGGCGAGCCAGGACGATCCCCGTCAGGAAACGATCGCCGAGCTCCTGCGCCGCAAGACCGGCAAGGCGATCGGCGTCGTCTCCGACGCCGAGATCGAGGACGCGACGCCCGCCTCGGTCGTCTCCCACACCCGCCGCCGCGCCGACAAGGCCGACATCGTCGGCATGTTCTGGGATGTCCGCCCGGATGTGATCCTCGGCGGCGGCTCGGCCTACTTCCTCCCGCAGGGCACGCCCGGCTCCAAGCGCAAGGACGGCACGAACTACCTCGAGATGTTCACGGGCGACGGCTACAAGTTCGTGAGCGACCGCACCGAGCTCAATGACGCCGTCAAGGGCAAGGCTCCCTCGAAGCTCCTCGGTCTCTTCCACACCGGCAACATGGACGGCTGGATCGACCGCCACCAGTGGAAGGGCAACACCGTGAAGAAGTTCCCGAACCAGCCCGACCTCACGGAGAGCTTTGACGCCGCCGTCAAGGTGCTCGAGCAGAACAAGAACGGCTTCTTCCTGATGCTCGAAGCGGGCCTCGTCGACAAGTTCTCGCACCCGCTCGACTGGACGCGCTCGGTGGGCGAGGCGATCGCCTTCGACAAGGTGGTTGAGAAGGCCCAGAAGTACTGCGACGAGCATCCCGACACGCTTCTCATCGTCACGGGCGACCACACGCACTCGATCTCGGTCGCGGGCACGGTCGATGACAACAAGCCCGGCAACGACATGCGCGACAAGGTCGGCGTCTACGCCGGCGCCGGCTACCCCAACTACGAGGACAAGGACGGCGACGGCTTCCCGGACGACTTCGCTCCCTCGAAGCGCCTCGCGGTCTTCTTCGGCGCCCACCCGGACTACTACGAGACCTACCGTCCCTACAAGGACAAGACCTTCAACCCTGCCGTGAAGAACGAGAAGGGTGAGTACGTCGCTGACGCCCAGTACAAGGACGTCGAGGGCGGTCACTTCGTCGAGGGCAACCTGCCGAGGAACGAGAGCCAGGGCGTGCACACGGTCGATGACCTCGTCGTCACCGCCCGCGGCCCGCGCTCCGAGGAAATCCACGGCTTCATGAACTCGACCGAGGTCTTCCGCGTGATAGCCGAGGCGCTCGCTCTCGGCCACTGAGCAAACGGATCTCCTGGAAACGGGGGCGCGCCGCCGTGAGTCTTTCGGCGCGTCCCCGAGTCCCGGACCGCACAGCATCTGAAGGCGAAGCGCCCGGCAGTCCGGACCTTCGCCTTCCGTCGTATTCGTTTTTAAAAGACCTGCCTCATGCAACGCAGACAGTTTCTTCGCTCGGCGGCACTCTGCGCGCTCGCGCCGGTGGCGCTCGGAGTCCGCGGCGCCCTTGCCGCCCCCGCGCCCAACCTCGCCTTTGACGAGATGTACGCGGGCGTCTCGGTGCTCGGCCTCAAGTTCTCCGAGAAACTCAAAAGCCTTGATCAAAAGCCTGTCACGATCCTCGGCTTCATGGCGCCGCCGCTCAAGGCCGACGCGCACTTCCTCGTCCTCACCAGGGAACCCGTGAGCCTCTGCCCCTTCTGCAACACCGACGAGGACTGGCCCGACAGCATCATCGTGGTGTACCTCGACGAGAAGCAGGAGTTCGTGCAGAGCAACCGCCTGATCGCCGTCTCCGGAACGCTCGAGCTCGGCAGCCGCACCGACGAGGAGACGGGGTTCGTGAGCCTCGTGCGCATCGTCGCGGCCAGGTTCGAGCCGGTCTGAGGAAGCTCCTATGGAACCCTTCGACCTCTCGATCGACGCGGCCGAGCTCGCGGTCGCCGACGGCGAGGAGCGCCGCGTCATCTTCTCCGCCGAGAACTTTCACCTTCCCGCCGGCGCGCGGCTCGGCGTGCGCGGTGCCTCCGGCGCGGGAAAGAGCACCTTTCTGAAGCTCCTCTCCGGCATCCTCGTCACCACCTCCGGCTGCGTGCGCTGGGGAGAGACGAACCTTTCCCAATTGCCCGAGGCCGAGCGCGACCGCTGGCGCGGCGCGAACTGCGGCTTTCTCTTTCAGGACTTCCGGCTCTTCGAGGACTTGACCGCCGAGGAGAACGTGCTGCTCCCGATCACCTTCACCCGCGCCATACGCGCGGAGGACCGCGAGGAGGCGAGGAAGCTCCTCAAGCAGCACGGCGTGCGGCACTCGACGCGCGCGGGGCGCCTCTCGAGGGGCGAGATGCAGCGCACCGCGCTCGCCCGCGTGCTCCTCGCGCGCCCGAAGGTGATCCTCGCCGACGAGCCCACTGCGAGCCTCGACGCGAGGCGCGCCGACGCCGTCACCGACGCCCTCCTCTCCGCGGCCGACGAACTCGGCGCCACGCTGATCCTCGTCTCGCACGACGAGCGGGTGCTCGCGCGCTTCTCGCGGACGGTCGAGCTCGTCGCCAGCCGCCTCATTGACGAAAGGACGCAGACGAAGCGCGCGTCGGGGAGGTATTTATGCATGTGCTGATGCTCTTGAAGAGCGAGCTCCGGCGCTCCGCGGGCGTGCTGCTCGGCATGGCGCTCGTCCTTGCGCTCTCGCTCGCGCTTGCCGTCTCGGCGGGCCTCACGGAGCGCATGCTCCGCTCGTCGTCGGCCGCCGCCGCGGACCGCTTTGACCTTCTCGTCGGCGCGAAGGGAAGCGCCACGTCGCTTCTGCTCGGCACCGTGTACCTGCGCGACGAGCCGCTCGGGCTCGTTCCCGCCGAGGCGATGAATTCCCTCATCGGCGCCAAGGGCGTGCGCTGGGCCGCTCCCGTCGCCTTCGGCGACCGCGTGGGCCGCGCGGCTCTTGTCGGCACCACCCGGGCGCTCGTCACCTTCGGAGGTGCGGCGCCCCTCTCCGAGGGCCGCGTCTTCGAGGCTCCGAACGAAGCCGTAGCGGGCGCCGCGAGCGGACTCAAGGTAGGCGACACATTCCTCCCCATGCACGGGCGCGCCCACGGCGCGGGGCACGCGCACGCGGAGTCGCGCTTCACGGTCGTCGGTGTGATGCCCGCCTCCGGAACGCCCTGGGACCGCGCGGTGCTCGTCCCCATCGAACGGATCTGGTCGATGCACGGCGCGGACGCCCATGAGGAACATGAAGAGCATGACCATGCAACCGAACCGCTCGAGGAATGGATGCACGAGGATCTCTCAAAGCTTCCCGGCATGTCCGCGGTCGTGGTGAAACCGGTCACGGTGGCCGATGCCTACAGGCTCAGACAGGTCTTCTCGAAGAAGTCCGTGAATTCGCCCGACGGCACCCAGGTGAATCTGATGGGCGTCTTCTCGGGCGAGGTTTTGGTCGAGCTCTACGCCGCCATGGGCGGCGCTGCCAAAGCGCTCTCCTTCATCACCGCGCTCACGGTGGCGATCGCGCTCGCCGCGACCCTCATCACGGGCGTGCTTCTCGGAAGACTCAGGCTCCCCACGCTCCTTGAGCTCCGCGTGCTGGGCGCGCCGCGCGTCTACGTCGGGACATTGCTCTGGCTCATCGTCATGACGGTGGCCGTGGCGGGCACCGCGGGAGGCATAGCCCTGGGCTGGCTGTTTGCCTCGCTCTGCGGCACCGTGCTTGAGGCCGAGACCGGCATCGCCATGGCGCCGCTGCTCTCGCTTGCGGAGGCGAAGCTCGCCCTCATGACGCTCGGCTCCGGAGCGGTCTGCGCACTGATCCCGGCCTGGCTCGCGGGGCGCGCGAAGATGCATTGATCACGAAGCGCTCAGACACGAAGGCCCGGGCCTGAATGAACAGGTTCCGGGCCTCTGCGTCATGAGAGCATGAGGATCGTCAGATCTTCAGACCGCGCTCCCACTGCACCGGGATCGAGACGCCCTCGACCTTCTTGACGCCAAGCGCACGGGCGGCGTTCCAGCCCCAGCGCGGGTCGGCGAGCATCTCGCGGCCGATGTCGATGATGTCGGCGGCGCCGTCGCGCAGGATCGTCTCGGCCTGCCAGGCCTCGGTGATGAGTCCGACGGCGAAGACAGGCAGCCCGCTCTCCTCGCGCACGCGGCGCGCGAACGGCACCTGGTAGCCCGGGCCGACGGGGATGTCCGCAGACGGGGTGTTGCCGCCCGTGGAGACATCGACGAAGTGCATGCCCTGGGCCTTCGCGACCTTGACGAGCTCGAGCGTCTCCTCGAGCGTCCAGCCGTCATGCTCCCAGTCCGTGGCGGAGACGCGGATGCCCACCGCAGTGTTCTCGGGCACCGCGGTCTTCACGGCGTTCATCACGTCATGCGCGAAGCGCATGCGGTGCTCGAGCGCGCCGCCGTAGGCGTCGATGCGGTGGTTGGAGAGGGGCGAGAGGAACTGGTGAATGAGGTACCCGTGCGCCATGTGGATCTCAATGCCGTCCACACCGGCGCGAACGGCACGCGCCGCGGCCTCGCCGAAGGCGGCGATGATCTCCTCGCACTCGCGGGTCTCGAGCGCGCGGGGCTTCATGAACCCTTCGCCGAAGGCGATCGCGGAGGGCGCGCGCGGCAGCCACCCGCCGTCGGCGGGCTCGATCGTGCCGGTGCCCTTCCAGGCCGGGGGAATGCTCGCCTTGCGGCCGGCGTGATTCAACTGAATGATGATCTTCACACCGGGCTGGATCTCGCGCATGAAGGCGACGAGGTTCTTCAGACCCTTCTCGCACTCGTCCGACCAGAGGCCGAGGTCCGCGTCCGAGATGCGGCCCTCGGGCGTCACGGCGGTGGTCTCGATGCAGATGAGGCCGGCGCCGGAGGCGGCCAAGGAGCCATAGTGCATGAAGTGGAAGGGCTGCGCCACGCCGCTCCTCGCGCTGTACATGTCCATCGGCGGCACGGCGATGCGGTTCGCCACCGTCATCGGGCCGATTTTGATCGGCGAGAAAAGCATCGTTTCCATTGTTCTTTCTCTCTCTTTTTTCCTCCCGCTCCGAGGGGGCGCGGGAACAAGGTCATTCTCTGTTTCGTCCGGGCGAAGGCAGCTTCTCCTGAGGGAGCCCCAGGCTCCCAAAAGAGAAACGCGCCCGTCGAGACCGGCCGGGCTTGAATCGGCTGTCTCGGGGCGCGCCTGACGCGGATCCCCTTCGGGCTCAGGGCCTCAGGGGAAGTGCTCTCGACTTAGAAGAGCGCGTCTTCGTCCTTGAGCGAAAGCATACGCTCAATGTAACGGGCGATCGTGTCGATCTCGACGTTAACGTAGGTCTGCGGCTTGAGGTGCTTCAAGGTCGTGACCTCGACGGTATGCGGGATCAGGTTGATCGAGACGAGCGTGTCGAGCGCCGTGTCCTCGACCTTGTTGATCGTGAGCGAGACGCCGTTGATCGTGATCGAACCCTTGTAGGCGACGTAGGGCGAGAGCTTGCGCGGAACGCGCACGACGAGCCTCCAGGACTCGGCGACCTGCTCCATCGACTCGACCTGGCCCACGCCGTCGACGTGGCCGCTCACGATGTGGCCGTCGATGCGGTCCGAGAGCCTCATCGCCTTCTCGAGGTTCACCTCGCCGAAGGTGTCGAGGCCCGTGGTCGTCGCGAGGCTCTCGGCGGAGACGTCGATCTTGAACTCGCGGTCACTCACTTCGACGACCGTCATGCAGGCGCCGTTCACGGCGATCGAGTCGCCCACCCGGACCTCGTCGAGCCCGAGATCGGGCGCAAGAATCGTGAGCCGCACGCCGTTGCCGAGCTTCTCGGGCTCGCGAACCTTGCCGATGGCCTGAACAATGCCGGTAAACATCTTGTCTTATCTCCTCAGAAGAATTCGGATGTCGCCCCCGACGGGTGCGACGGAATGAATGCGCCACCGCGGCGCCGCGCCCGGACTCTCGGGCGGCGTGACGTTCGCGAGCGGCAGCCCCGGGCCGAAGAGGCACGGCGCCATGAAAACCAGGAGCTCGTCAGCGAGCCCGGCGTCGAGGAAGGCGCCCGAGAGCCGGGGACCGGCCTCGACGTGCACCTCGTTCACTTCCCTTGCGGCGAGCTCGGCGAGGAGCCCCGCAAGATCGACGCGGCCGGGCCTGACGGGATCGGGCATAAGGATAACCTCTCCGCCGGCGGCTTCAAGTGCCTCACGGCGCGCCGGGGCGTCCTGAACCGCAACAAAAAGTACCTTTCCGCCGGGCGAGTGCAGGATTTTCGCGTCCGGCCGGGTCTCGAGCCGCGGATCCACCACGACGCGCAGCGGCTGCCGTTCCAGACCCTCGAGCCTCGCGTTCATCTGCGGATCGTCCGCGGCGACCGTTCCGGCGCCGGTGAGAACCGCGCCCGCGCGGGCGCGCCAGCGCTGCACGTCGGCGCGGGCCTCCGCGCCCGTGATCCACTGCGAGCGCCCGTCAGACAATGCAGTTCGGCCGTCGAGCGTCACCGCGGTCTTCACGCGCACCCAGGGCATCCGCTGCGTCATGCGTTTCATGAAGCTCGCGTTCACCTCGCGGGCCTCGGCGTCCCTGACGCCGAGCGCCACCTCAATGCCCGCCTCGGCGAGCATCCTGAGACCCCTGCCGTGCACCTGCGGGTTCGGGTCGCCCGTGGCGGCGACCACGCGCTTCACGCGCGCGTTGATGAGCGCGAGCGCGCAGGGCGGGGTCCTGCCGTAGTGCGAGCAGGGCTCGAGCGTCACGTAGACCGTCGCGCCCTCGACCGACTCGCCGCGCTCAAAGGCGTCGCGCAGCGCCATCACCTCGGCGTGCGGGCCGCCCGTTTTCTGCGTGTGCCCGGAGCCGATCAGGCGCCCGTCCTTCACGATCACCGCGCCCACCGACGGATTCGGAGGCGAAATCAGCAATGCCTTTCTGGCCTCGTCGAGCGCGAGGTCCATCCAGGCCTCGTCAACGCCCCGGAGCAGTTTTTCCTCGGATTCCTGCATGCGTCTCTCCTCGGGAAGAGTTGTTCGTTACGGAAGTCGGCTCACCTCGACGAGCCCGAGCGGCCGCGGCGGCGGCCGCCGCCCTCCTCGCCTGTCTCGGACTGCTGCTGCCGGATTGCTTCCTCGATCATCAGCGTGAAGCTCTTCGGGTCGTCGATGTTGAGGTAGACGGAGGCGAAGCGGATCCAGCCGATGATGTCCATCGCGCGCAGTTCCTCGAGCACGTAGTCGCCGATCACCTTCGAGCGCACCTCGCGGTCGCCCGAGAGCATCAGGCGCTGCTCGATCGCGTCGACCGCGGCGTCGATCCTCTCCGACGAGATAGGACGTTTTCTGAGCGCGAGCTCCATCGAGGCGCGCAGTTTCCGTCTGTCATATTCAACGCGCAGCCCGCCCCTTTTCACAATCCAGGGCATGAGGTAGGAAATGCGCTCGAACGTCGTGAAGCGCTTGCCGCATTGCGGGCACTCACGGCGCCGGCGAATCACCGTGCCGGGATCCGGCGTGCGGGAATCCACGACACTCGTCTGCGGACACTGACAAAAAGGACAATGCATAAATATGCGCTCCTTGAGACGAATCTTTTTCTGTAGTCTCAAGTTTACACAATCTGCAGTCTTTTCAGCGAATTATCCGCAACATATTGTGTTGATCCGGTTTACAGCCTTTTTCAGAAAATGAAACTCCCCGGTCCTCACGGGAAGGAACGGGGAGTTCAGAAGCGAAAAGTTTTCAGGAAAATCCGGAAATTACTTCGCGCCGTAGACCGGGAAGGCGGTCGTGAGCTTGGCGACCTCGGCGCTCACGCGGTCGAGGACGGCCTGGTCCTCGGGGGCCTCAAGCACGTCGACGATGAGGTTCGCCGTGAGGCGCGCCTCTTCCTCGCCGAAGCCGCGGGTCGTCATTGCGGGCGAGCCGAGGCGGATGCCGGACGTGACGAAGGGCTTCTCCGGGTCGTTCGGGATCGCGTTCTTGTTGACCGTGATGCCCACCGAGTGGAGCACGGTCTCGGCGAGCTTGCCGGTGATCTTGAGGGGCCTGAGGTCCACGAGCATGACGTGGCTCTCGGTGCCGCCCGAGACGATGCGGAGCCCGCGGGCCATGAGCTGCTCGGCCATGACCTCGGCATTGCGGATGACCTGCTTCTGGTACTCCTTGAACTCGGGCTTCAGAGCCTCGCCGAGCGCAACGGCCTTCGCGGCAACGATGTGCTCGAGCGGGCCGCCCTGCATGCCCGGGAAGACCGCGGAGTTGATCTTCTTCTCAAGGTCGGGGCGCACGAAGATGAGGCCGCCGCGCGGGCCGCGCAGCGTCTTGTGCGTCGTGGTCGTGACGATGTCGGCGTGGCCGAACGGGGTCGGGTAGACGCCCGCGGCGACGAGGCCCGCGTAGTGGGCCATGTCGACCATCAGCAGAGCGCCCACGGAGTGCGCGATCTCGGCGAAGCGCTTGAAGTCGATTCGCTTCGAGTAGGCCGAGGCGCCTGCGATGATGAGCTTCGGCTTGCATTCGTTGGCGAGGCGCTCGACCGCGGCGTAGTCGATCTCCTCCTTGTCATCAAGGCCGTACGGGACGCAGTTGAAGTACTTGCCCGAGAAGTTGAGGTGCATGCCGTGCGAGAGGTGGCCGCCCTCGGCGAGCGAAAGGCCCATGAAGGTGTCGCCGGGATTGAGCACCGCGAGGAAGACGGCGGAGTTGGCCTGGGCGCCCGAGTGCGGCTGCACGTTGACGGCCATCTCGACGCCGGCGGGCTCGCAGAAGAGCTTCTTCGCGCGTTCGATCGCGAGACGCTCGATCTCGTCGACGAACTCGCAGCCGCCGTAGTAGCGCTTGCCGGGATAGCCCTCGGCGTACTTGTTCGTCAGGCAGCTGCCCTGAGCGGCCATGACGGCGGGCGAGGCGTAGTTCTCGCTCGCGATGAGCTCGATGTTCTGTTCCTGACGCTTGTTCTCCGCGTCAATCCACTGCCAGACATCGGGATCAAGCTTGGCGGGGCACTCGTTGGTATTGAACATTTGGAATGTTTCTCCTCGGGTTCGATGAATTTCCCTCTCCGGGCACGGAATCTGAAAAGGAGCGGCGGCAGGGGAGTTTTAAACAGCTCGCTCCTTGCCGAAGGTCCCGGCTGCCGGGTCGGGTTCTCAAGAGACGGTTCTGACAGGCGAAGGGCCTCGGAATCGATGAGGCCCTTCTCCTTTTGACTAGCAAAAACTGCGCCGGAAGCCGCTCACAGGGAGGTCCAGTGAGCGGCAGGACGATCCGGGGTGCCGGATCAGGCTCCGCGCAGACGCGGGTTCAGTGTATATCGGCCGACGAGTTCGGCGGTGCCCAGAACATGTCCCTTCATGGCCTGATCGACATCATTCCAGGTGAATGCCTTAGGCAGATCAGGAATCTGGGGTATGTCGAGCGCGATCACCTGGAAGCGGTAGTAGTGGCGGCGCGCATCGAAGAAGGGCGGGCAGGGGCCGTCGTAGCCGGTGCCGACCTCGCCCGGCTTCACCTTCTCGCCGCGGCTGTAGTCGTTGACGCCGGCGCGGCCGAGCGCCGCGGGGGTCTTCTTCCCGTGCTCGAGCGCGCCCTCGGCCACCTCGGTCACCTCCGGGCTAACGTTCGCCTGCACCCAGTGGATGAAGCGGCGGCGGGGCTGCGAGGCGGGGAGTTCCCCGGTGGCGTCACGCTCCTCGAGGTTCGTCGGCACGTCGTCGTCGATGCAGCAGAGGACGAGCGACTTCGTGCCCTCGGGCACGTCGCTCCAGGCGAGGTGCGGGTTGCGGTTGTCCGAGCCGACGGTCTTGCCGCCCGCGCCGATGCGGCCGTAGGCGCAGCGCTCGGGGATCATCTCGCCTTCGTAGAAGGTCCTTGAACTGATTTCCATGGGGTTCCTCCAGGGAAAAGAAAAACACGTCCTCGAACCGTAGCACGAAGTCGGGCCTCAGAACCTCAGCCAAAAGGTGGCAGGGCCGTCATTGACGAGGCTCACAAGCATGTGGGCGCCGAATGACCCGGTCTCGACCGGGACGCCCTCGGCCCGCAGGGCCTTGACGTAGTCCTCGTAGAGGCGGCTGGCCACGTCAGGCGCCGCCCCGTTCGAGAAGCTCGGGCGGTTGCCGGAGAGGCAGTCCGCGGCGAGCGTGAACTGGGAGACGGCGAGCACCGAGCCGCCCGTGTCGAGGACCGAGCGGTTCATGCGGCCCGCCTCGTCCTCGAAGACGCGCAGGCGGGCGGTCTTTCTCGCCGCCTTCGCCACCGTCTCCGCGGTGTCGGCCGGCTCCGCGCAGACGAGCGCGAGGAACCCGGGGCCGACGGCCCCGAGAAGCTCGTCCGGGGCCCCGGCCTCGCCGCGGCGGTCGACGCGTGCCTCACGCACGCGCTGCAGCAGAACGATCATGCCGCGACCACGGTGATGCGCGCCCAGCGGCGCTTGCCCACCTGGACGATGAGCGGCTCGCCCGCCTTGATGCGGAGCTGCCGGTCGGAGATCTGCTCGCCGTTGATGCGCACGCCGCCCTGGTCGATGTTGCGGCCGGCCTCGGCGTTCGAGGGCACGAGGCCCGCGGCCTTGAGCATCGCCATCACGCCGATCTCGCCGCCCGGGGCGGGAACCGTCACCTCGGGGATGTCGCTCGGGATCGCGCCCTTCTGGAAGCGGGCGCTGAACTCGCGCTCCGCCTCGTCAGCGGCGGCGGCGCTGTGGAAGCGCTCGACGATCTCGCGGGCGAGCATGACCTTGGCGTCGCGCGGGTTGCGGCCCTCGGAGCACTGCTTCTTCAGGTTCGCGATCTCGTCGTTGCCCTTGAGAGAGAGCAGGTCGTACCAGTCCCACATCAGGTCGTCGGAGATGCTCATCACCTTGCCGAACATGTCGTTCGGGGCGTCGGTGATGCCGATGTAGTTCTTCTTGCTCTTGCTCATCTTGACGACGCCGTCAAGACCGACGAGGAGCGGCATCGTGAGGATGCACTGCGGCTCCTCGCCGTACTGGCGCTGGAGCTCACGGCCGACGAGGAGGTTGAAGCGCTGGTCGGAGCCGCCGAGCTCGAGGTCGGCCTTGAGCGCGACCGAGTCGTAGCCCTGCATGAGCGGATAGAGGAGCTCGTGCATGGCGATCGGGTGCTCCTCCTTGAAGCGCTTGGCGAAGTCGTCGCGCTCGAGGAGGCGGGCGAGCGTGTAGCGGCTCGCGAGCTGGATCATGCCGGTGGCGCCGAGGGCGTTGCTCCACTCGGAGTTGTAGCGGACCTCGGTCTTCTCAAGGTCGAGGATGTGGCCGGCCTGGTCGAGGTAGGTCTTGGCGTTCACCTCGATCTGCTCGCGCGAGAGCGGCGGACGGGTGGTGTTGCGGCCCGACGGATCGCCGATCGCTGCGGTGAAGTCGCCGACGAGGAAGATCACGGTGTGGCCGAGGTCCTGCAGCTGGCGGAGCTTGTTCAGGACCACCGTGTGGCCGATGTGGATGTCAGGGGCTGTCGGGTCGAGGCCGAGCTTGCAGCGCAGGGGCTTGCCGGTCGCCTTGGAGCGGGCGAGCTTCTGCTCGAACTCGGACTGGATGAGGAAGGTGTCGGAGCCGCGGGCGATGAGCGCCATCGCTTCACGAATGTCGTCCGTAACGGGGAAGGTCTTGTCCCCGGCGTTTTCTTGAGTCATCGATGCGAAATCTGGGTGTCTGATAGCTGTTGCCTAGGGCGGAAGCGCCTCGGTTGCGGCGGGTGCAGCCTCACCCGGAACGGCGCCAATTCGCCGTCCTGCCGTCCGCGGCTTTTCCGGTCCGCGGCTACTTTAGCA
>NZ_JAUNSF010000045.1 GCF_030539355.1 Sutterella sp.
AAATTTATTGATCCTGAAAGATCTTATCCCGGCATTATGGCGCATTCATAAAGCAATTGGTATGCCCTCGCGGAAATTATTCACCGTCCGGTATCTTTTCACCCCTCCCTTTTGATGAATGACACGACGTCAGATTCGTTCGTCATGAGAAACGTCAGGCACAGATCATGTCGGGCCGACACCCTCTCGATAATTTTTTTGTCTGTACCCTCCCTGCATCCCGTGTTCAAGCTAGGAGGGAATTATCAGATTGAGTCCGGGAACACGCCCCGAAACGCCGCAAACCGGCGTCTCATCAGGGACGGATCCCGGTCGCGCGGGACCGCCGCCGCCCCGGTGAATGCCTGCGGGAAGGCTGACATCCCCCCGCACCTGCGGGTGCGGGGATCCTGAGGCAGGCACTCCGGCGAACGTCAGGACATCATCGATGCTCATGAGGAATCGTTCGCCATTGCTCCCCCTCAACTGAGGTTAACAAATTATACGAGATCTTCCGTAACGGCGTTAGAAAATCTCCGGCAGACAGATGTAAAACACTGCGCGGTCTTAAAAGTAACAGTGTTGCAACTTTTAAAACAGCGTTATAATCGCGATATGTTTTTCCGGATGTTTAACGACATGCTGTCGTCCTTTGTCTCATGACCGACGGGGATGCGTCAGAGTCGGAAGGAGCGCCGCTGCCTGAGAATGCCGCGGAGGAAGACACTTCGGAGGCGGTCCGGAGTGAGTGCGGGAAGACGTCCCGGAGGAGAAGTCCCCGGTAAATGGCGTTCCGGGAAAGGCCGGGGTGTTGCACAGCGGCGGCGGCGGGCCCGGCGGCGGCGCTGCCAGCTTCGCTCATAAAAACCTCCGGGAAAACCGGGGAACCGGTGCGACCGCGCCCTCAGACGCGGAAAGGCCCGGGGGAGAGTCCCTCCGGGCCTCGGGTGCCTCAGATGTGCGGAGCCGCGGCTCGGCGGCTGCCCCGTGAGAAAGAGCGGAGCCCGCCTTCTCTGAGGTGTCGGTGACCGGATCAGCGCTTCCGCGGCGCGGGGAAGAGTCCGACGGCATCGACCTCGATCAGGCGCTTCATGTCGGTCAGGTCCTTCGTCGTCTCGATGTACTTGCGGAAGTGCGGCTGCCTCGTGTGGGTGATGTAGGCCTCGTGGTCGGCGTAGATCTCGAAGAACGTGAGCTGCGCCGGGTCCTCCTTCGAGGCGACCGAGTAGATGCTGATCACGCCAGGCTCCTTCTCGACCGACGCGCGCATGTTCTCGGTGACGGCCGCGAGGAATTTTTCGAGGCAGCCGGGCTTCACGTGGATCTCGGCCATGCGGACCTCGGGGCCGGCCGGGGTCACCGCGGCATGGGTCGCGGGAAGGCCGAGGGCGAGGACGGCGCCGAGCGCGGCCGCGGCAATCTGAGTTCTCATGGTAGTGCTCCCTGAAGATTGTCAGGAGGAAGTCCCTCCCTGATTTCATTCTGAAAGACAGACGCCGGCCCCGCTCACACGAATCTGTCGAACGCTTGCACGGAAGGATTGGACTGACGGTCTCCCACAGGACCGCCGCTGCCGGAGGGGGAGGAGGGCGGAAATTTTCTCCGGGATTTCCCTGACCGGGAATCTTCTGAGGGGAATCAACTAGCCACCGGGCGGGGGCGGCACGGCATAATTTTTGTTTGACATCGCCGCCACGGGCGGCGGATGGCTGCTCTCCTCTCTGGTGTCCCTCCCGGGGATCCGGGGGAGACGGCGCAGCCGCCGCAGAAGATAAACAGAACACAGACCCCGGGCGCACTCACCCACGGAACTCCCCCGAGAAGCCGCAGAAGGAAAAACAATCATGAAGATCTCGATCAAGAACGTCGGCGCCATCCGCGATGCGGACATCGAACTCGGCGACGTCACCGTTCTCTACGGCCGCAACGGCACGGGCCGCAGCACCTTTGCCAAGCTCCTTGACACGATCGTCAACGGTCAGGGCGACGAGAAGGCCATGAAGGCCGCCGTTGACTCGCTTCCCACGAACAACCTCGACCCGAAGGAACCCCTTGAGATCAAGCTCGCCCCGAGGACGGGCGGCAAGGTGACGCTCAGGCAGGGCGGCAAAACCGCCCCGGATCTCTCGTGCCTCAAGGGCTTCGCGCAGCGCGCCGTCTTCATCGACGACGAGGTTCTCGCGCTCTGCGGCCTGATCGGCCCCGAGACGGATCTCCACGGCATCAGCGTGTCCGAGAGGACGCTGCGCACGCTCGAGCTCGTGCAGAAGTCCTTTGACGCCAAGGGGCTCTCCACCGAGAACGAGGACCCCGAGGAAGCCCAGGTCCGCGAGAACCTCCGCCGCATCTGCCGCGGCCGTCTCGTCCCGGGCACGAAGGAACTGCGCTTCGCCGACGAGGAGGGCTCGCCCTCCGAGCGCATCCGCAGCGCCGGCGCGGGCCTGCGCCTCTTCCTGCTGCTCCAGCAGCTCATCTTCTCGGGCGCCGTCGGCCGCAACGATGTGCTGATCCTCGACTCGCCCGAGAGCAGCATGCACCCGGACTGGCAGGTGCGCCTCGCCGAGGTGATCATCCTCATCCTCGAGTCGATCGGCATCCGCGTGATCGTCATCAGCCAGAGCCCGTACCTGATCGGCGCCATCGAGGCCTACTCGGTGCGCTGGGACGTCGAGGACTACATCACCTACGCCTTCGCCCGCCGCGGGAAGCAGGGCGTCGAGATCGAGGACGTCACGGGCGACGTGGCCGAGATCTATGACGACCTCGCCGGCGCCTTCGACATGATCCAGAAAGCGAAGAGCGGAAAGAAGATCAAGTAAGCGATTGTCAGAACGGGAGAACGCTCGACCGGGCGGAGTCGGAAGGCTCCGCCCGATTTCTTTCTCCCGGACCGGCCGATGAGAGAAGAACGCGGTGTGCCGCTGTCTCCGGGGCGCCGCGGCAGGCTTGTCGGTATTCTGTCGGCATGCTCAACTTCCTTCGGGAGAGTGATTCCGATGACCCGCTCAACGAAAACACCGGCCGAGGCGCTCGTTGCCATCATGATCGAGGCGACGGAAGACCTGGAGAGGTTTATCCGGAACCGCAGGCTCAGGGACTTCCCGGTCGCCGAACATTCCGTCCTTGAGAGTCCGGACGTGAGGGCGTTCCTCGCCGCGGACCGCCCCTGGACGCGCATGGAATGGGACTGGCTTCTCGAGACCTTCGAGTTTGCCACCCGGATCTCGGACGAGACCGGTGACGTTGCCGACGAGGCGGTCGCGGAGATCCATGCTCGACTGGAAACCGCCACCGACGTCGCCTGCCGCTTCATCGGCGACATGCTCTACGGTGCCGACGAAGACAGCGAGGCGGAGATGACGGACGAGGAGGAATACCCGAGACTCCTGTTCCCGGCGTGATCCTTCCGAGCTCCGGCATGCCTCTCCGGCACGATCCGCGGCAGGTGCACCGCTGGGGGACGGAAGAGGGCAGACACTGAACCCTCAGCCTTCCGGCCATGAGAAAGGGAGGTGCCCTGAGGCATCTCCCTCTCTATTCCAGATATATCCTGATAATCCAATATTTCCAGCGTAATCAGGATCATCAGATGGCTTACGGCAGCGTCTTCAGCCACGCCGCGAGGTCATCGCGGAAGTGGTCGCCGTCGGGGAAGTTCTCCGTCTTCCCGATGCGCCAGCCGTGGTTGCCCGTCGGGTAGACGTGGAGCGACACCGGACGGTCGTTCTCGATCATCGCGCGGGTGTAGAGGAGGCTGCCGAGCGCGCCCGCGAACTGATCCTGCGCCGAGACCGCGATGAAGGCCGGAGGCGTCGTGAGCGAGACGTGCTTGTAGGCCGAGAAGGCCGCGTCGTACTTCACCGAGCGTTCCTCACCGATGAGGTTCTTCCTGCAGGAGCTCTTCGGCATCGTCTCCTCCTGCATCATCGTGATGTTCGGATAGATGAGGATGCTGAAGTCAGGGCAGGCCGCCCCGGAGCACTTCACCGACGAGATCGCGGCGAGGTGTCCGCCCGCGCTCGCGCCCATGACGCCGACCGTCCTGATGCCGTACTTCCCGGCCATGCCGCGCACGAGCTCAACGGCGCGGTTGGCGTCGGCGAGCGGCACCTCGGGGTTGCCCTTCGGAAGCCTGTACTTCAGCATGAAGACCGTGAAGCCCTGGTCGTTCAGGAACGGCGCGAAGCTGCCGTCCATCGAGGCCATCGAGAGCGTGCCGTAGCCGCCGCCCGGGATGAGGATCACCGCGCGGCCGTTCGGGTTCTTCGCGGGGAGGACCTCCATGCGGCCCTCGGTCACGTTGTAGATGTTGCCTTTCTCATCCGTGCGCTCGGGCTCGGTGATGGCGCTCCTGTTGGGGGCGCCGTCGGGCCAGAGCGGAATGACTTCCGCAGCGGCCGCGGAAAGGGCGGAGCCGCAGAGGGCGCAGAGCGCGGCGGCGAGCAGTGTCTTCTTCATATTCTGTCTCCAGTTTCAATATGAGCGTTCAGGCGGGCCGGGATCACCAGCCGTAGAACTCCTTCACGGTCTGCCAGGCGACCGACTGCAGCCAGGCGGCGTCTTCCTTCGCGAGCGGCTTCTCGCACCCGCCCAGATAGTCCGCGCCCTCGGGCGAGGACTTCGTGAGCGCGGCGAACATCACCGCGGCCTCGAGGTACGTGCCCGCGGCGGTCGGGTGACGATTGTCGGCGACGGTGAGCTTGAGATTCGGGCGGCCCTCGAGGGACTTCGCGAAGGCGATGCCCACGGGAATCACCATGGCGTTGTTCTCGTTCGCGACCGCGGTCGTGGCGTCGGCGAGCTGCTTCGTCATCTCAGGACGGTCGGCATAGGCCCAGGTCATGAGGAAAAGGGGCTCCGCGCCGGTCTCGCGGATGTCCTTCGAATGGATGGCGGCGTACTTTTTGAAGAACTTCGCGAGCTCCGGGTGCACCGGACCCTGGCTGTTGTCCTGCAGGACGACGGCGTCAAAGACCTTGCCGTCGGGGAACTTGTTGAAGACGAGCCGGTTCGAGCCGTCGTTGAGCGTGGAGTAGCTCGAGAGGCCGTCCGGGCGGAGGTAGGTCTTGACGAGGTGCCAGTCGAGGCCCGCGCCGCCGATCGTGGCCATCGTCGAGCGCATCTTCACGCCCTTGGCGCGGTTGAGGCCCGAGAGGTAGCCGTTGACGCCGCAGTTGTAGTACATGAACGAGTTGCCGACGAGGAGCACGCGCTCGGGCTGGGCAGGGAGCGACGTGACCTTCGGCTTCACGCTCCATTCGGCCGCCGTGGCAACGCCCATGGTCAGGCAGGCGGCGACGGCGGCGGCAAGGATCCTGGTGGATTTCATATTCAAATTCTCCTTCCGAAAAGAGGGGATGTCCCCCCGAAAATCATATCAGCGCGCCCGCCCCCGGGGAGACCGTCTGAACGGGTTATGCTGTCTGCCTGCAGACACGATTCAGGCGCCGAAACCCATGAACATCACCACGTCCGACGAAAGAACCGTCACCGCCGAGGAGGCCCGCTCAAGGCTCTCCGAACTGCTCGAATCCGTGAGCCAGGAGGACGCCGGCCCCGTCACCATCACCGCTGACGGGAAGCCCGTCGCCGTGCTCGTGAGCAGCGATGTCTACGAGGCGCTCTGGGAGGCGAGGATGGAGAAGGACGTGGGGGAGATCTTCGCCGAGTTCGACGAGGTGAACAGATCGCTCACGGACAAGTGAACATCATGGGAAGAGCCGCCCCAAACAAACCCGTGCTCCTCACCGAGAAGGAGATCGTCTGGGTTCACAACAAAGCAGTCCAGCACTACGGCGGGCTGCCGAGCCGAACGGAACCCGGCCGTCTGAGCCCGGTCGTCTCCCGTGTCCGCAATCTCGAGCTCTACGAGGGCGTCAGCGACATCTTCACGCTCGCCGCGATGTACTGCGTGGCGATCGCCCGCGCGCACCTCTTCGCCGACGGCAACAAGCGCACGTCGATGAACTCGATGATGCTGTTTCTGAAGCGGAACGGCATCCGCCCGCACATGGTCGATGACCTTGAGGAGAGAGTGATCTCCGCCGCCACAGGCGAGCTCACCGCCCCGGAGCTCGCCGACTGGCTCCGCCGGAACTACTCCCGCAACGACGCCTGACCCCGTAAACGACACCGCCCGAGGCTCTCACCCCGGGCGGAATCTGTCTTTTGAAACGATCAGCTGCTCAGCTTGCGGCTACACCGCCGACCAGAAGATGATCAGCAGGATCTGACCCGTGACGATGCGCAGGAACATCGCGAGCGGATAGACGGTCGAGTAGGCCACCGCGGAGCTGTTCTTCTCGGAGAGCGTCGCCGCGTAGGCGAGCGTCGGGGGATCGGTGGTGGCGCCCGCCATCAGGCCCACGATCGAGTGGTAGTTGAAGTGGAAGAACCGGCGCGCGGCCCAGCCGATGATGAGGAGCGGCACCATCGTGATGACGACGCCGTAGAGCATGTAGAGGAAGCCGTTCCCGTGGATGAAGGCGTCGGCGAAGCCGCCGCCCGCGGCGAGGCCCACGCTCGCGAGGAAGAACGCCATGCCGAGTTCGCGGAGCATGAGCGACGCCGAGTTCGTCGTGTACGTGGCAAGCTTCAGGGACGGCCCGTAGCGGCCGAGGAGGATCGCCACGACGAGCGGGCCGCCCGCGAGGCCGAGCTTCACCGGCACCGGGACGCCCGGGATGGCGATCGGGATGATGCCGGCGAGGATGCCGAGCGCGATGCCCACGAAGATCGAGATGATGTTCGGGTGGTCGAGCTTCTGCGTCTGGTTGCCGACGCGGGAGGCGAAGCGCGTGATCGCGCGCTGCGGACCCACGACGCGCAGGCGGTCGCCGAGCTGCAGGTGAAGGCTCCTGTACGGGAACACCTCCATGCCGGCGCGGTAGATGCGGGTGATGTTGAGGCCGTCGTAGTGCGAGACGTGGAGGTCCTTGATGCGCAGGCCGTTGACCGCCGGGTCGGTCACCACCACCATCTCCGAGTGCACGGGCGAGTGGGGCGTCTCGAGGTCAACGTCCCCGGCCTCCTTGCCGAAGAAGGCGACGATCGCCTCCTTGCTGTCGGCCTGGGCGACGATCTTCAGGATGTCGCCGCTCCGCACCTGCGTCTCGGGACCGGGCGAGGAGATCTCCTCTCCGACGGCCTTCCTGCGCGAGCAGACAAAGGGCCGGCCGATGAAGCGGCGGATCGCCTCGAGGGTCTGGCCGTTGAGGAACCCGTTGGCGACCTCCACGTGGAAGCTGATCGGCGCCTCGTTCTTGTCGGCCTCGTCGGCCTCCCAGGCCCTGTCCTCGTCGGCGAGGTTGATGCGGAAGACGACGCGGATGATGATCGCCGACAGGATGATGCCCACGACGCCGAGCGGATAGGCGCAGGCGTAGGCCACCGCGATGTCCTCGCCCTGGTAGCCCATCACGGCGAGCGCCTCCTGCGTGGCGCCGAGGCCCGGGGTGTTGGTGACGGCACCGTAGTGGACGCCGAGGAAAGCCGGCAGATCGATCGAGCCGCCGGCGACGGCCCAGAGGAGGAGGGTGACGATGATCGAGAGCAGTATCGCGCCCACGGTGAGGCCGTTCAGGACGACGCCCCCGGACTTGAAGCTCGAGAAGAAGGACGGTCCGACCTGCAGGCCGATGAAGAAGATGAAGAGGATGAGGCCGAAGTCGCGCAGGAACATCAGCACGTGGTTCTCGACGCCGATGCCGAAGTGGCCGGCGAGCAGCCCCACGAAGAGCACGAAGGTGACGCCGAGCGAGACGCCGAAGACCCGTATGCGTCCGAGCGCGAGACCGATTGAGATCACGAGCGCGTATACGAGCACGATGTGCGCGACCGAGCCCGGATTGGTGAGCACCGATTCCATGAAAGTTTCTTCCCCAGTTTGGTGGTGGCGTGCGGGTTCCTTTGTCCGTCCGGAACTGACCGGTGCGGCGGGAACGTCTGCTTTTCTCCGGGGTCTCCCTGAATCCTGTTTGCCGCGCATCCGGTTCCGAAAGGAATGCGGGCGGGATCCCCGATTTGTGTTCGGCCGCGAAGTCTAATCCCGCCGAAGGTGTCCGACCGCGCCGAACGCCGCTCCCTTTGCACGGATCACGGGCGGAAGGGCGACCTTTACACCGCCTTTACGCTCTTACCGGGCTCCGGCCCCGGAGAGCAGGGCAGACCTTGACCCAACCCCTGACTGATTAATCAGCCGCGCCTGCGACAATCGCCTTCCCGGAGCGCTCCCCCGCGGCACGATTTTTCTGCGACAATGTCCCCGGACCAACCCATACCCCCAGGAGGTATATCTGAATGAAAAAGTGCATGGACGCGCCCAACCTTCACCGCCGGCTCCGCAAGATCATCGGCCAGGTCGAGGCAATCGACCGCATGATCGACGAGGACGTGCCCTGCGAGGACATCCTCGTGCAGATCAACGCCGCGAAGAGCGCACTGCACCGCGCGGGCCAGATCGTGCTCGAGGGACATCTGCAGCACTGCGTCCGCGACGGCATCGAGAACGGCAACGCCGAGGAGACCGTGGCGAAGTTCGCCCGCGCCGTGGAGCACTTCGCCCGCATGAGCTGATCCGGGCGGCGCGTGCCCGGCGTAGACGCGCTCCCGTGACCGCGCAATACCCCATACCCCCATGGGGTTGACAAGCTCACCGGAGCGGCGCTAATCTTGCGCCATACCCCCAGGGGGTATCCAGTTTGAAACAACCCGACGTTTTCGCCGTGCCCCTTCACCCCTGGAAGCGGGTCCGGCGAAAAAAAATTTATCCCCTTCGATACCCATACGGGTATACCCATAAGATCGAAACGCATTGATTTCCCCAGGGTTTCGACCGGGCGCCCGCAGGGGTATGGAGAAAAGAGAATGGCTGAACAGTCTGAAAAATCCGGTCTTCCGGGGCTCTGGAGCAATGAGTTTGCGCGGGCAGCGATACTGATCGCGATATCCGCCGTGGCGCTCGTCGCGGGCTTCTTCGACGTGAAGGTGTACGGCATCGACCCCTCGTGGGTGGCGATCATCCTCTGCGGCGTGCCGATCATCATCGAGGGCGCCGAGGGCCTGATCCGGCGCTTTGACATCAAGGCCGACGTGCTCGTCTCGCTCGCTCTCATCGCCTCCGTCATCATCGGCGAATACTTCGCCGCGGGCGAGGTGGCGGTGATCATGCAGCTCGGCGCCCTCCTCGAGGAGCTCACCGTGGCCCGTGCCCGCAAGGGCATCGAGCGCCTCGCGTCCCTCGCGCCCGAGACCGCCCGCGTGGTCGAGGGCGATGCCGAGCGCATCATTCAGGCCTCCGAGGTCGCGGCCGGCGTCACCGTCCGAGTTCTTCCGGGCGAGACGGTTCCGGTGGACGGCGAGATCCTCTCGGGCACGACGAGCGTGGACGAATCGGTCCTCACCGGCGAGGCGATGCCCGTCGACAAGGGCCCGGGCGACAGCGTGATGTCCGGCTCGATCAACCGCTTCGGCGCTTTCGACATGCGCGCCGACCAGGTGGGCGAGAGCTCCACGATCGCCCGCATGGCGAAGCTCGTCGAATCCGCGGACGCGAGCCGCGCCGAGATCGTGCGCCTCGCCGACCGCTGGGCCACCTGGATCGTCGTGATGGCGCTCTCGGCCGCGTTCCTCGTCTGGCTCGTCACCGGCGAGGAGATCCGCGCGGTCACGATCCTCGTCGTCTTCTGCCCGTGCGCGCTCGTGCTCGCCACTCCGACGGCCGTCATGGCCGCGATCGGGTGCGCCACGAAGAAGGGCGTCCTCGTGCGCGAGGGCGATGCCCTTGAGCGCCTCGCCGAGATCGACCGCGTCGCCTTTGACAAGACCGGCACCCTCACGACGGGCGAGCCCGCCGTCTCCGACGTGCAGACGCTCACCGATTCCATCACCGCCCCCGAGCTTCTGAAGCTCGCGGCCGTTGCCGAGAAGCAGTCCGAGCACCCGCTCGGCGCCGCTATCGTGCGCGGCTTCAAGGAAAGGAACGCCGGCGAGGCGCTCCCCGACCCGGCCGAATTCTCGATGGAAAGCGGCAGCGGCGTGCGTGCTCAGACCTCGTCGGGTGAAGTCGCCGTGGGGCGTCTCTCCTGGCTCAAGTCGATCGGCGCCGCCACGGACGCTGAGATTGAACGGGCCGAGGCTGCGGCGCTCCCCTTCCGCGCCGACGGCGCGAGCGCGGTGTTCGTGTCGGTCGCGGGCTCGGTCGCGGGCTTCATCACGCTCTCCGACCGCATGCGTCCCGGCATCGGCAGGGCCGTCTCCGCCATGAAGTCGATGAACGTCGCCCCGATGCTGATGACGGGCGACCACCCGGCGGCCGCCATGCACGCGGCCGAGGCCGCGGGCATCGACCCGAGGCTGGTCGAATCCGAGTGCATGCCCGAGACCAAGCTCGAGCGCCTCGCGTCGCTTGAGAAGGCAACGGTCAAGACTGCCATGGTGGGCGACGGCATCAACGACGCGCCTGCTCTGAAACGCGCCTGGGTCGGCATCGCCATGGGCGGCGTGGGCAGCGACATCGCGGTGAACGCCGCCGACATCGTGCTCGTGCGCGACGACATCCGCGTGATCCCCTGGCTCGTCAAACTCTCGCGCCGCATGATGCGCATGATCCGCTTCAACATCACGCTCGCCATGGGCATCAACTTCGCGGCGATCATCCTCGCGGCCCTCGGTCTCCTCGGACCGGTGCTCGGCGCGCTGGTGCACAACGCGGGCTCGGTGCTCGTGATCCTCAATTCCGCGCGGCTCCTGCGCACCCCCGGCGCCGAGGAAACGACGGACAAGGAGGCCTGACAGCGCAGAAACTCTCGAATCCGCGGGCGCTTTCCCTCTCCGGGCTCATCCCGCCCGCAGCGCCCCGGGCCGGCTCCTCCTGAATCTTCCAGGGGAAGAGCCGGTCACAGACAGAGGAAGGAAGAGAGAAGGGCGGAAATGTTCCGCCGCCCGGATCTCCCCGGCCTCGACCCGCTGCTGACGGAAGGCGTTCCGGACCTTTTTCGGTCCCGGTCCGGACCCTTCCGTCAGTGCCTTTTCTGAGAGAGAGTACGGAAAGGCGCGCCCGGAACTCCCCCGTGGCATCGCGTCTCAGACTCCCGGAGGTTTCCGGTCTCAGCCCCACCCGGGGAAGGCATCCCTTGTTACATGTTGAGAACCCGCGCGGAACACATCAAAAAATACGCCCGCTGATTACTGCCGTGCGTGCAATTTCTTGCGGCAGCATCCTTGCGGGCGCACAGACTGTCTCTACCGCCATAGGGCTACACTTTGCACAGCACATATCCCTAACGCTTACGACAGCCTGTTTGATTTCGATTTTACATGAATGACACAATTTGACACAAGTCCACAGTCGGGAAAAGAGGCTCCTGTCTTATCCGGGAGCGACGTAAGATCAACAGTTTTCTTCAGGGGAGGTGCCTGATGCGCTCTTGTGGCTGCCCGCAAAAGCTTTGAAAACAGTACGCCCTCGGCTTGCTGCAATGCGCTTCAGCACTGGCCGATGAGCCTCCCCTCAGACCATTTCCTCCTCGCCGATGATCTCGGAGACGGTCTCCTCGATCGTGCGCACGGTGATGATGCGCTCGGCGAGCTCGCGGTAGATGGGGGCGCGCTCCTCGTAGAGCACCTCGACGCCGCGCTGCTGCGGGATGGGGCGCTTGTAGGTGGAGAGCTTCGAGAGCGGACGCTGCAGCCAGAGGAACGTGCCGTTCAATGCCAGCAGCATGCGATTCCTCGGCATGAGGCAGGCGCCGCCGCCCGTGGAGATCACGAGCCCGTGGCGGCCTGCCAGTGATTCAATGACCGCCGACTCGTGGCTCCTGAAGTACGCCTCGCCGTCCTCGCGGTAGATCCTCTGCGAGGGCTTCCCCACGCGCGCCTCGACCAGGGCGTCGATGTCCACGAACTCGCGCATGAGTCTGCCGGCCACGACCTTGCCGATCGTGGTCTTGCCGCAGCCCGGCATGCCGATCAGCACGATGTTGGCGGCGTCGCGGCGGATGTCGCCGAGGATGGTGCGGGTGGCGGAGAAGGGGAGCGTGCGGCCGGTGAAGAGCTCGGTCGCCTCGCGCGCCTCGATCACGCGCAGGCCCAGCGCGCTCCTCGCCTGCAGGCCGTGCGTCTGGGCGCACCAGACGAGCCGCGTGCGGATCGGGTTGTCAATGAGGTCGAGCACCGCGACGAGCTTCGGGAAGGCAGAGAGGCACCCCGGCGTCTCGATGGGCATGCCCTCGAAATCCGGGGCATGCCCGAACTCGGTCGCGTTGATGAGGAGGTTCGCGCGCTGCGCGGCGGGAAGCGCCTCGATGCGTTCCTCGGTGAGGGGATTGCCGATCTTCACGAGATCGGCCGAAACGACGCCGAGCTTGAGCAGCAGCCGCGCCAGGCCCTCGGAGAGCGGATCCCCGAGGGGGCCCGTGAGGAAGAGCGCGCGGCACTCCTCGAGCGGGACGCCGAGCGACGGGAGCAGCCTTGTGAGGCCCGTCGCGAGCGTGAAGTCACCGGTCACGGTGCCGTCGCCCTCGCGCAGAAGGAGGTTCACGAGCCCCGTGGTCCTCGCGGCCTGGGACAAATGTCCGCAGACCTCCATCGCGAGCTTCTGGTACGGGGCCTCCACCACGACGCCGTCCCAGCGGCCGCGGATCAGGAAGTCAAGCGCATCGGACTTCGAGAGATGCAGGCTCTCCGCGCCGGTGACACCGAACTTCGCGAGAATCTCGTGCCCCTCCGGAGCCGCCGCCGAGGGCCTGCGCCCCGAGAGCCAGCAGAAGCGCGGGTCGTCGGGGTCCGCCTCCGGATCCCCGAGGAGCATGCGGTCCGTGATCGGCTGGAAGTCGCCGTCCGGACCCGCCTCTCCGAAGGGAGAGGGCTGTGAATTTGCACTGGGGGACATCGGAAAAGGGAGGAGGAATGAAGCTTGTGTTCGATAAGGCCTGCGCCATTATTGCGCCGTGCGGGCACTCTGGAGAAAGCGCCGTTCCAATTGTGCCCCTTTCGGGGTAGCTCTGCACAGTATCCCGTCGGGGGAGCGAATCGTACAGCAGGCGAGGGGAGTCTGAAGCGCCGTTTTCGCCGGACTTCCTGTCCTTTCATGCCGCTTCGCAGCGCATCACGGCATCACGGAGAAACTATCGAGACCGTCCGAATAAGGGTTTTTCCCACACAACGGGCCGCGAGTGGTGCAGAATCCGTTTCAACAGAAATTACTCCTTTTGACCTAATGACCCCACAACAGCTTGCCGGGCTTCTCAAGAAGCCCGAACTCAACGACGACGACATCGTCACGCTCCTCGGGCTCACGGATCCCGGGCTCTGCGGGATGCTCCGCGACGCCGCCTTCGCGCGCACGACCGAGCTCCTCGGGCCCTACGTGTACTACCGAGGCCTGATCGAGCTCTCCAACATCTGCACGGCGAACTGCCGCTACTGCGGCATCCGCAAGGCCAACCACGCGGTGAAGCGCTACACGATGACCCAGGAGGAGATCGTGGAGCAGGCCGTCTGGGCCGCCCGCAACGGCTACGGCTCGGTGTGCCTGCAGTCGGGCGAGCGCCACGACGAGAAGTTCATCGAGTTCATCTGCTCGTGCCTGCGCGAAATCCACGAGAAGACGAAGGGTCCGCTGCTCCCGAAGGGCGTGGGCGTCACGCTCTCGCTCGGCGACCAGGAGGAGGAGGTCTACCGCCGCTGGGCCGAGGCCTGCGGGAATCCGGAGTCGCTGCGTTACCTCGCGCGGTTCGAGACCTCCAACCCGAAGCTCTTCGCGATGCTCCATTCCACCCCGGGCACGAACGAGAAGAACCTCGAGCACCGCTTCGCGTGCCTGAGGTCGCTGCGCCGCTGCGGCTATCAGGTAGGCTCGGGCGTGATGATCGGCATCCCCGGGCAGACGCTCGAGGACCTCGCGCACGACATCCGCACGTTCCAGGAGATCGACGTCGACATGATCGGCATGGGCCCGTACCTGAGAAGCGAGGGCAACGACCTCGAGTCGCTCGGGCAGATGGAGCCCAGGGCGCTGCTCCAGCTCGCGCTCAACATGATCGCGGTGACGCGCCTCGTGATGGGCCCCGTCAACATCGCCGCCGCCACGGCGCTCCAGGCGATCCGCGACGACGGCCGCGAGATGGGCATCGAGTACGGCTGCAACATCGTGATGCCGAACCTCTCGCCGCAGCGCTTCAGGAAGGGCTACCAGCTCTACGACAACAAGCCGTGCCTCGACGACGAGCCCACGCACTGCGCCTCGTGCCTCGAGAAACGAATCGAGTCGCGCGGCCGCTCGGTCGGCTGGAACATGTCGGGCTCCTCCCGCCATTACCTCCGCCGCATGGGACGCCCCGACGAGGTGAAGCCCGCGAAGGACTACACGCCCGACGGGAAGCGCCTCATCCGCCTGCGCGCGATCTGACGGAAGACCGGATCCCGGGGAACGCCTCCCGGGAAACATTCACGGACCGCACATACGGTTTCGCCCGGGGATCTCTCCCCGGGCGAAGTCATTTCCGCCGGTTGAAATCCGGCCCTGCCGGCGGAAGGTCAGATGAGGTTGATCACCACGAGCAGCACCGGCAGCACGAAGACGAGGCCGAGCGTGGTGGCGCCGATCGCCTCGGAGGCGAACGTCTCGTCCGCGCCGTAGGTCTTGGCGAGCACCGCGATCACGCTCGTGCAGGGGAGCGCCGAGGCGGCGACGAGCACCTGGATCATCTCGCGCGGGGCGCCGAAGAAGCTCGCCGTGAGGTAGACGATGACGGGGCGGAAGATGAAGCAGGAGCCGAGAATGAGCCAGATCTCGCGCGGCAGGTGCTTCAGTTTCTCGAAGCCCATCGACTCGATCGTCATGCCGATGAAGATGAGGGCGAGGGGCGACGTGATCTGGCCGATCGTGCGGGCGGTGCCGGCGATGAAGTTCGGGACCGACACGCCGATCAGGATCACCGCGACGCCGATCAGGAAGGCGACGAGCGGGGGCGAGAAGAGCATGTGGAAGCTCTGCCTGCTGATGATGCGGGGCCGCAGGCCATGGACCTTGTGCACGCCGTCAAGCTGCACGCAGTAGAGGCCCACCGTCCAGACGAAGAGGCAGTTGGCAAAGAAGTAGACGAGCAGCAGCGGGATGCCCTGTTCGCCGAAGATCGCCATCGTCATCGGCACGCCCACGAAGAGCACGGTGGCCGAGCAGAAGCAGGCGATGAAGGTGCCCCGCCACTCCGCGCGCACGAGCCCGAGCTTCACGAGCGTCACGGCCGCGATGAAGTTGATGCTCATCGTGATGAAGGGGATGAAGCCCATCGAGAGGAGCTCAATCAGCTGATCGTGCGTGAAGCGCGACGTGACGGAGTTGAAGAGGAAGAACGGAATCGAGAGATTCACGAGCTTCGCGATGAAGGCGCGCCGCTCGCGGTCGATGTAGCCCATGTGGGCGAGCCACCACCCGAAGGCGCCCGTGAAGAGGAGCACCAGGGTGTTGGAGAGTGAGTGGAGGATGGCGGTAAGCATTGGTGGTTGGTCGCCGGAACGACTTTTTCTAAATGTATCCCGTGAGCGTACCACCGGCGGGGCATCAAGTGGAACGGAGACACCCGCCGCGCGGTATGGTCTTCATCGGTTCCGATGAGGGCGGCTACACTTCATCGTCCGTTTTCATTCCGTTCCCATGAAGGAGGCCTCCGTGCCTGAGCTCCCTGAGATTGAGTCCGTCCGCCGCATGCTCGAGCCCGGCCTGCACGGGCGGCGGGTCGAGGCGGTCGACGTGAGGCGCGCTGACGTCGTGGCGCACCCGGACGCCGAAACTTTCCGCCGTCTTCTCACCGGCGCCGTCTTCACGACCGCGGGCCGGCGCGGCAAGTTCCTCGTCCTCGGTCTCGCCGGGGCGGAGGGGCCGTTGAGGCTCGTCATTCACCTGCGCATGACCGGGTGCCTTCTCCTCGCGCCCGCCGGGCACCCGGAGGAGAAGCACACGCATGTCGTGCTGAGCCTTTCGGACAGCTCGGGCGGCACGGAGCTCCGCTTCTCCGACACGCGCCGCTTCGGCCGGCTCTGGCTCCTTGAAGAAGGAGAAAGCGACGCCCTCTGCGGCATCGACCGGCTCGGGGTCGAGCCCCTCTCGCCTGCGCTCACCGCAGAGTACCTGTCGTCTAAATTCGGACGAAGCGCCCGCGCGATCAAGTCCTGCCTCCTTGACCAGTCCGTCATCGCCGGCATCGGCAACATCTATTCCGACGAGATCCTCTTCTCAGCGGGCATCCATCCGGAGCGCGCCGCCTCAGGCCTCACCGCGGAGGAGTGGGAGTGTCTCGCGGAGGTGATCCCCGAGCGGCTCGGCTACTTCTGCGCGAAGAACGAGATGACCTCGGAGGAGGCGCTCGACCTCAGGGGCCGGGACTACCGCAACACGCCCTTCCTGCAGGTCTACGGCCACGAGGGGCATCCGTGCCCGGTGTGCGGCTCGGCGCTCCGCCGGATCGTCGTCGGCGGCCGGTCGAGCGTGTTCTGTCCCGAGTGCCAGAGCATCGGGTAATGGAAGTCACCGGTTTATATTTTCAATGAAATCATCCTTCTGAATCGGTTCAGATTCAGAAGAATGTTCACGGCGCCGTCACTGCAGGCCCAGCGCCGCCGCCACCGCGGCAGGCTCCGGGTCGTCCTGCACGAGCTCCCGCATGCTCCCGAGGATCTCGTCCTTCATTGCGACCACCATCTCGAGCGAGAGCGCCCGCGCCTCGAGAAGGAACGCCCGGTCTATGCGCACCGGGCGCCAGACGCCGCCGAAACGCTCAATCCCGTCGTCGTCGACGCAGTTCTCCTTCGCGAGGAAGGCGAGCGCGAAGCCGAATTCGAGATTGAGGAGCCTCCGGAGCCCTTCGTCGGCGCCGCGCGCGTACCGCGCTTCGAAGCTCCGCATCAGCGCCTTCCACTCGAGGTCCGCGAGCTTCACGGCGTCCGCGGCGTCCCCGTGCTCCTCGGCGAGTGAGAACCAGGCTTCGGCGAGAGGAGGGAGGTCCTCGCGGACCATGCGCCGGGTCTCATTGAGGAGCCGCGCCTCGGCGCTGAATCCGCCCCAGGCGCCGTCGCCGGTCTCCTCGGTCTCCCCGGCCGCGGGCGCGTCCGCCACGGAGATCGCCCTGCGGGCGACATGCCCGCGGAAGAATTCCTCCGGCACGTTCCGGTCGAGGCACTCCATCGAGGCGAAGGCGAGCGCAAAGGCAACGAGCTCGGGCGAGTGCGCCTCAAGAAGTTCTCCGAGCCGCTCCGCAGGAGCGGGTGCCTCCGCTGCGGCGGACGCCGGGAGCCCGAGCGCATCGAGGAACTCCTCGAAGGGCGTGGGCACGTCCGACCTGGCGTCCTCAATGAGCCGCCCCCAGGGATACCAGCCCGAGAGGAGCGCCTCACCGGCCTTTTCCTGCGGAATACGGAAGGGCTCCTCCTTCGGGGCGTCGAGCGGGATGAAGGCCGGGGGCTCGAGGCCGCAGTACTCGCGGCCGAGCCAGGCGGCGGCGCCGTGGCAGTGGCGGAGCGCATGGCTGAGCGCCGCGGGCGTCCAGTCCTCCTCGGCCGCGTTCCTGCGGCCGACGAACCTCTCCTTCAGTTTCATGAGCTCGAGGAAGCTCCTCGCTGCCGCGCCCTTCACGGGCGGCAGGGACTTCGGATCGAATTCGCCGTCATCCCCGTTCCTCCTCTTCACGATCTCCCGGCGCTCGTTGAGTACCTCGTCGCCGAAGCGGCTCATCAGCTCCATGGCGGCCTTCGGAGACTGCCAGCAGAGAAGCTCGAACCTGCGCCCGAGGAGGGCGAGCCCGGGACTCGCCCCGTAAAGGAAGGAGAAATTGCTCTCGGTCCCGAGCCGGCGGCCGGGGGGAATGGCGCGCAGGAGCTCCATGTCGCCGAGCCGCATGGCTCCGCCGAGCTCGAGCGCACGGGCATAAAGCTCATTCTGAACCTCCTCCGGGATGCCGAGGCGGCCGGGGAAGCCGTGTGCGAGGCGGGCAAAGTTGAGGAGCACGCCGATGCGGAAGGTGACGGCCTTGTCGCGGACGTTCTTGATGTAGCTCCTGCGGGAATCCCGGCAGAGCCGGTTCATGATGTTCCAGGGATCGGCATCGCCCGCGTCGTCCGCGGCGCGGCGGCGCGACAGCGCCCCGCGGAGCCGCTCCCACTTTCCGCCCTGAAAGGTGGCGAGCGCCGCCCGGGCGAGGACCTGCTCCTCGACGGAGAGCCGCGGCATGGCCCGCTCGAACCCGTCGATCTCCTCGGAGAAGAACTTGTCGAGCAGCCCCGTCCAGTTCTCCCGGGAGTCCGCCGCCCTCGCCGAGAGGAACTGGAAGAACCAAGCGGCCACGACGAGCGAGCTCTCCGTGATCCCGACCGAGCTCACGAGATCCCCGACCGGGTGCGGCACCATCGCGAGCGACGTCGGCAGATACGTGCGGAGCGGGTCGGCGAGGAGCTTGAACGGATTGGTGAGGTTGTTGACCGCGTTGAGGAACTCGTTCTCGTCAAGAAGCATGGTTCGTGAATGCCCGTCTGCAGCATGTGTTTTGAATTCGGCTCGGGACCGGCGGTCAGACCTCGCCCGGGCTCTTCCCGTCAAGGGCGGCCCGGAGCTGTCCGTCGAGATTCTCAATGATGCCGCGGCTCTGCGGCGTGATGTCGCCGAGATACCTGGCCCTGCCTTCCTCGTACTCCCCGAGGAGCCTCTTCAGGCCGTCCCGGAGCTCGTCGTACCGGGACTCCTGCCGGCAGCTCAGCATGCGGGCGAGGCACATGACGCACTGACCGAGATCCGAGAGGTACTCGAACTTGTCATCGGGATCGCCGGCCTTCTCAACGGCGATTCTGTCGAGCCTGAGGATGTACTCCCGGCGGCACAGCCAGTCCCTCATCTCCCCGGAGAGCGGATCATGGAGCCCGGGCCTCGCACAGACATGACTCACCGGATAGAGCGCCTCGGAGAATTCCGCCTCCTTCATGGCGGCGAAGCGGCAGGAGGGCGCGTCGCCTTCCTCGGCACGCTTCCGGATGATCCCGTACGAGCTGCGGAAGACCTCCGGGTCCCTCATCGAGTCAATGAAGAGCTCGCTCCAGAAGCGCTCTTCGGTGAGCTCCGGGTCGGCATAGAGGTATTCCTCGACTTCTCCGGCCGTTTCGAGCAGCTTTCTCGGCTTGTCGTTCGCTTCTGTCACTGTTGTTCCTTGCTGAAGTGGGATGAATGTGGTCGGCCCGGCACCTGCCTGTTCCTCAGTCCTCGAACGGGTTCTGGCCGTTCAGGACCTGATCGATGAGCCGGTCCTGCTGTTCGAGGAAGTCCCGGTCCTTCGGTGCAAGTTGATCGAAGTACTCGACCTTCGCCTTCTCGTAGGCGACGAGGAGCAACCTCAGGATCACCTGCTTCTCCGCATATTTCTCGCTACCCCGGCAGTTGAGCATCGAGGCGAGGCAGAGGACGTGAATGCTCAAGGAGCGCAGCAGCTGCGCCTTGTCCCGGGCCTCACCGCTCTTTTCGACGGCGATCCGGTTGAGGACGTGGAATGTGTCCCAGCGCCGCTGCCACTCCTCCATCTCGGGCGAGAGCGGATCGTAGTTCTCCGCCTCGCGGCAGATCCTGTCGACGGGCTGCTCGGTGTCGGAGTACTCCGATATGTACTTCACGAACCAGCGGCAGGAGGGGACGTCACCCGCGAGCGCCCGCTTGTAGACCATGGCAATCAGTTTTATGCAGAGGTTCTGGTCGGAGGCGAGGGCGTCCATGAAGAGCGGACTCTCAGAGCGCACCTCCGTGAGCGCCGGGTCTCCGAAAAGATAAGCCTCGGCTTCCTCGACCGTGGAGAGTCTCTGTTCCCAGAGGTTCTTCTTCGTCTTTGCCAATTTCAGTCGTTCCGCATGCGGTTGCAGTGAAGGTTCCTGTCCGGGAATTCCCGGCCGTCGGGTGATGTTAGCAGGCCTGGGGAGGCAAACGGCACGAGGAAGTACCCTCAGTGTGCCACCGGCTTGAAATTCCTGGAAAGCCGGGCGGAGGAAGGCCATTCCCGGATAACAATCCGTCACTGAATCTGTGCGTAAAATCCGGCGCAGACGGAGATCACCAGCCCCGCGATGCAGAGGTTCCTGCGCTTTTTCAGGAATTTCAGGGCCGCCGTCTTGTCGAGCACCGTGGCCTCATCGTCGTCGGAGTAAATTTTGAATTGGTAATTCGTGATGAGACTGACGACATCCACGAGATGGATCAGAGCCGCCACGGCCCACGCGGCGAAGACACCACCGGCGATCCGGTTCCGGTGGAAATCGTCGGCGAATGCGAGGCAGACGAAGCCGATCACGGCGGTGCCGACGGGGCCGATCCACACCAGATCGGATGACATCTGTTCGGAGAGCAGACGCGCAGCCAGATCCCTGAAGCTTTCCTTTTGCTGAGTGTTCGTGTTTGTCATGACATCCTACAGGCGCGGCCGGTGCACGGCGATCTCCGGGACCCGGTTATTTCACCCGGAAATTTCATTTTGTCAGCGGACATCCCTGAAGTCCATCCTTCGAGAGAAGGATCCCTCCGGCGAAACCTTCCTCCCGCGGCGGCGGGCCATCTGTGGGACAATGCCTCGCTGCCCGGCGGCCGCCCCGCCGCCCGCAGCAGAGAACATTCACGAAAAAGGGAGAGAAGAGACAAATGTTCAGGACCGCCAGGAAGATCGCCGCGATCACCGCCCTCGTCACCTGCGCCGTGATGACGGCCGCCGCCGCGCACGCCGCCGGAAACACCACGATCGAATCCTTCAACCAGGCCAAGAAGCTCCTCGAGCGCCAGGTCTACATGGACCACCGCGTCACCTTCTACTGCCGCGCGACGTTCGACGCGAAGAAGAACATCGATCTCCCCGCGGGGTTCGTGACGCCCGAGCACGCCAAGCGCGCGAAGCGCGTCGAGTGGGAGCACGTGGTGCCCGCCGAGAACTTCGGGCGCTTCTTCACGGAGTGGCGCGAGGGCGACCCGGTCTGCGTCGACAACCGCGGCAACCGGTTCAAGGGCAGGAAGTGCGCCGAGAAGGCCAACACCGAGTACCGCTACATGCAGAGCGACATGTACAACCTCTACCCGGCGATCGGCGCCGTGAACGCCATGCGCCTCAACTACAACTACGCGATGCTCCCCGACGTGAAGCCCACCTTCGGCACCTGCCCGATGAAGGTCTCCGGCAACCGCGCCGAGCCGCCCGAGTACACGCGCGGCGCCATCGCCCGCACGACGCTCTACATGGCCGACGCCTATCCGAAGTACCGCATCTCGCGCCAGCAGCGCCAGCTGATGGAGGCCTGGAGCAAGATGTACGCGCCCGACGCCTGGGAGTGCACCCGCGCGAAGCGCATCCAGAAAATCCAGGGCAACGAGAACAAGTTCGTCACCGAGGCCTGCCGCAGGGCCGGTCTCTGACCGGCGGACGTCAGCGCCTCTCCGGGCTGATCCGAGGAAGGGCGCCTCACCCGGGTGCGGAAAGTGACACAATGCGGGGATCGGACCCTCCCGTGAATCACGCGAGGGCACCCGACCCCCAACCCTGTTTTCAAGAAGTCCGGATTTTTTGAAATGGCGAAGAAGACCAACAGAAGCACGGGCAGCAACAACGCTCTGCTCGTGAACATCATCCAGCAGATCCTCGCGATGCTCCCGGCCAAGGTGCGGCCCATTGTCGCCCTCCTCATCGTGATCGCGGCCGCGCTCTTCGGCTGGCTCCAGCCGACGGAGGAGGTTCCCTCGACGGGCGACGAGACGGTGCAGACGACGGGTGAGCCCGCGGGCGGCAACAAGAAGATCGAGTCCTTCAACACCGCGAAGCACCTCCTCGAGGATCAGGTCTACAACGACCACCGCACCACCTTCTACTGCAACGCATCGTTCGACGCGAACAAGAACATCAAGCTCCCGAAGGGCTTCAGGACCCCGGAGCACGAGGAGCGCGCGAAGCGCGTCGAGTGGGAGCACGTGGTTCCGGCCGAGCACTTCGGGCGTTCCTTCACGGAATGGCGCGAGGGTGCCGAGGTCTGCAGGGAGAGCGACGGCACGAGCTACAAGGGCCGCAAGTGCGCCGAGAAGGCCAGCAAGGAATACCGCCTGATGCAGGCCGACCTCTACAACCTCTATCCGGCGATCGGCGCGGTGAACGCCATGCGCCTCAACTACTACTACGATGAACTGCCGAACGCGAAGGTCACCTTCGGCACCTGCCCGATGAAGATCGAGGGTGAGAAGGCCGAGCCGCCGGAGTACACGCGCGGCGCCATCGCCCGCACGACGCTCTACATGGCCCAGCAGTACCCGAGGTACCGCCTCTCGGACCAGCAGAGGAAGCTCATGGAGGCCTGGAACAAGATGTACGCC
>NZ_JAUNSF010000170.1 GCF_030539355.1 Sutterella sp.
CGAATTCGCTTTTGTTCCTGTTCCCTCGCAGGATATCCATCAGAGACATTTTTCAGGGCCTTTTCCGATCACCGACCGGGATAATATTTTCTTTCCGTCCCTCTCCTTCTTCAGCAGGTCTTCAGGTCCGCAGAGAGTGCATGAAGCCGCCGGGGACAGCGTTGAATCCTATCAGGCCGGACGTCCATGAGTCAAACAGTCAGATAATGCCTGAAATGAAAGTCAGATTTTGCCCGGAGCGATCTGTGTAATAACTTCGGGGAAAATGATAAACGGATCCGCATTCGCCGGTCCTCACCTCCAGAGGTGAGGCGGTCCGCCGCGCGGGCTCAGCTGCGCCCGGGGCGCTCGATCGAGACGGTCGCGTCGCTGCTGCCCGAGCGGACGGTGAAGGCGGCGCACGCGGTGGAGAAGACGGCCGCCGCCTCACGGTTAACTTCCCCGGCCGTGACCGAGCTGATCATTTCGTCCGTGGTGCAGACCCACTCTGACCAGGGGAGTCCGAGCGTGAGCTCGGAGAGCAGGATCCCCGTCCACCAGCGGTTGGAGGAGAGGTTCGTGCGCCAGGCCGTGAGCATCGGCTCCTTCTGGAGCTCAAGCTCCTGCTCCGTGACGCCCTTATCCCGCAGGTCCCGTGCGATCGCCTCCATCGAGGCGCGGACACGGCTGAGCGAGGCGGTGTCGGTCTCGGCCTGCATGAAGATCAGTCCGAACCCGTCCATCTCGGGGAATTCCGCCGAGAGGCAGTCCGGGCTGTAGGAGACACCGAGCTCCTCGCGGATCCGGCGGCGGAGACGCTCGCCGGCCACGGCCGTCAGAAGGTTTCTCGCAACCCTCGTGCGGCGGTCGGCCGGGTCCGTGAGGTCAAGCCTCCAGGCGAGCATCACCACGGCCTTGCCGAGGTGATCGTTCTCCACGACCACTTCCTTCTCAAGCTCCGCGGGGAAGCGCGGCATGACGCCGAGGAGCGAGCGCGGCGCCTTCGGGGCGGCGAGGCTCCCGAACCGGCGCGCCGCTTCCTTCGCGACCGTCGGAAGATCAAAGTCGCCCGTGACGAGAAGCGTCCTGTCGCCGCGGGTGCGCAGATCCGCGAGATAGCGGCGCATCGCCTCGAGCGGGACCGCGGCGGCCTCCCCGGGCTCGAGGGGCTTTACGCGGACAGGCTCCCCGGCGAACCAGTGCATGCGGCGGCTGCGCACGACGCCGGGAACGGTGTCGTTGCGCTTGAA
This sequence comes from Sutterella sp., assembly GCF_030539355.1. Lineage (GTDB taxonomy): Bacteria > Pseudomonadota > Gammaproteobacteria > Burkholderiales > Burkholderiaceae_F > Sutterella. The sequence goes on from NZ_JAUNSF010000170.1 coordinate 1,230, forward strand.
GGCGGATTCGCTCAGCCCCTCGATCATCTTGAGGCGGTTCGTGTCCGTGAGCACCGGGTCGAGGAACCGGGTGCGCATCGCCTCGAGGAGCAGCACCGCGTCGTCGCGCTGCGCGACGCCGACGATCTCGCTCCAGCGGGTCGAGGCCGTCTCGCCCGTCATCAGGCCCCGTGCGCCGAAGCGCTTCGTGTTCTCGAGCCGTGTGAGCCGGCCGACGCCCTGGTTGCCGAGCACCATGAGCGCGGTGCGCGCGACCGGCGTCTCCTCGTCCGGGACGCCGAGAAGGCCGTCGCCGAAGACGAGCGTCGCCGAGACGGTGCCCTTCTCGAAGGGAAGCGGCACGAGGACGAGCCGCAGGCCGTTCCCGAGCACCGCCTCGTGGCGGACGATGCCGAGCGAGGGAGCGCCCACGGTCGTGGCCGTGAGCACGGGGGCGGGAGCCTCCGGGGGCTCTCCGAGATAGGGGAAGAGCGCCTGGCAGGTGTCCTCGGGGGCGGCGACGGTCCGGCGCTGGAATTCGCGCCAGGCGTCGAGCACCTCTCTCTCGGTCGCGGTCGTGGCGCCGGAGATGCGGATGCGGAAGCTGTCCGGGGAGAACGCCTCGCGCACGGCCTGGGAGGCCTCCTCGACCGTGATGGTGTCGCGGATGCGCCGCCAGCGTTCAAGATCCTGCACGGGCGAGGTGTAGACGAGCGCGCGGTCAAGCGCGCTGATGAAGCCGTCGGCGAGCTCCTCGTTCGTCGAGGCGGAGCGCTGTCCGACGACGCGCTCGAGCGAGGAGTCGATCTCGGCGAGGATCGTCTCCACCTCGGAGAGGGTGAGACCGTGGGTGATGGCGCGGCGCCGCTCGGTCTCGAGCGCCTCGAGCGCCCTCCTCCAGCCGTCACCGCGGGTGTTGGCCATGAGCTGCACCATGGGCGCGAGCAGCGCGAGGCGGCCGTCATGAAAGCCGGCGCCCACCCACAGCGTGGGATCCTTCTCGCGGAGCGCCGAGAGACGGCGGCTCACGGCGATGCGGCCGAGCCAGTTGACGAACTGCACCCGCTGCCGGGTCTCCGTGTCGCCCACGGGGTATTTCGGATGAAACTGCGCGATCGAGACGGAGGTGTTCGTCACGGGGCGCTTCTGCACGAGAACGCGGACGCCGGGCGCGGTGTCGAATTCGCCGATGCTCTCCACGGCGGGGAGCGCCGACGCGGGCATGCTCCCGAAGATCTCCTCGACCAACATGGAGACGCGCCAGGGATCCGCCTCGCCGGCGAGCACGATCACCATGCGCCCGGGGACGTACCACTTTTCGTAGAAGGCGCGCAGACTCGCCGAGTCGGCGAGCGAGACGGTCTCCTCGGAGCCGATCAGCTCGCGGCCGTAGCGCGACTCGCCGAAGATGAAGCGCTTCCAGGCGCGGGTGATCTCCAGGTCCTCGGTGTTCCTCGCGCGTTTCTCGGCGAGGATGACCCCGCGCTCCTCCTCGATCTGGGCGGGATCAAGAAGCAGGCCGTCGGCGATGTCGCGCAGAATCCCGAGACCCTCGGCGAGCGTCCGGTCGGACGCGTCGGCGAGGCTCAGCTTGTAGACGGTCTCCGTCATGGAGGTCTGGGCGTTCGTGTCGTCGCCGAGACTCATGCCGTGCTTCTGGAAGAAGGGGATCAGCGATCCGGCGGGGAAGTTTCTCGAGCCGCGGAATGCCATGTGCTCGAGGAAGTGCGCCGCGCCGAGTTCGTGCGGCTCCTCCATCAGGGCGCCCGCCTGCACGCAGAGACGGATCGCAAGACGCCCCTGCGGTTTCGAATTGGGAATCACCGCCCAGCGCAGGCCGTTCGCGAGCCGACCGAAGCTCACCTCCGGATCGGGCTCGACGGCGCCCTCGAGTTCGTGGGGCCAGGTTCCGTCGTACCACGAGAACGCCTGCCGGGACTCCTCCCGGGAGGCCGCGGGCGTGACGGACGTGCGGGACGATACCAGTGCGTCGGATGCACCGAGGGGGTGAATAAAAGTATCCCCCGGGCCTCCGGTTATTTCCGGAGTCCCGCTTTCGCGGTCTGCCCGTGACAGGGCAGACGGACTTAGAAAGGGAGGGGTCTTTCCTCGGTCGGGACGCATTGGACGATCGGGATCTCTGAGAGTTGATTCTGGGGCCGGACGCTCGAACTCTTTAAACGGTGAGTCCGAAAATACCTGAAGGATGCCGTGGATGCAAGTCAGCCCGCGGCACGTGATGTCAGGGGGCCCGATTTTACACCGTCTGCGACGTCAATTCTTTGTTTACAAATGAGATGCAATTTCAGGAAAGGCGGAGAGAAGCCCTTCCGGCTCCCGGAG
>NZ_JAUNSF010000171.1 GCF_030539355.1 Sutterella sp.
CCGCGGCGGCGAGCCGCTCGATCGAGGCGAGCAGTATCCGGCCCGCGCTCTCGAGATCCCGCTCGGCGGTGAGCCGCAGCACCTCGTAGACGTTGATGCTGTCGATCACAAGCGGCGGAAGCACGCGGCCGGGGGAGCGCTCGAGCACGCCGGAGGTGATCGCGCGGTAGTAGCTGATCGTGGACTCGGGGCCGATGCCACCCACGAGGCCGAGGCGGCGCAGCGACCTGGAGCGCCCGGAGGCATCGGTCCGGTCAGTCGGGCAGGTCGTGGCGGCAGGGGTGGTCATGGCGAATCCTTCGTGTTGATCCAGGGGAATAGGTATCGGCAGGAGAGGTCAGAGCAGCGTCCGGTTCCCAGACCTCCCTTGCCGACACGAAGAATTCTATGGAAGCCTGAAATTTCGTGTACTGATATGTTTTGAGTCGATCATTCAGTTTTTTTGATGGTTTCCGCAGATCCGTCGAGACCGAGGAGCGCCTCGCGCAGCGCCTTCAGGACCGGCGTCTCCGGCCCCGCGCGCCGCACGAGCTCGACCTCGGCGAAGGCGAACTCGCCCGGGAGCGGATGCAGCGTCACGGCGGCCGAGGCGTGGAAGGTCTCGAGGAGATGCCGCGGCGCGACGGCCAGCCCCATGCCCGCGGCGACGCTCCCGATGATCGCCGAGTACGAGCTCACCTCGATGATGCGGCCCGGGCGGCAGCCGAAGCGCGCGAACCAGCCGAGGATGCGGTCGCGGTAGCTGCAGCCCGTCTGGAAGGCGAGCACGGTCTCGCCCTCGACCTCCTCGGGCGAGTGGATCGGGGCGCGGCCGGCCTGCGAAATGAGGGCGAGCGTCTCGTCCCAGATCTTGATGCGGGCGAACTTGTCATCCCGCGGGGCATCGACGAGGATCGCGGCGTCGAGCGCCCCGGACCTGAGCTCCGTGAGGAGGTCCGCCGAAACGCCGGTGCGGAGCGTGAGCTCGATGCCTGGATGGGCCTTGAGCAGCCTGCAGAGCGGGGGCGGGAGCCTGGTGCCGGCGACGCTGTCAAGGGCCCCGAGCTTCAGCGGTCCCACGGGCTCGTCGCTCATGAAGCGCGCCTTCGCGGCCTCGGCGAGCGTGAGAATCCGGCGCCCGTCGGAGGCGAGCGCCATCGCCTCGGGCGTGGGATAGAGCTGACGGCCGCGGCGCTCGAAAAGCGGAGCGCCGAGCTCGGTCTCAAGATCCTTGATGCGCATCGTGACGGCCGAGGGCACGCGGTGGAGCCGCTCGGCGGCTGCGGCGACGGTGCCGGCGTCAATGACGGCGGCCAGGGTGCGGAGGTCCTGCAGATCCATGGCTTTCCTCAGAATTACTGAATGACTTTTATTGAATCACTCATCATTCTAGAGGAATGCCGGGGAAATCAGAAGTCCCCGAGCAGAGACGTCAGCCCCTGCCGAAGACCGAGGTGAGGACCGTGCCGATCACGAAGAGGGCGAGCAGCCCCATGAAGAAGAAGATCACGCTCCGCGCGATCATTGCCTCCGCCCGGTGGGTCTCCTCGTAGTCGTCCGCGGGCGGGAGCACCCGGATCTCGGCGGGCAGCGTCTGCGGCTCGAAGTCCGCGACGATGGTCTCTGCGAGTTCCATGCCGAGGCCGCTCGGGACGGCGAGGAGCGCCGGGACGCCCGAGAGCGAGTGCCGCGGGCCGTCCCACTCGGCCTCGACAAGCGCGTTGCCGCCCGCCATGGCGATGCGCTCGAGGAGCGCCCGCTCGGCCTCCTGACGGTTCGTGGCGGCTCCGGGCCTCCACCAGCCTGCGCGGCGGGTGCGGATGCGGTTGCCGCCCCGGGCGAGAAGCAGTGTGTGATCAGGGAGCGGAGCGCCGGGCTCGAGGCAGTAGCCGCCGGCGACGCGGTAGAAAGTCTCGGACATACGGGGATTGAGTCCTGGAGAAAGCGGTCACTCAGCGAAAAGGAACCTCAGAAGGTTCCTCACCCTCCCGGTGAGGTTCTTCATGCCGAGTCCGAGCAGGAACCCGACCACGGCGAAAACGAAGAACCCGGCGAGCAGCACAAGGAGCCACCAGGCGGCGAGGAACACGTTCTCCGGGTACTTCATGCACCCGGCGATCGAGAGAACCGAGAAGGTGGAGAGGCCGCCGAGGAACCCCGTGTGCATCAGCGCCTTCCACCAGCCGAGCACCGAGGGCGGCAGCACGCCCTGCTGCACGATCGCCGAGGAGAAGCCCATCAGGAAGCAGGCGAGAAAGTTCGCGGGCATCCAGGGGCCGAGCTCGGGCACGTCCATCATGACGCGGATCACCGACCCGAGGCCGCCGCCCACGAAGATGAGGAGCAGGTCGCGCAGGCGCTCAGGCATGGAAGGCCTTCCCGACGGCAAGGCCGAGCAGCGTCGCGGCGATGCCGGTGACGAGCGTGAGCACGATGAAGAAGAAGATCTGCCAGCCCTTCCGGCGCTCGGCGAGCGAGATCACCTCCGAGCAGAGGGAGGAGAGGGTGCCGAGACCGCCGACGAAGCCCGCGCCCACGCCGATCAGGATGTTCTCGGGCGACGCCGCGGCCCCGAGCGCCGAGCCCACGAACGCCGCGAGCGTGTTGACGGCGACGATGCCGGCCGGGAAGGGGCCGACGGCATGGGCGCAGAGCGCGAGCACGCCGTAGCGCGTGACAGCGCCGAGGCCGCCCAGAAGGAAGGTGAGTGCCGCGAGCGAGAGCGTCATGAAGGAAAGGCGCCTCTGTGAGGAGCCGGGAGAGAGTGGCTGAAAGGGTTGCGAAGGAGCGTAATTGTCGCGCTTTTCGGCCCCGGACGCGAGAGGGAAAGGGGCCTCCGGGCGGCCTGGGCGGCTCCCCGTCAGGAGATGTCCCTGGTGTCGGGATTTGATCGATTCTGTGCGTTCACGGCGGACCGACGGGAAGGTCAGAAATCCTGTGACACGATCCGTCGGAGTCTGCACAGATCCGCCATGCCGCAATGGCACCCTGGCCCCGTAAGTTTTTCTTTGATATCAATATGGAAATGTCATCAGGATAAACCCTGTCGTCCCTTGACTGTAACAGTCGCACTTTCAGGTTTTGACTGTGCTATCGTTCACTGCGATGACACTTGCATCGTCTTTCTGAGACGATTTTTGAAGTGTCACTTGATTCTGATTCCGCATCCTCGGCAGTCCCTGTCCCCGAACAGGCCCGCAACGCGCTGTGTTTACTGGAGAAAGCCGGAAGCATGACGCATTACAGGTGGGTTCCCTGAAGGGCTGCCGACAAACTTGGGAGGTTTGAACTTATGCGCAAATCCATCCTCGCCATCGCCATATCAGCCGCGGCAATGGCCTTCGCCGCCCAGACAGTCGGGCAGACGATCGATCTCAGCTTCATCAACGAAACGGAAGGCTCACGCAAGCTCGTGGACAGTTCCAAGACTGATGACGACACGCTCGAGATCAAACTCGACAGCGATTTCCGTCAGCTGCTCTCCGACCTCGCAGACGCAAGGGGAAACGGCATCAGCGCTTACATTAACGCGCTCTCTCAAATGGAGGGCGGGAAG
>NZ_JAUNSF010000046.1:0-10772 GCF_030539355.1 Sutterella sp.
TCATCACTCGGCCTCCTCAGTGGAGCCCGAGGTCGCCGCGCCCGTCGCGACGGCGCCGGTGCTGCCGGCGACATTCCCCCAGACGGCGGTCGTGCCGGAGAGCATCTCGGAGACGCGCTCCTCGGCGCGGGCGATGACGGCATCGTCATTGACATAGTCCTCGGTGACGGTGCCCGAGGAGAGGGCCTCCCTCACGATGTCGGCGACGAACTCGCTGAAGTCCATCGCGCTGAAGTCGAGCTCGGCGAGCTCATCGGCGGTGAAGCCCCGCGTGTCCGGAACCTCCGCCGTGCCCCAGCCGCGGCCGAGCTGCGGGCGGCCCTGCTCGTTGATGATCCGCGCGAGCTTGGAGTTGAAGCACATGTACCTTTCCTCCCGCTCCGTGCAGCCCAGCCCTGCAGTGTGCTTCGTGCAGATGGTCCCGAGGTACCTGCAGAGACGCTGCCCCTTCATCATCGCGACGCGCTGGTCCTCGGCGCGGCAGCTTGACCACTCGCCGTAGAACTTCATCGCCGCGGCGATGGCGAAGCCGCCCGGGGAGAATTCGAACGTCCACCCGGTGGCGGACGAATAGGAGAGCGTCGCGCCCCAGTAGGAGAAGCTCGGGTTGTAGACCCCGTTCGGGGCGTCGCCGTAGAGGTACTTCAAGAGCCCCGCAGTCTTGTCGGAGTAGGCGAGGAGGTCGTAGACGAAGGGGGAGCCGAGGTACTTGACGAGCTGCACGCCCGCGTCGAGGCCGTACTGGAGCGAGAGCGCATAGGCCGAGCTGTTCGTGAGCGTCGCCGTCGTGTCCTCGCGGCAGCAGGAGGACGCGCCGTAGCGGTCCCGGCAGCCGATGGCGATGCCGGAGAAGAACTCGTCGGCGGAGACGTCGCCGTAGACGCCCGCCTGGCGGGCGATCTCCATCTCGACCATCGTGGTCGCGAAGTCCTCGTCCGGGTCGTCGTCCGTCTCCATGCAGACGCCGGCGATGCAGGTCTGCCCCGAGCAGGCCGTGCCCGTGGTGGTCGTGGTTCCCACGGTAACGCACTCGTAGACGCGCGTCGGGCGCGGGCAGTCGGTCTCGCCCTCGGGACAGCTTTCCGACACGAGCCTGCAGGAGGAATCCTTCTCTAATCCCTGGCACTCGTCCTCGCCCGCCATCGGGCAGGTGTACGTATGGGTCCAGGTCCAGCAGTCGCGGTAGACGGGCTCGCCGTCCACGTACTTGATCCCGGGTCCGTCGGTGCAGGTCTTCGCGGTCTCGGCGCAGGCGGTGTTCGCCTCATAGGCGCTGCAGGTGTCGACGGGCGTGGCCTCGACTTCCGTGACTGTGCCGAGCTCGACGGCCTCGCCGGCGTCTTCCGAGGAAGTACCCGCGCCGCACCGGTAGACGGCCGTCGATTTGATGCACTCGCCCGCGGCGTTGGTCGCCTCGCAGACGGGCTCGCTCTCGAGCGTGCAGGTGCCGGACTCGGCGAGCTTCTCGAGCGCGGCGCAGCCCTCGGTGCCGGTGCCCGAGCAGGTGTAGGTGACGTCCCACTGCTTGCATGCAATCGAGACCTCGGACCCGTCGGCCGCCGTCACCGTCTCGCCCTCGACGGCGCAGGTGCGGGCGGTCTCGGAGCAGGAGAGGCCGTTCGCCTCCTGCTCGCGCACGGCACTGGTGCAGGCCGAGTCGTCGACGATGACGCCGCCGTCGGGGAGCACTTCGGAGTCGCCCTCGGTGATGCCGTCACCGTCGACCGTCGTGCCGGTGCACTTGTACGAAGCCGTCCAGCGCGTGCAGGTCCCGGACGAGTCCGTCTCGGCGCAGACGGCGTCCGAGACCTTCTCGCACCCGGCGGCCTCGAGCTTTTTGCAGGTGGAGGCCGCTCCCGCCGACGGGCAGGAGACCGTGAGCACCTCGCGCCAGCAGGCGGGGGAGGCCGTGACGGTTTCCCCCGAGATGTTCTCAACGCTGATCTCGCGCGGCGTCGTGTCCGTGCAGGTGCGGAACGTGACCGAGCACCCGTCTCCGAGGTCAGTGAGTTCCCCCGAGGCGTCGAGGGCCGCGCCCGACTCGGCCGCGTACGAATAGGCGATGGTGATGACCGGGTCGTCGACGGTGATGCCGGCGCCCGAGGGTTCCTCGGTGCATAAGAGGTCCTTCTTCACCGCGATGCAGCCCTCCACATCGTCGGATTCGGAGCACACTTCCTCCACCACGGAGCATGTGGCGGGAAGGCTCGCGGCAGAGCAGCGGCCGGCCTCGGGGCTTTCAGACACGCAGGTGTACGTCTCCTCCCAGCGCCAGCATTCCTTGCTGACGGTCTCGCCCGCGATCACGCGGTCGGCGGAGTCGGCGCAGACGCGCCCCGAGAGCGTGCAGGTGCGGGCCTCCGCGTCCTGGGACGGCAGAAGGAGGAGGGGAGCGACGGCGGCCGCAGTGAGAGCTGCGAGGGTGGCACGGGACAGTGCGGATGAACGGAGATTCATGGTCATTCGGCTGCCTCCGTGCTTGAAGCGGTTTCGGACTCGATGCCGCTGCAGCCGTCGGTCCAGGTCTCGGTCATGCCGCCGCCCTCGGTGTAGCCGGTGTAGGCGATCAAGGCCGAGACGCTCCCCATGAGCGAGCGGTTGTGGTAGACCCGGGCCGTGCCGCGGGCGACGCAGGAGAGGCCGTCCGAGCTCTCGGTGCAGGTGTGCTCGGTCACCTGGTACTGCACCTTGCAGGTGCCCGTCTCGTCGGAGAGCTGCGGGTAGCTCATCTTTCCCCACAGATCCGCGGCGGGGAAGCCGTTGAGTTTCATCGTGAGCACGCGCATGTAGTCGCTGTCCTCGAGCGCGCACGTGTGCGACACGGTGAGCGTGTCCCCGAGCGGGCAGCTGTCATTGAAGAGCGACGTGTCGCCCGTGGCCGTGACCGAGTCGACCTCGCCCGCGGTGCAGGTGGCCGTCCCCGAGACCGTCAGGATCTTTGAGCACGTCACTTTCTCGACCACCTTCTCGGTCGCCTCGCACGTCGCAGGGAACACGGCCGTGGCCGTCGCCGACGTCACCACCGTCTCCTCGGACACAGGGGCGAGCGCCTCCTCGTCCACGTCGCAGGTGTACGCGGTCTGCGTGACCGTCGTGAATTCCGTGGTAATGGGGCAGGTGAGGGAGGACTCTTCGGAAGGTTCGTTCGTGCACTGCCAGCGCGTGAGGGTCCCGATCACGGTGTCCTCCCAGCCCGTGAGGCACGTGAAGCCCGCGTAGGGGGTGCCGACGGCGCAGGTCTTCTGCGTCACCGTCTCCGGGATCTCCACGGTGATGTCGCGGCAGGTCTCGGTGCCGCCGGAGGTCGATGAATCGTCGATCGCGTCGATCACGGCGTCCCTCTGGTCAAGAATCTCTGAATCGATGGTCGGCCGCTCGGGGAAGCCCCGGTCGAGGATCTGGATTGCCCGGCACTCGGGGTCCTCCTCGCCCCGGCAGCCGATCGTGCGCACGGTCGCCGGCGTGTAGATGTCGCCCGTGCCTTCCTGCCAGATGTCCTCGATGTCGGCGACGGACTCGCGCATCTGCGTCCCCGTCCCGCCGAAGGCACTGATCACCTCGTCCTGACGGGCCGAGGAGTCATGGAAACTCGGAACATCAATCGCCTGCGCCGCGCGCACCGCGGCCGCGGCCTTCTCCGCCATCTCCCCGGCGGAGGTCTCGGCCGCCCCGGAGGGCGTCGCGACTCCGAGGAGCCCGATCATCGCGAGCACCGACGGCACCGTCACCGCGGCCGCGGCCGCGCCGATCACGGCCGCCCACATTTCGCTCCCGGGGTGGTTTCCCACGGTCCTCATTTTTCCCTTGTCTTCCAAACGTTTCGTCTCATTCATCTCTGTCGCCCTCCGGCATTACTTCCCGAGCACCGCCGCGCGCATCTGCGCCGCGGCCTCGCGCTGCCTTTCCCTTGCCGAATGGCGGCGTTCACGGTCGGCATCGGTGCCGAGGCCCTCGAACTTCTCGATTCCGTCGAGCCTCGCGAGCCTTTCCGCGGCGATCCTGCGGACGTCCTTGGCGTTTCCGTCCTGCGCGGCAAGCTCGAGGAGCGCGCGGGGCTTCACGTCGCCGGGGAAGACCTCGACGGTCCTTTCTCCAAAAATGACGAGCGCGGGCACCGGGGGCTCCCGGTCCATGCGGTCGCGGACGGCGTGCCACACTTCGGACGACACCGTCCAGTTCGAGCGCGTGCGGGCGGCGGTCTGCGTGATGGCGGCCCAGGCCTTCTTGTCGAGCATGAAGGGACCGCTCTCCATGGGGCGGTTCTCCCGGATCGCCTTCGCGCGGGCCTCGGGGGTTCTCACGAGCACGGGGAGCCCGGAGAGCACGAGCGGGATGCCGAGCCGCCCCATCGTGCGGGCGATCACCTCGCGGTTCGCCTTCGGCACCGACGTGGCCATCAGCATCACCACCGACCCCGGGTCGGCCGACGCCGGAGAGATTTCGTCGGAGCCGTTCGCGGCGTCCCGGGGCATGAAGCCGAGCGCGTTCAGGGTGTCGAGCCCCGGCGTGACGGCCTTCACGGGCTGCATGGAGAGTGTCAGATCCTCGACGGGAGCCGTGACCTCGGGGATCTCGTGGAAGTCCGGAGCTTCGCGTGCCTCAGCCGCGGCGATGAAGCCGGCGGGCACGAGGAGCGCCTCCTCGGCCACCCCTGCCGGAACTCGCTCACCCGCCTCGCCGACGGCGGCGTATGCGAGGAGGCCCGCCCCGAGGAGGGCGAGCGTGAGGGAGCAGAGGGGAACGCTGCTGAAGCGGGGGAGAAGTTGTTTATCTCGTCTCATCTTTAGTCAAACAGGTCAAAAAGTCGTCAATTCTTCGGAAAACCGGTCATTTCGCTTTCATTCGGCCCGGGCGGTCATGCCGGCCCCGGGAGCCCCGGCCTCATCCAAGGGCCCGTCGAAGTCGTCCGTCACCGGTCCGGTCACGACCTCGGTGCGGCACTCGATCGCGGTCATCCCGACCCGCACCTCGGCGGGCAGTGCCCTGATGCCGAGGCGTCTTCTGATCGAGCCCGCCTGGTCAAAGAAGAGCCTCAGATCGATTCGACCGGTTTCGGAGGCCATCAGCCGCCGCATGGGCGTGAGCCGCCCCTGCAGGAGCACGACCTTGGGACACGCCGCGCCGAGGCAGCCCGCGTCCGCGGCCTCCCTGAGCTTTGCGAAGGCCCACTGGCGCTGGGCCGCGTCGTCGCCGTTGATGAGAAGGAGCGTCCGGAGAGCCTTGTTTCCGGCGTTCCCGCCCGCTTCGCCGGCCGATCCGTTCGAAACGACGGCGGCCGAGGTCTCCGCACCCGCGAGCGCAGCGATCACGTCCTGGGCGGTACGGGTGATCGACCCGAAGCCTGACGAGATCCTGGGGATCTCCTCGGTCCAGGCTTCCTCGGTCTGTGCGCGGCCGAGCTGCGAGGCGGCCCGCGGGGCGTCGGCCCAGCGGGTCATGCGGGCCTTCGTCTCGGCGGTTCTCTTTGCGATCTCGCCCGTCTCCTCGAAGTGCTTCACCTGCCGCATCACCACCTCCGCATAGTCGGGGAGGTCGTTCTCCCAGACGGGCCCGAGGGGCTCGTGCATGACGAGCTTTCTGCCGTCCTCGTGCACCGAGGGGCAGGCGGGCGAGATTTCGGCGAGCTTCATCATCGGCGCGCCCGGCATCGCCGAGGCCTCGCCCCATAGCAGCGCCGCCATGACGAGCGACAGGGGAAGCGCGAGCGAGAGGGCGGCGAGGGCGTTCCGCCGGCGGATGAGGCCCGCCGACTTCGGGAGGTGGGAGAGTGTCTCCGCATTCGCCGGGGTGATGCGGACCCGGATGTTCTTCAGGTGTTCCTTCATGGGTTGTCCTTGTTGGATGTCGAGGGTTGTCTTATCGAGGTTCTTCGAGGGGCTTACGTCTCATTCGGCACTCATTCGGCACGGAGAGCCGCGATCCCCTCCGCGGTCGATGAATGGACGGACGCCGTGGCGACGTCGGTGCCCGAGACCGCGACGCAGCAGTCGCGCTTCCTCCAGAGGAGCACCGCGCCGTCCTCGCCCGTGTAGGGCCAGGACTTGCCCGAGCCCCAGATCGCCGTTGACCGGCCGAGCGGCTGGCAGCAGGCGCCGGTTTCCTTCGAGGTCGTGCGCGAGGGGTAGATCAATTGCGTCCTCCAGGCGGGCTTCTCGAAGATCGGCTGCCAGTAGGGGCCGCACTGGCCCTTCTGCCCGTGGGCGGTCCAGAGCACGCCCTCGCGGGTGAGCTTCTGCGCGAACCGGTGCGCCATCAGGTGCCAGGCCTGCAGCGGAGAGTTCTGACCCGCCATCCAGCCCGAGAGCGGAAAGACGGAGCCCTGGCAGCCCGAGCACCAGTAGAGGGTCTTCTCGGACGCGCCGGCGGAGGCGAGCACGCAGTCCACCGCGCAGACGCCGATCGCGGCTCCGGAGGTGGTGAGCGCGGCCTCGGGCGTCAATACGAACGAGAGCAGCGTGTCGTCCCAGAGGGGATCGAGTTCAGAGAGGTAAGCGAGGTCCCAGGGCGCCTGCTCGAGGCACTGGTGGTCGAGCAGGGTCTCGAGCACGAAGAGCCAGGGCGAGTGGTACCAGTGCACCTGCCAGAAGGCCGTGCGGCGGGTGGTGCCGAAGCGCTTCGGCGTCCTGCCCTGGTCCTTGGCCCTCAGGTCCCCTGGCTCCATCTCGAGGCCCCCGAGCGACGGGAAGCACCACGAGTGGCGCACGACCTCCGCGGTGCGCAGAGGCTCCCAGAAGGAGAGCGAGACGCCGACCCTGAGATTCACGCCCGTGCCGCAGGAGCAGACGGGCTTTGCGTCGGTGTCGTAGTCGGGGAGCGACCCGGACTTCGCGACCGTCGCCCCGGCCGCCGTGATCGGCAGCAGGCACGACCAGCAGATGTCGGTCACCGGATTGATGATCCTTCCCGGGCAGGAGGCGGTGGCGGCCTGGGCCGGACCCGCCGGGATCGCCAGAATCAGGGGAAAAGCCGCCGCGAGCGCGGCCGCGGTCTGTCTGAACCGGCTCGTCATCGCGATTCACCTCCGTCCGTCATGAAGGCGGCGAGCATGGCGTTCCCCTCGATCCCGGCGACGCGATCGCTCTTCATGTCCGCCTTATCTGTGACCTTATCTGCGGCCTTTGCGGGAGCCTTCGGCTTCTTCGGTGTCACGGGGGCGCTCAGCTCCGCCCGCTCGGCGAGCGTCGGGAGCCTCACGGGCTTCCTCTCCCGCGCGCCCTTCTGCCCGGCGAAGCGCCGGTCGGCGATGCTCTCGAAGCCGGCGACGCTGTCGTCGCGAATGCGCTGGAGCAGTTCCCTGCGGGACTTGATCAGGTTCCTGCGGGCGGCCTCGAGCGCCTCGCGCTCGTCGCCGGTCGCCTCGGGCAGAGGCCGGGCGGGGATCCCGAGCAGCAGCCGGTACGCCCGGTGGAAGCTCAGCCGCAGCCCGGGCGGGAGCTTCCCGAACCCGTTGAAGGTCACAATCAGGGCGTCGATGCGGCTCACGAGCCCGATCTCGGCCATCGTGCGGATCCACATCGGCATGGCCTTCAAGGCCGAGACGCGCTTGCGCCCGAGCGCCGCCGGGGAGATGAGTCCCGTCGAGGCGGTCACCGTGAAGCCCCCGAGCCGCGGCTCGATCAGCGCCGGGTACCAGTCCGTGGCGAGGAGCGACGGGATGAACCCATTCCAGTCCTCTATGTAGGGGATTCTGAGCGCCGCAAAGGGATTTCCCTTCATGGTCGTGCCGACGTTCACCACCGCGATCTGCGGGTCCTCGAGCCACAGGTCGTGGACGAGCTTCACCGTGTAAGGGTTGAGGCCGTTGACGAGAAGCAGCGGCCGCCGCTCGCGCCACACCGCCCCGACCAACTCAAGCTCCTCGCCCGTGTATCCCTGTCTGCTCCCGAGGTCGCGGAGCGCGGCCGTAATGCTCCCGCCCGTGTCGGGCGAGAGGCTCCTCGCCCAGCGCACGATCCCGAGCGCCCAGGCCGTCCGGCGCGGGATCACGTGACCGTCGTGGACGCCGTCGAAGGGAAGCGGCCGGCGGTTGCCGAGCACCTCGGCCGCGACCGGGCGGTCGACGTCCTTCACGGCCCGCTCGGCGGCCCAGTCCCCGCGGTGGCGGCGGAGCATCCCGGTCATCCCGCTCCTCTCGCGCCGGGCGCAGCTGAGCGCCTCCGCGAGCACGGCGGCGGCCTCGGGGCGGCTCATGCGCCTCGAGGCCCTGATCACGTCCTCGTACGGGACGGCGCCCGCGGCGAGGCACCGGGCGACGAGCATGTGGAGCACGGCGTCGACGGTGACGTCACCGGCCTGCCCGGACCAGCAGCGCATCGAGAGGGCGAGCCACTCCATCACGTCGTCGACCGCGGGGCCGACGCAGTCCTGCCGCATCGCCTCGAAGGCATGGTCGTAGTTCTGCACCGTGGGGTTGAGGGACTTGGTCATGTGCCTCACGGGCCTCGCCGCGGGCGGCGTTTCCTGCTGATTCGTCATCGCTTCTCTCCGTTCTTCAGGGGCTCGGCGCCCGTGCTCTCCATGAGACCGGGGAGCATTCCGAGCAGGCCCTCCAGGGTCTCCGCCCGGGCCGGTGCCGCCGGAGCGACGGCCGGGGGCTTTGCCGCGCCCTCCGTGAGGCGCTCGTAGATGCGGCGGGCGCGCTCGTGAAAGCTGCTGTCGAGGATGTCCTCCGTCCGGGGCATGGATTCAGCCTCGTCGGCCCTCCCGAGGAGCGTCCTTCCGGGCATGAGGTCCGCCCCGCGCGCGCCCGCGGTGCGGGTGGCGCGGTCGAAGTCGGTCGCCCACCCTTCCTTTACCGCTTCCTCGAGGATCGAGAGCTCGGCCGTGCCGACGCCGAGCCGCGAGAGCGTCTCCTGCGTGAGGTCGGCGAGGCCGCGCCTCTCCGGGGCAAAGAGCACCGCGCGGGCGTCGATCACGGTGACGCCGCGCTCCCCGGCGACGGCGCGGATGGCGCGGTCGATCGCGTTCGCGTCAAGGCCCTTGAGGTCCGCGCGCTCGGGCATGCCGGGCCGCGCGTGGGCGATGCGCATCAGGGCCACGCGCTCGCGCACGAGCTCGCGGTCCACGACGGCGAAGGCCTGCCGGCCGGTGAAATGGCTCGCGACAACGAGCCCGAGCGCGATCACCGAGAGGACGAGCGGCAGGACGCCCCAGTCGTTCCTGCAGACCTTCGGGTCGATCTTCGGGGAGGCTGCGGGGACGGACGGGCGGCGCTTCTCAGCGGGCGGCGGGAGAGCCGCAGCCTTTTCCGGAGCCTTTTCCGCGGGCGGCGGCAGCTGCTTCGCCGCGGTCTCCCGGGCGGGTGCCGCAGGAGCCGGCGACGGGGTCTCAGTCGACGCCGGTGATGCGGCATCGGTCCCGACGGTGCTCTCGTTGCGCGCAACGGCAGGGGCACCCGGTTCCTGAGCGGGCGCCTGAAGGGCCGGGGCCGGGGCGCTCTTCGGATCGGTGACGGTGAGCACGGCGGATTCGCCAGGCTCCTCGGGCTCCTCGTCCTTGTAGGTCGCGAGGTAGTGGCGGTGCGTCGCGGGCTTCGCAAGGACGACGGAGCCGGGCTCGGGGTCGGCCTTTGCAGCGGCGATCACCTCGGCCGGGGACGGAACGGGAGCGGGCTCGGCCGCAGGCGTCTCCTCCGTCGCTCTCTCCGCGGGAGCGGCATCCGGGACCTCCCCTGGCTGATTCGAAGACTTCTCCGCGGGCTTCTCCGCTGTCGCCGTCGCGGCCTTTTCAGCTTCCTTCTCCGCCCGTCGGTCGAGCCTGGCCTTGAACTTCCGGCACTCGCCGTCGGCGCGCTCCATCGCGCGGCCGATGCGGTCAAGCCGCGCGTCCCCGGGGTCCTGCGCCCGGATCGCGTTGAAGACATTGCGGAGCCTCCAGTACTCGTCCGTCCAGCCCTGTAACCCCGCGCGATCCTCGTCGCCGCCCGCGCGGGCGAGGATCTCCGGGGTGACAACCTCGCTCTTATCACGCTCCCAGGTGCCGAGCGCCTGGTACTGGGCGATGAGTTCTCCGATTTCCGTCCGGACGGACTCCGGAGCGGGCTCCTCCTCGGAGTGCCGCAGCAGCTTCACGCCGTCGCCGGGTTCCTCCGGCAACGGGATTCCATTGTCGAACGCTTCTCGGATCTCGTCGTCACTCTTCAGGAAGTCGAGCTCCGTCAGGTCCGTCATCGGGCGGAGCTCGTCTGAAGCGGGCACGGGTTCCTCGACTCCCTCGAGCTTTTTGAAGCCGGGGATGTCGGAGTCCGTGTCGAAGCCTTCGACGACGGAATCTTTCCTGCCGGCCGCTTCGTCCTCGTCCGTCGCCTCATCCTTCTCCTTCTCCTCGACCTCGGGCGCTCCGGTGCTGCCTTCGCCGCCCGGCACGTCGGCCGCGCTCGCGTACTCGCCCACGAGGCCCCCGGAACCGCGGGCCTTTCCCCGGGTCCTTGAGCTCTTTGAACTCTTTGAGCTCTTCGAGTTCTTCGCCCGGGACTGCGGCTGCGTGGCCGCCGTGGTCGACGGGCTCTCCGGGCCGCCCTCGGCGGGGGCGGGCGGCGCGTCGCCGAAGGCCTCCGCCGCCTGACTGTCATCAGGGGCGGGGGCCTCCTGCTCTTCCTTCGCGTTCTTCGGCTGCTTCTGCGATTTCTGCGCTTTCTGCGTTTTCTCAGACTTCTGAGAGGCCGCGGGCTCCTGGGCCTTCGCGGCAGCCCGGGGCTTCGCCTGGCCGCCTGCTTTTCCGTCGTTCTTTTCGGCGTTCTTTCCGCCGGTCTGCTTCGCCGGCGTGCTCTTCTG
>NZ_JAUNSF010000046.1:10872-17254 GCF_030539355.1 Sutterella sp.
GCTCTTCTGAGCGCCCTTCGGCTCAGCGGCCAGGGCCTGCGCCTGCGCGCCGTCCTTTGGCTCCTGCGTCTGATCGTTCTGATCGCTCCCGGGCTCCGGGGCGTTCACGGGCTTCTTTTTCCTGCGTGTCATCTGCGGTTCCTGCTTCGTCTCTCAATGGTTCAGGGTGTCTGTGTCTTTCCCGCGGGGGAGGGCTTCGGTGTCCCGGGTGTCTGCGGTTCTTCGGGTGTCTTATGGGGCGGAGGCGGAGGCTCGCCGGCCGCGACGTGTCCGATCGCCTCTGCGAGGGGCACGCCCGCCTCCTCCCAGCGCCGCACGGCCTCGACCTCAGCGGGCAAGGTGGAATAGGCGACGCGCGAGTAGGGGTCGAGAATGAGGCGCCCGATCGCGGCGGGCTCGTCGCCCACTTTCACCACCATCTCGCTCCAGGCGCCGGCCACGGTCGTGAGAGACGTGATGGCCTCGCGCAGCCACGGGTCGCGGCGGATCTTTCCGTCGTGCTCGAGGACCTCGAGGCTGTCGGCGTCCTGTCTGAGGTAGATGCGCGTGTCCGCGCACCGCCAGGCGGCCTCGGCCGTTTCGGAGAGGAAGAAGTCCGCGATCGACTGCGTGGCGGTGACGAACGCGCCGTTCAATTTCCTCGCCCGGCGGTATCCGGTCTCGATGAAGCGCCCCGAGGCGCCGTCGCTCATCAGGTCCCAGGCCTCGTCGATGCAGACGAGCTTCGTCTCGCTCTTCGGACCCGACTGCATCGCGCGCTCGATCGTGAGCATCAGCGTCATCAGCACGCCGGAGCGCAGGCGCCGCCAGGCCGAGAGTCCGTCCAATTCGAGGACGGTCAGGCGCTTTTCGAAGTCGAGCGGGCGGCCCGAGCCGTCGAACCACTTCGCGAACGTTCCGCCCGGGCAGAAGGGCGCGAGCATGGCGGCGAGCTCGAGCGCGTTCCTTTCCACCCCGCCCTCGGGGAGGCGGTAGTCAAGGAGCTCGCGCTTCAAGTCCGCCATCGTGGCGCGGCCTCCGGAAGCGGAGCCCGCCTTCACGGCGGCGCGCTGCACGCATTCGGAGAGGACCGCCTCCACGTAGGGCGGGAACGACTCGTTGGTGACGAGCGCCACGATGATCTTCACGACCATCTCGAGGAGCTCCCTGTCGCCGGCGCCTTCGCCGCCCAAAAACTGGAACGGATTGATGTCCCAGGTGCTCGTTTCATTGAACTCGAGAAAGGAGCCTCCGAGGATCGAGCAGAGCTTCTTGTACGAGAACCCCGCGTCGATGATCCAGACGCGCCCGCCCGTCATGAGGGTCGAGCAGGCGAGTTCGTTCATGACGACGGACTTCCCCGACCCCGGTTTCCCCACGACGGTCGCGGAGTAGGAGCCGTGGGCGTTGGCAAACGGATCGACGAAGAAGACCTGGCCCTTTCTCCCCGTGAGCATGAGGAGCGGCGTCATCCTCGAGTTTCCCGGCCGGCGGCCGGTGCCGCGCCACTCCGTCATCACGGGGAACCCGCAGACGGCGGTCGCGGTGGTGCGGCGCGGAAACCTGCGCATGCGCTTCATGTCTGAGGCCAAACGAGGTCCCGCCGAGCACGGCAGCACCGCCATCAGCGCCTGGGCGTGGAGCGCCGTGTTGGCCTGCAGGTCCATGTTCGCCTTCCTCGCGAGCCCCTGCGCGGCCTGGATGCAGTCGCTCTCGCGCCCCGCCGGTGCGAGGAGCACCATCTGGTGGAGCACGCGGGCGACGCCGCCCGCCGACTCGAACGACCTCTGCGCGATCGAGAACTCCCGGTGCGCCTCGTGGTAGTGGGTGACGAGCGTCGCCACGGGCGAGCCCATCATCTGGCGCGTGCGCACGCACATGGCGTTGACGCGCGCCTTCTCGCTCGCCATGTCCGGGATCTCGAGGATCGAGGTGAAGAGGAAGGGGCAGGGGATCTGCGCGCCCGCTCTCCCCGGTTCGCCGAGCAAAGTGGACGTGAGCGCGAGGTCGATCCTCGGCGCGTAGTTCTCTATCGACAAGCCGATGGCGGTGACGCCCTGCGCGCGGGACTCCGCGGTGTCGGTGACGTGGGCGAGCCCGTGGAACTTCACGCCGTGCTTCTCGATCTCGACCTCGGTGTCGCGGTCGAGGAGCTGGAAGCGGACCTGGTCGAAGGGCGTGAGGGACCTCGGAGCGAGGCAGTTAGCCCGCACCTTCTGGGGGTTCACGATCTCGCGGACGGTGGCGGCGTAGTCGTCAGCCGTCCACACGCCGCCCCAGAGGTGGGCCTGCGAGAGGATCGCCTCCATCGAGCGCGCGACCGACCGCGCCTGCGCGATCGCCTCGTCCGAGTACGGGCGCTCGGTCTTGATCACGACGGAGAGCCAGACGCGGAAGTGCCGCACCTCGACCGGGGCCTCGGGGATGATCTGGTCGCGGGCGGCGCGGCGGAAGAGCGCGGCGCGTTCCTCCGCGGCCCTGCGGGCGATCGCCGCGGCCTGGGGCGAGAGAGAGGAGAGCCCCTTCTCATGGGACTTGACCCACGTCTCGAGCTGCGGGTCGACCGCGGGCGAGGCCATGCAGGTGACCGCGATGGTGCTCCCCACGGGGAGCGGCACGGCCGCGATCGTGAGCATCGTCTTCTGGAGCGGATCGTCCACGCCCGTCTGCGGCCAGAGCTCGAACGTGACCCCGAGCCCCTCGGGATGACCCGGGCGGGAGGTGGAGAGCGTGACGAAGCGGTCCTCGATGATCTCGTCATAGGGGAGCCACAGCCCGAGCGTGTCGAAGGCCGGAGTGTCCCCGTCGAGCGCCGTGCGCGTGAGCTCCCGCGAGAGCCTGAGCGGCCTCAACGGGTTGCCGCGCGCACGGTCACCGTCCTTTCGACCGCGAAATTTCGTGAGAAAGGAAGCGAAGGTCACTTGGGTCCGCCCTCCATCACGATGCGCGTCCCTTTCGGCTCAAACGAGCAGGCGGGCGGGACGTCGGGGATGGAGGGCTCCGGCTGAGGCCTCGGAATCATGTCGGGCACGAAGGCGGCCGAGAGGATCGCCGCCCGGATCGCGTCGTTGACGGACTCGGGCACGGGCTCGATCTCGAAGATCAGGCCGATTCCCCCGGGGACGGTTGAATAGTTGAGGGTGCGGGTGGTCATCATTCGTTCTCCTTGCGTTCGGTCATGTCGGCGACCGTGATGCCGGTGTCGGCGCGGGAGGCGTTCGGGTCCCTGAGCGGCTGCTGCACGCGGCGCACGCGCTCGGTGAGCTCATCGACCCACTTCTTCTGCGCCGCGCGCAGACGTGCGCCATTGCCCAGGGGCGTGGCGCCATCAGGCCCGGTCGGGGCGGCCGAGTAGGGATCGGCGTCGGCGGGGGCGGAGTTCGAGGTCGTGATGCGGCGGGGCGCCTTGTCCGTGAGGAACGCGGGCTTCGCGGTCGTCACGGCCGGTCCCGTGTTGCCCTGCCAGGCGGTGGCCCAGCGGGCCGGGGCGATGCGCACGAGCACGCGGTTGCCTTCGTGGAGGTCGCCCTGCTCGTCGGTCCAGGGCGTGAAGCGGATCGAGACGATGCGCTCGGGAAGGCGCTTCGCGGTGGTGCCCGAGCGAGCGGCCTCGGCGGCTTGGGCGAGCTCCGCCTCGCGCTCGGCCGCGGCCTCGAGCGCCGCGACCTCACCCGCGCCCTGCCGAAGAGCAAACTCGCGCTCCGCCGGACTCATGTGCCGCGAGACGGCGGCCGACTCCGCCGGGACGGGCTTCGGGGGAATGACGCGGGTCTCGACGGACTCGGTCGTGACGTTGGTGGTGCCGGAGTCGGCGGTGACGGCCTTCTCGACCTTCTTCACCTCAATGGTCGGCTGATCACCCTCGAGCTCGGCCTTCAAGGCGGCAGCGGCCGCGGCTTCGGCTTCGGCGCGCTCGGCCTGCTGCCAGGGGAGCCCTTCCTTCTGCTCCAGCGCGTAGGTGTCCGAGAGCGACCGGCAGTTTACGCCCGTCTGATTCGGACAGGAAAAGTCCTCCGAGGCATTGAGCCCCGTGATGCTGCCGCACCCGGAGAGGGTTCCGGTGCCGGCGACCATGGCGGCGGCGAGGATGAACTTCATGGTGGAATTCAGGGCGGACTCTCCGGACGGGCTCTCCTCCGCCTTCTCAGCGGCTTTGCCTTTGGTCTTCTCAACGGCCTTCTTCCCCGCCTTCTCCGCAGCCTTCTCGTCTGCCTTCTTCCCGGCCATCTCCGCGGCTTTCCCGTCGGCCTTCTTCCCGGTCTTCTTCGCAGCCTTCCCGTCGGCCTTCCCGCCGGCCTCCTCCTCCTCCATCTCGCGGTCCTGGAGGAGCTTCTGCCGGTCGCCGAGCTCCGCGTTCGAGCGGTAGAGGTTCTCCTCGTCGTAGCCAGGCACGCCGTTCTCGCGCAGCCGCCCGGCCATCCTCAGCGCGACCTCGTGGTCGGGGTCGGGCGAGAGCTTCGGGCCGCGGGGAAGCGGTTCATTTCCGCGCCATACAAGGTAGCCGGGGTGGGCGCGATCGAGCCAGTCGAGCATGCTGCGGCGGATGGTCCTGTCGGTCCCGCCGATGTAAAGCGAATGCCGCCTGTCGACGCCGGCGGCGGGGGCCTCCGCGGGAGCGTCTTCAGCGGCGGCCTCGGGGACCCCGGCGGGAGCGCCTTCCGCGACGGCCGTTTCGACGCCGGGATCTCCGGAATCGTCCGCGCCGCGCCTCTCCGAGCTCCCGTCGGCGTCCGCGGGCGGCTCCTCGCCGCCGCGGGGCCTGCGGACCTGCACGCGCTTCATGCCGCGCAGTCTCGCCTCGCCGCTCATCACGGCGAGCGAGACGTGTCCGAAGCGCGGGTAAAGCGGCGAGGGCGCAAGCGAGTTGTCCGGATCGATCAGGCCGTCGAGGCCCCTCATCCTCCCGGGCCCGTTTTTATCGAGACATGCGGGCGTTCCGGCGAAGTAAAGCGCCGAGACGGGGGTGAGCCGGTTCATGAGCTCTTCCTCCGCGAAGAACTTCACGCCCGGGACGGGCATCCTCCAGGCCTGGCGCCTCAGGCGGAAGAGGGCATCCTCGAGGATGCGCCGGTCGGGCTCGCGATCATCGAGCGGGAATTCGGGGCGGCTCCGGAAGGGCTTCTCCTCCTCGGCCATCTTCGCGAGTCCGAGCGAGGCGAGGAGCAGGCTCTCGCGCGGGGCGCAGCAGTGCTTCAGCACGAGGAGCACGAAGCGGCAGTCGCAGTCCATGAAGAAGGTCGCGATCTGCAGGAAGGGCGTGTCCTCGGGCAGATCGAGGTAGCGGATGCGGCACGCCTCGAGCCAGCCGAGATCCTCCGAGTCACGGCTGCGCCTGCGGTTGCCGATGTTGAGCACGGCGCGGTGGCAGAGCTCCGAGAGCGGCCACCCGAGCTGCGTCGCCGCCGAGCACATCGTGACCATGAACCTCGCCTCCCGCGCGGCGCAGGCGACCGTGCCGCAGCTGATGATGCCGTCCATGCTGACGAGGATCAGGGCGCCGTCGCCGGAGGCGCCGGCGGCAGTGGAGTTCACGGCGGCCCGGACCGCGCCGGCCGTCTGCATCGGGACGGGCTGCGCGTAGGAGCCGCGGCGGGACTGGGAGCGTGCGCGGTTGGATTTGAAAGCGGTCATTCTTAAGACTCCGAAGAGAGGGGCGTGCCCCGTGAGAAAACAAGGTCAAGAGGGATGCCGGCTTCAAGCTCGAGAACCGGCATGATTTTGTCTGCGAGGTCGAGGTAGTAGTCCATCAGGCGGTTGGCCGCGGACGAGAACGCCTCGCCGAAGCCGACCAAGGCCGAGTTGCCGAAGTCGACGGTCTGGGTGCCCGTGAGGGTCGAGGTGGAGATCTGCTGGGTGGAGAGCGAGAGCGACTTCGAGATGCCCGAGATCACGCCCGTCGAGATCGCCGCGGCGATCGCCTGGCCCGAGCGGGTGACGAGCTTCGCGCGGATGCCGACCTTGCCGTCGGGACCGACGGCGTAGCCCGAGACCCGGATGTCGAGGATCTGGCCCTTCGGGCCCACGCAGGCGAGACGGTCAAGGCGTATGAGCACCCGCTCGGACGAGATGTCCCCGGTGGCGTGACCCGTGACGTGGCAGTCCTTGACGGCCGCGCGCCAGCGGTTGGGCAGCACCGCGAGGTCGTTCAATTTCATCAGCACCGGCATCGGGGCCGATCCGGCCGCGCCGCCGGTGCTGGCGTACGCGCCGGTCAGGAGCGTCGACTTCGTGAACGATCCCGCCGGGATGTAGTTCTCGGCGTCAAGGCCCTCGGCGCGGTTCACGTCGATCGGCACGTCCGGGCGGTAGAGGGGCTCCACCTGATACCGGCGCTGCGGAATCCGGCGCGTGTCCTGCGGGACGGGAAGCGTCACCATCGCGAGACGCCCGCCCCCGGGGGCGG
>NZ_JAUNSF010000046.1:17354-22072 GCF_030539355.1 Sutterella sp.
GCGCTCTGGATGTTCCTGAGCTGCTTCTCGACGTTGTCGAGCCGCGCCTCCTGCTGCGAGATGAAGGCCTGGCGCTGCGCGCGCTCGGGGTGCAGCGTCAGATCGTTCTGCACGACCGAGGCCGGGTCGGTCTCCTTCTCGCCCGAGTCGGCGCTCATGAAGAGGCCGGCCGTGATGACCGCCGCCCCGGAGAAGCCGAGGATGATGAGGAGCATGATCTGGTTGACGCGCCGCGGGCCGTTCTCGAGGCTGTCCTTCGAGAAGCGGCTCCGGATCGCGTCGAATGTGTCATTCGCCATTGCCCGCCTCCACGAAGATCACCGTGGCCGTTTCGCCGAAGGAGAGCGTCGTGCGGTCGACGGCCACGGCGAGCGACGTCGGGCCGATCAGCGCCGCGTCGTTGATCTCGGCCGTGCCGAGGCGCGGGTTCCTCACGGCGATGACCGCGGCGGCCATGCCGGTCGAGGCCCAGCAGGACTTCACGCGGGGCTTGAGCGCCTCGAGCGCCTTCACCGCCCTCGTCAAGGACTGGGAGGGCCGCGGGCAGGCGCCGCGGCGCATCACGTCGGGGGCCTCCTCGTCAAGGAGCGCATGACGCACGAGGCGCTTCACGGCCTCCTCGTAGTTGCTCGCCCTCAGGGGCTCGAGCACCCGCACGGACCGGGTGTCGGTGCCGGCCCTCGGCGCGGACGAGCGCTGAAGCACGATGTTCTGCGGGCCGGTGAGCTCGGAGGAGACGAGGATGATCGAGATGCTTTCGCCCGATTCGGTCGAGAGGTAGAGCGCGATGTCGCCTTCGCGCAGAGGCTGCACGTAGACCTGCCCGAGGCGGGCGTCGGTCTGGACCGAGAGGTCGTTGCGGTCGTAGACCGCCGAGAGAATGCGCTCGCCCATGATGGCGAGACGCGTCGGGCGCATGAGCGGCACCTCGAACGTGAGCGAGGCACTCGCTTCCTTGGCGCGCCTGTAAGAGGCGGCGCCGGCGGAACGGGACGGGGACGTGGTGGCGGTGGCGAGGGACGGAGCGCCGTCCTGGGGGAAGGCTTCCCAGTCGGCGGATTCGGATGCTGCGGCGTTTGCGGAGAGCGCGCCGAGGGAGAGGAGAAGGCAGGAGGAGAGGGCTGTGAGGCGGGCGATGGCGGTGGTTTGCCGTCGCGGGGGACTTTTGCAATGTCGCGGGTTCACTTCTGTGTGTCCTTGGAGGTGCGGGTTGAAGGAAGGGCGGCGGGGTGCAGTTCCCCCTTTTCCCGGCGGGGCTGGTCGGGACCGTCGGGGCGAGGAGAAAAAACGAACACCCCGCCTGCCCGGAAGACCGTCAATCGGGGAAGGCGGGGTAAGAGGAAATCAGTGGAAGATCTTCGAGGCCTCGTCGGCGGAGATCTCGGCGATGGTTCTGAGGAAGAGGCGGCCGGTGTCGTAGCGCCAGGTGAGGCGGTAGACCGCGGTGCGGGTCTCGGTGACGACCGAGCCGATCATCACCTTGCGGGTTCCCTTCACCTCGGCTGTCATCGACGAGGTGTCGGTGCGGGTGCGGTAGGGAAAGAAGACGATCGAGGCGTCGTCGGCGGCGAGGCTCCTGTGCTCCTCGCGCAGTTTCTTCTTGAAGACGCCGTAGACCTCGGGGTCGACGAGCTTCATGAGCTTCGCGTAGGCCGACTCCATGTTGACCGGCGTGATGTTGGTGAGCAGCGTCACCGCGTTGAGGCTCGCCTGCTCGAGATAGCGCGCGTCGGGCTTCGTGTCGGTGAACTGCCACCCGGCCACCGGGTCGTCCGAGCCGTACGGGGCAATGATCGTGAGCACCGGCGGCGTGCGCAGAAGCAGCACGGCCGCGAGCAGGATGTTGAGAACCATGCTCGCGGACCAGGTGAGCGTGAAGAAGCGGTGCACGCCGATGCGCATGACTTCCAGGCCGGTGTGGGCGGAGTTGGTGGTCATAGTTCGAGGCCCCGGCCCCGCGGGGCGGGGACTTCAAGGGCGGAAAAGTTTGCGGGACTCCCTCTCCTGCGGGGGGCTTTTGCAGTAAACAAAGGCAGAAACACCGCGCGGAGAGGGAGGTTTTTTGCTAGAGTGCCGTGCTGGTCTTTCAGCCGAGCAATCGCCGCTTGTGAGAGGGAGGCGTGCGCTCGAGCTGAAAGCCATCGAGCCACCAGTAGGTCAAGTGCAAGGCGAAGCCTCTGCTGCACTTGCTTGAGAGCCGGCGCCAGATCCAGGCGGCGATCGCTCCGAGGCCGCCCCCGATGAAGGGGTGGTTGAGCAGACCGCCCACGATGATTCCGACGCAGGTGATCAGCACATCCTCGACCTCCCAGAACAGGAACCGGGGATTGATCTCCAGGCTCTTCGGCACCGCGTGACCCTGAGGCAGCATGGGCTGCCTCTTAGGCCGTGACGGTGAAGATCGAGTTGATGATCGCCGGCGTGCACATGAGGGCAAGACCCGCGCCGATGCTCACCACCGCGCCCACGAGCGAGCCGCGGATGAGACCGACGGCGAGGCCGATCAGGAGGAAGGCGAGAGCGAGGCCCTTGCCGAGCGTGCCCTGGGTCCAGCCGAGGAGGCGGCCGTAGATCATGCAGTGAGACGTAGACCTAGGTGAAAGGTCAATGATCAGGTCATGAGACCTGAATGAACATCCTTATATATCAAGTATTTAGTTACAAGGATGGTTGAGTTCCGTTGAAGGGCGAATGACCCATCAATGCGATGCAATCCGTAAGATCGTTGGCAGAGCGTCGGCAACGGATTTGTTCACCATTCTTCTCGTTCTCATCGGATGGGGGCGAAGGGTGTGACACGTAACCAGGTGGCCTGCCAGCCTGATTGTGCCGACCTCTTGATGTCGTTCCGCAAGGGAACGTGAACTATATCGTCATCAGGAGGTAAAGGATGAAAATCACGGAACGAAACGTATTTTCCGTAAAAGATGGATGTTATCTGATATCCCCTCAATTATTTCTGGTTGTCAGGGGCGACGGCAAATACAGAAGCTATGTCGTCAAGTATACCATCTTTGGTAAGAGAAAGGAAATCAGTCTAGGGAATCCAAAATATATTCCTCTTCAGTTGGTGAAGGAGGAGTCGGTCAGAATACGGCAGCTTATAGCTGATGGAATAGATCCCAGGGAAGAAAGAGATAGAAGTAATAGAAGAAAGTTAGGGGAAACATTCGAAGAATACACGTTAAAAATTTGGAAATCGCATTGTACATTAAAGCAATATAAGTCAGAAAAAACGGCCGAACTTCAAATGTGGAGACTGAAGAAGTGGGTATTTCCGTATTTCAAGGATAAGCCAATCTCTGAAGTTAAGGTAAGCGATGTAGTAGGTTTGTTTAAGATTTTGATTAAAGAAGTTCCGGGATCAACAATGAAAATTATTGGTTTAGTTAAGACGATATTTAATTATGCGCTTAGAGATGGATTGTATGAAGGAATCAATCCAGCTTCATGGGAAAATGCGTTAGAAGGATACTTGCCGGAGTATTCAAAGATTCATAAAAGGAAACATTATAAGTCTGTCAGTATTGAGGAATTGAGGGAGTATCTGCTAAAGGGGATTAGAAATAATCATACCGCGTCTTTATGCATTTCTTTTATTGCTCTGAGCGCTTGCAGAAATTCGGAAATCAGATTACTAAAGTGGGGAGAGATTGATTGTGAGAACCAGATCATAAATATCCCCGCGGACAGGCGTAAGGACGGTATAGCTGAGGATTTCAGGGTTCCGATGGTTCGACAGATGAATATAATTCTGGATTATTTGAGCCAGGAAATGAAGCAGGAATATGTATTTTATGGCAGATACAATACATGTTATAAACTGGGAGATCTCGGCGTTCACGCAAAATCGCTATTTGAAAGCAGAGGAACGATTCACGGGATGAGATCGACGTTTCGAGTATGGGCGGCTGAGAATGGTGTAGATACCATGTTGGCAGAGAAATGTCTGATGCACAATATAGGAAATAAGACTTATCGAGCTTATCAACGAAGCGATTTGTTGGATCAAAGAAAAGCCATTATGCAAAGATACGCGGATGAATTGCTTCCATTGGAACAACTAGAAGAAGCATTATCAGAAAGAAATGATGTTAGAGACACTAGTTCGTTAAGGAAATTAAATAAGTAATATAACAGACCTGGTAATCTTATATGATAATAAGTCCAGATAATGTTTTATCTGTTGCGAATGGGGATTATTGGATAGCTCCGCAACTGTATCTTAGAGTTAATGATAAGAAAAGGGAAAGATTTTATTTTGTCTCATTGAGATCGAAAACAAGCCGAGGCATTATTTTAATCGGTAGTGCAAAGACAATTTCCTTGGAAGATGCCAAAGAGAAGACCATTGTCATCAGGAAAATGTGGAGCGACGGAATCGGTTTAGATGAAATTAAAGAAAGAATCAAAGTTCAAAAGGCAAATGAAAGTCTTGAGGAGTATGTTAATAGGATATGGGAAAGACATTCCGAAGAAAAGGGTTATAAAAATCCTGCGACATTAAAAAATCAGATGTATGCATTAAACAAACATGTATTCACATACTTCAAGGGACGAGCTATGCGAGCCATTAATGAGAACGATATTAGAGAGTTCCTAGAAAATTTGAATGCCAGAATACCTAGGTCCGCGAGCAACGTAGGGTATCTATTAAAGGAAATATTTGATTATGCAATTAGAGATGGGGTTTATAAACGTCTGAATCCAGTTGTATT